>JBAMLO010000019.1:0-47994 GCA_039793485.1 Nitrososphaera sp. | reverse complement strand
TTAAAGCTCCTTAACTCTCAGAGCAAAAACTTATGAAGTCAAGAGAACATTAAGTGCCAGATAGCTATGAAGATTTTAATAACAGGCGGTGCGGGCTTCATAGGCCACAACCTCTCCATCTATTTAGCTGACAAGGGCTATGAGGTAGAAGTACTTGATTCTCTTGAGAGATCTTCTCAAAGAGCTGTTGAAATCTTAAAGTCTAAGAACATAAAGATAACAAGGATGGATGTAAGGGATAAAAAGCTTAAAGATGAACTGGGTAGCTTTGATGCTGTAGTTCACTGCGCAGCTTATGTAGATGTTGAAGAGTCTACGAAGAGGCCCTTGGAATACTTAAACAACAATGTACTGGGAACGGCTTCTGTTGCTGAGGCATGTGTTTCATCAGGAGTTAAAAGACTTGTCTTTATTAGTTCTGCAGCGGTGTACGGAATTCCTAAGAAGCTTCCAATAAGAGAAGACCACCCCCTAAAGCCAATATCGCCCTATGGCTTAAGCAAGCTTCTAGGTGAAAGCATTATAGAATACTACTCTTCAAAGCTTAAAACAATAGTGTTGAGGCTCTTCAACGTATATGGACCTGGACAATCAAGCTACGCTGCCGTGATAAAAAATTTTTCTGAAAGGCTTTTAACAAACGAGCCTCCAATAATACTTGGAGATGGAAAGCAAACAAGAGACTTCATACATATAAAAGATGTATGCAGAGCAATCGAACTTTCTTTAAATTCGGACTGTACTGGAGTATTCAACATAGCTTCAGGAAGTCAGGTAAGCATAGAAGAACTCGCGCACCTCATGATAAGTATAGCTGGTGTAAACGTTAGCCCTATTTACTCAAGTCCAAGACCTGGAGATATAGATAAAAGCTGGGCCGATATTACAAAGGCTAAAGAAGTTCTTGGTTTTGAACCAAAGGTAAGCCTTAAAGAAGGGCTTAAGGATGTTCTAATTAAAACTAATTAACGCTAAAGAAGTTTCAAGTTTTCTTTTGAAGGAAACGTTAATTTAAATTAAGGGCTTAGCACTCCGGTAATTCGGAGGCTTTTTACGTAAGGATTGTTTTAATTTCTCATTAAATGGATCATGGATTCTTACTTAAAAAGCAACAGAAAGGCTGGAATGGCTCTAAGTTGCAATCTTTCTCAAAGAGAGAAACATTTATATACCTAGTATTTTAACTTTCGTGTCGTGATGAACATGCGCCAAACAGATTAGTGTGCACAAAATGTGGCAAGCAGTTTGATTTACTAGACAAAAGAATACTCTGTGACTGTGGTGAACTTCTGGAAGTTAAGCTTAACAAAGTTGCGCACAAGCTTTCATGGAGTTCACTTAGAAAAAGAAAGTTCAACTTATGGAGGTACAGAGAACTAATTCCCCTACCAAAAGATGCAACTATAGTTACTATGGGCGAAGGTGGAACTCCGCTAATCCCTTCGCGTTCAATTTCCAAAGAACTAGGATTAAGTGCGCTCTTCATTAAATTCGAGGGTTCTAATCCAACTGGAAGCTTTAAAGACAGAGGAATGAGCGTTGCAGTATCTTTCGCTAATTATCTAGGAGTAAAGCTAGTTGCATGCGCCTCAACTGGAAACACTTCTTCTAGCATGTCTGCTTATGCAAGGAGGGCTGGAATTGAGCCAGTAATAGTGGTTCCAAAGGGGAAAGTGGCAAAGGGTAAGTTGTCGCAAAGCATCCTATATGGTGCAACAACTATTACAATTGAAGGAAATTTTGATGATGCACTGCAAGTAATACTTCAAGCAAGCTCGTTGGGACTAGTCTACCCTTTAAACTCAATTAATCCTTGGAGGATAGAGGGGCAAAAGACTGTCGTGTTTGAAATAATAGATGAGCTTAACAAGGTTCCAGACTGGATAGCTTTACCAGTTGGAAACGCAGGAAATATTTCAGCAGTATGGAAAGGTCTTCTCGAATTAAAAAAGTTCGGCTTGGTAAAGGAACTTCCAAGGCTACTTGGAGTCCAAGCAAGTGGAGCTGCACCGTTGGTAAACGCCTTTAGAAAGGGGCTCGATGTACCAGAACCAATGAGCGACCCAGAAACTGTAGCTACAGCAATAAGAATAGGAAACCCTGCTAGCGGAAAGAGAGCCCTAAGAGCAGTAAAAGAAAGTAAAGGTTGCTTCACTGCAGTAAAGGATGAAGAAATAATAAAAGCACAAAGGTTGTTAGCAAGACATGAGGGAATTGGAGTTGAGCCTGCTAGCGCTGCCGCTGTTGCAGGAGTACTAAGTGCTGTAGAACAAGGAGTAGTAAAGAAGGATGAAACTGTAGTTGCAATCGCGACAGGCCATGCTCTTAAGGATCCTGACACAAATTCCTCACATGAATATTCTTTACTAAATGCTTTAAACGTTAACGAGGCCGTCGGCCTAATAAGAAATCTATCAAGCTTAAATCTAAAGGAGGTGAAAGCTAATGCTTCCATACAATCTTAATGAAGTAGTAAGTGCTTCGCTAAAAGTTGAGGCTCCAGCGTCAATCGCAAACATTGGCCCCTGTTTTGATATTGCATCTGTTGCAATAAGTTCCTTCAAAGATGAAGTTGAAGTAGAGGTTAAAGAAGGAAATGGTAATGTAGAAGTTGAAGTAGTAAACGAAACTTTGCCAGGAGGTAATCAAAATACTGCCTATGGCGCCGCAAAATCTATAATTGAAAGTTACAACATTAATAACTTAGATGTTCTAATAAAAGTAAAGAAGGGAATTCCTGTTGCTGCTGGCCTAGGAAGTTCAGGAGCAACTGCTGCTGCAGTAACTTTTGGCCTTTCAAGATTGTTGAACATTAACTTGAGTGATGAGGAGATGGTTTACCACGCTGGTAATGGCGAATCCATCGTGAGTGGGGCTCCGCACTATGATAACGTTTCAGCATCTCTTTTTGGAGGGATTGTTTTAGTAGACCCAAGTACTATGAAAGTCATAAGGCTAAACGCTCCAAACTTTTATCTTGCATTAATTACTCCAAAAATAAAGTTTGGTAACTTTAAGACTAAACTCGCTAGAAGCATACTGCCAAATGCAGTTGACCTAAGAACTTATGTTGTTCAAAGTTTTCAAGTTGCAAGGTTAGTGGTCGGCATTCTCAACAACAACCTAAAGCTAATCGGAGAGGCTGTTTCCAGTGATTTCATCGTCGAAAAAGAAAGAAGCAAACTAATTCCATTTTACTGGGAAGCAAAGAAACTAGCACTTTCGGAAGGTGCCTTAGGCTTTAATATCTCCGGCGCGGGTCCTACAGTGTTTGCAGTTTGTAGTCGTGAAAGCACCGCAAACAAGGTTGCAAAAGCGGTTTCAGGATTTTTCATAAGTCATGGCATAGCCGCTTCTCATTGCGTAACTACTCCAAGTCAATTTGGAGCAAAGGTAGTTGAAGGAGGTAGTCGTAATGAATAAGGTTTTCCTATGCGGCTTTGGAAATGTTGGGAGGGCTTTTGTAAAGCTAATACTCTCTAAGAGAGAGCTACTTGTAAAGCAAAACTACGACTTAAAAATTGTTGGAGTCATGGACTCAAATGGAGTCGCGCTAGATGCTGAAGGCTTTACCGAAGAAGACCTCCTTAGCCTACTTAATGCAAGAAGAGGAGAGGTTTCTAGTACTGAGAAAGGAAAAAAGGGAATTAGTTTTGAAGAAGCTTTAGGTATAGCTCAGCCAAATATCGTTGTAGTAGTAACTCCAACTGTTTATTCTAAAGATAGCCCGGGAATCCGTCTTTCCTTAACTGCTTTAAAGAATGGTTGCAATGTCGTTACTGCTGATAAGTCTCCTGTGGCACTAATGTTTGAAGATGTGATGAAAGAATCTTCTAAAAGAAATCTAAAATTTAAGTACAAAGCAACTGTTATGGCTGGGACTCCAATAGTTGATATGCTTTCTCAAATTAGGCTATACGATGTTGAAGAAGTTGAAGGGATACTGAACGGTTCAACGAACTATATATTAACAAAAATCTCTAAAGATTTCCTATCTTTTGAAGAAGCTTTAGCCAATGCTAAAGCATTAGGAATTCTTGAGTCTGATCCAAAACTAGACCTAGAAGGGTTAGACACTGCAGCCAAGCTTGTAATAGTTGCAAATACTTTAGGTTACAATTTGAAGATGGAAGAAGTAAGAAGAACTCCAATAACGAAACAGGAGGAGAAAATTAAATCAATTTTGAAAAAGAATGAAGTTCCAAAGTACGTAGGTGTAATCAGCTTTAATTTAAGAAAAGCTCAGGTAAAGCTTTCTGGCTATCCTTATTCAGATCCGATGAGCAACGTTAATGATACTCTTAACGCAATTAGGATAAAATCTTCCGTTAACAACATCTTCGTAGTTGGAAAGGGTGCCGGACCACTAGAGACTGCTCATGCTCTTCTTAGCGACATAGTATCAATAATTAGAGGTGGTTAAGGATGAAGGAAATAGCTGTCGTTAAAGTTGGTGGTTCAATGCTTAATGAGGCTTCTAGCTACGAGAACATTGCTCATCAAATCAAGGATTACTTTAGCAACTACGAAACTTTAGTTGTTGTGTCTGCAATGAGCGGCATTACTGATGCCATACTTTCTTCACTAAGTGGCGAAGTAAAGTCTTTAGAATACGTAGAATCTCGTTACTTGGAAACAGCTTCAGCTGTGGGAGGCAAAAACTTAGTTAAGGAAGTTCAAGAACAGTTGGATCAACTAAAGCAAGTTGTAGCGGTATTTCAAAGAACTAAAGATAGAAACGTTTTCGACCATGCGCTAAGCTTTGGAGAAAAAATAAGCAAGAAATTAATGATAACAGCACTTGAAAGCCTTGGGCTAAAAACAGCAGACATTAACTCGACAGAAGTAATAGTGGCAGATGAACTTCAGAATTCAGTAGACTACAACTTAACGTTTAACAGGACAAGAGACTTTATCCTTAAGTGCTTCAAGGATTCAAGGGTTCCTGTTATGGAAGGCTTCATATGTGGAGACCTAAGCGGGCATACTCATACGCTTGGGCGAGGGGGTTCTGATTACACTGCAACAATAGCTGGAACTGCTTTAAATGCAAGCGTTATTCATCTCCTTACCGATACTCCTGGAATATTGTCTATAAATGGCGTGTTTGAAGTAAAGCCAAGAGTAGTTAAGTTCATGAACTTTGAAGAAGCATATGAGGCTAGCCTATATGGCGTTAAGAGACTTCATAGGAAAACCTTTGAGCCAATACTAATGTTTCGCCCAAGAACTAATGTTTTAGTTGGCTCAATTGAAAATTCGAAGACATGCATAAGTTGGGACATTCCAAGAAACTACATAAACACTGTAAAGCTCATAGCATACAAAAGCCATAAGGCAAGTAAGCTTTCTAGAGTTGCCCTCATTGGAAATGGTGTAAAGCAGTTTAGCTTTCTAGGAGATGTAGCTAGCTTAATGCGCCAACTAAAGGTACAGGTGGAAGAGTTAAAGTTTAGTGCCAGTAAGCCTAAGTTAGAGATCGTAGTAGATAGAGATTATCTTAAAGAACTGGTTTGCAATCTTCATGAGAGCTTTGTAGGGGGTGGTAAAGCTGGATAAGCTAGAAGTAACTGTACTTGGAGCCTCTGGAATGGCTGGTCAGGAGTATCTAAAGCTTCTGTCAAAGCATCCCTTCTTTGAGGTAAAGCACATTACTGGAAAATCTTCAGTTGGAAAAAAGTTGAAAGAAGTTGTAAAGTTTGACGAAGGTAAAATAGATGAAAGTTTACTAGAAATGACAATCGAAAAGACAGACGTTGAATCTATGAAAAGTGACCTCTTTTTCTCAGCACTTCCTACGAACGAAGCTCTTTACATTGAGCAAGAGCTTGCCAAAAGAGGATTCAAAGTTATAAGCGATGCTAGCGCTTATAGGATGGAAAGCGATGTTCCTCTTGTAATTCCTGAAGTAAATCCAGACCATTTAGCATTGATTGAAGTACAAAAAAGGAGAAGAGGTTGGGATGGCTTCATAGTTACGACACCCAATTGCACGACTGTTGGATTGGCTATTGTTCTGAAGCCAATCTATGACCACTTTGGAATAGAGGAAGTTGTTGTAACAACGATGCAGGCCCTCTCGGGCGCAGGTTATCCTGGAGTGCCTTCTCTTGACATCATTGCAAACGTCATTCCATACATTGAAAACGAGGAAGAGAAAGTATCAAATGAAGCCCTAAAGATACTTGGAACCTTAGAAAAAGATTCAATCAAGCCTGCAAATATAAGTATAAACGTTTCATGCAATAGAGTTTCAACTGTAAATGGTCATCTTGAGTCTGTGTTCTTAAAAACAAGGAAGAGCTTTAGCATTGAAGAAGTAAAAAATGTCTTAGCTTCTTTTAAGGGTAAGCCCCAACTCCTAAAGTTGCCTTCTGCTCCAGAGAATGTTATAATCTTAGACGAAAGAAAAGACAGACCTCAACCAAGGCTCGATTGTATGGCGGGTTCCGTGGCTGGGATGAGTGTCGTAGTTGGTAGGTTAAGGAAGGCAAGTTCTCAAAATTCTCTTATGCTAACTTTGCTTTCAAACAATGTTGTAAGGGGAGCGGGAGGTGGAGCAGTTTTAACAGCAGAACTGATGTTTGCTGAAAACATGCTTTAAACGAAATATCTCTTCCTTCTAAAAAGATCGCTGTTCACGAAGACCCATAAAGTAATGAGTAAAAGAAGTTAAGAAGCTTATACTTTACTGTGTACAGCAAAGAAAGGAAAATACCTTTTTGTAAAATCTCTCTCGGAATGTACGATTTACTTAGTCCTTCTTCCGCTTTTTTGTAATTCAGCCCTCTTATTATAACTACTGGAATTCCTTCAGCTGCTTGCCCCATGAGTAAAGCTGCAGTAGCTGCAATCTCATCAACTACTATATCTACTCCTCCATACTTTGGTTTTCCGAATCTATCTTTTGAAGCAAATTTTCTCTTTATTGGTTCTATTCCGTAAGAGCCTATTGCAACATCTATACTTCCAAACTTCGTTATACTAAATTCAGTATCCGTAACAACTACAGCAACTTCCTTTCCAGTAACACTTTTTATCTTCTTTGCTAGCTCCATTGCTTCTTTGTCTGGGTCTGGCGGTGTGAAAACGTAGCATTCGGCTGGAACATTCGAAGCATCTATACCGGCGTCTGAAGCTATCCTTCCATCCTGCATTTGCACAAGAAAGAATGACTTGTCAGATTCTAAAAGATGCTTTGCTTCTTCTGGAGATTCCGTGAAGTAAGATGGAAACGTAGACTCCTTCAGTATTTCGTAAACTGGAACAACTGCAACAACTTTACTTGAAAGCTTTAAGATAAGTTCAACTTCCCCTGGGGGCTTTCCAAGAGTTTTAGCTATCTTTTCTACCTTCTTAGAAGTTTTCTCCTGAGGCTTTACTACGTAACCTTTTGACTTTGACAATGCTTTGGAAGTCACTACTATTATGTCGTTGTCTTTTATTTCAGTATGCTGTTCAAAAGCTGATTCAACTATTAGCTTTGAAAGGTCATCTCCAACCTTTATTTCTGGTAGTTTTAGTCCATAAACTTCAAGTTTCATTGAAGCTTATCCCCAGTAAAAATATTTATCTCTTTTCTACTTGCAAAACCTCGCCTTTAATGCAGGAGATAAAAAAGCTTGAAATAGTTTTGGAAATTAAAAAATACTTATTAACAAGAGCAAACTACGCGAAAGATTCCACAAACTTTTTCAATTCGTTTACTCTATCTTCTGGCGCATGTTCTTCAATAGCTCTAAACAACCCATTTCTTAAGCATTCTTTATTTGCCTTTTCTACGTTTAAACAGTAACCCATTGTTGCGCAAGGTGGAAGTAAGTATTTGTTTACTAACTTAGCGTCAATCTGTAGCTCATTAAACTTTTTTGATAGCTGACTAAACATATCCAAGGCAACATACCTTATCTCTGGCTGAGCCATGCTACATAACCTTTGTCTAAGGAAGCTTCCAAGGCTTCTTAAGTTAAACTTCACTATTAGAAAAGTTTGAATACTTTCTGGAATTACTCTACGCGCTTCTTCTAAAGGCACTTTCGAGCTTGCCAACAGCTCATACTTAGAAATAACTTCTGAAAATAATCCTTCGATCTCCTTTCCTCTTTCTTTAATAAGCGATCTTGGAAGTATGAACGTATATGCGCCATCTCCACATTCTTTATAGTAGCCAAACCTACCACTGTGCTGAATGAAGCTTGTACCAATCCTATGCCTAACCATCTGATGTGAACAAACTCTACTACAGTAAACTTCGTAGGTAATTCCTACAAACTCTAGAGGAACAGTAAATCCTAGGTTTAGCCATGCATCGGGAGAGCCGCCGTGAGTTTTTCCCTTCATTAGTTGTCTAAGTGTTTCAACATTTTTAGCTTCGAAGTCGACTAAGTGAACTGTAGGATTTGGTTTTATGTTTACTTTTGTCGCCATAAAGTTTGTCAAGGAAATTCTCTTTAAGAAGCTCTCTCTTTAATAAATTGTATCGTTCACTCTATTTTTATTTTACAGAGCCTTCTTTTTGCTTAATTCTTCTATTTCTTTCATGCTAACTCCCAATAAATGTAGATTTCCTACTCTTACATTTTTTAAATGTCTTTTGGCTACAGCATAACATTCTACAACCTGCTTAAGCGGAGTTACCGGTAGGTCCGACATTTCATAGCAAGGATAAAACACCAGCAAACTATATGGTATGTCTTCGCTTAGACTCGAAATAAACCTAGCTATATTTTCTACTTCAAGTTCATCAACATAGCCAGGAACTAACAAAGTCGTTGCCGTAAGTATAGGAACTTCACAATCCTTCCAAAATTCTTCTGCTATCGTTTTAAAATTCTCAAAAGCAAGCTTGTTAGAAACACCACTTATTGCTAAGCTTAAGTTTTCACTGAAGAACTTCAAATCAAACTTTATGTTTCCTCCCGTTACGAAAGAGGTTTCTGCGGCTTCTTTTACTAGCTTACTATTTCCACATCCATTCCACTCGTAACAAATTCTTATGATTCTTTTCTTTTCTTCAATTACTTTCCTAGAAACGCTTAAACAAAATGGGAGCTGAGGTTCTGGGGAGCCTCCAAAGAAACAAACACAAGAAACCAGTTCATTTTCAAGTATTTCTTCTGCTAAAGTTTCGTAGCTTTTAGCAGTAACGTTTGCCAAGTTTTTATGCTCATAGTTTTGGCAAAACAAACAATCGAAGTTACATCCGTAGAGAAAAACAGCCATGTTATAGTAGCCATACTCTGGCCCTTCCTTATACGCATACTTGGGAAATCCTCTTCCTGTGCCACCAGGACAAAACCAACTGCTACAGCAATTAGTAATATGAGGATCAAGGTACTCAAAGAACAACCCTTGAGTGCTAGTTGAAAGGTGTTCAATTCTTCCGCCAACATTTTTTCTGAGCCCACAGTAGCCAACTTCTCCAATGTCCAGAGTGCACTCGTTACCGCATAAATTACACTTTAGTCCACGAGCACTTTTTGGTGGAAGCTTAGGCAGCCCAAACTTCGTTCTACTCCTATGAAAAATCGGTATACGCTCTTTTATGTCAGTTTTTTCATCTCTTATGCAATCTAAACAAATCCCTACTGTTCTAGCTATTGTCTTTTCTTTTCCACAAATTGAGCATTTCAACGCTATTAGTCGGTAAAATCCTAAAAAGAAAAGCTTTTCGTACTTTTGTAATGAGAAAGTAAAAGAGAATAACATTAAACAAGACTACGATAGAGGTGCCAAATGCATAGCTCAAAGTTTAAAGAGAGATCAAGTAAGGTTAGAGCTGGCCTAAGGGTTAAAATTGTTACCTTGATGTGATTCCCCTTCTTTTCATTTCACGTACTACGAGTTCTCCCATTCTAGAAAGACCATAGTATTTATGATGTGTTCTCGTTTCTTTCTTGGGTTTAGATTTCCTATCTCCAAACTTAATGATCTTCGAGTTAGTCTCTTCAAGGATCCCCATCCTTACCAGTTCCTCCAGTTTTGGGGTAACTTCTTCTAGCCTTTTGCGGGTTATTTTAGCGTAAGTTAACGCATGATCGGCGTTGAGCTTTTCAGCTAATTTCATCAATTGAACAGCAAGGTCGTCTTCACTTAGTACTTCAATATAGGCACTTATAAGTTCGTCTTGAGTAGTGTATCTCAGCAAGTGGTTTCCACTTTTCGTTAAAGTATAATAAGTGTGATGCTTGTGCACTTCTGGACTTAGTTTGAGTTTAGCTTCCGTATTCTTTAGAGCAGCACCTTGCACTCTCTCTATGAGCTTCATCTCTTCGAGATGAGTCAGTATACTTACTACTTCCTGAATGGGTATCTTAGTGTTAAGCATAATTGATTTCCCATAATCTACGTTAGCCTTTTGTAAGTGTTGTAAAACTATTAGATATCTCTTATCAAGAATGACTTTTTTCAAGTATTCTTTAAGTTCTCTGTGCATCGTGTCCATGATTTACTAATGCAACGCACAAACATAACTCAGTTTTAACAATACTTAAGTTTTTATTGTGCTCTTCCTACGAACTAAAGTTCTAGATTTTTAGACACTTTTCCATAAATTTTATCTTTAAAGAAAACCAAAGGCTATCCTTTCTTTAATCTTTCTACGAAAGAAGGAACTGTACCTTTTTTGTTAATTAGTTTTTCGTTGCTAAATCTTTTTACTTCTACTACAACAGATTTCCCAAGTAATCCACCAAACTCAACCTCATCTCCGGCCTTTTTTCCTGGAACTGGAATTACTCTTACTCCTAAGCTTTTATCTAAAGTAATCGCGAGCGCCATTTCGTCTGCAATTATGCCTGCTATTGTTTCAGCTGGAGTATCACCAGGTATTGGTAGCATGTCAACCCCAGTATTGCAAACTGCTGAAAGTGCGTGAAGCTCTTCTATGCTCATCGAACCTCTTCTAAAAGCTTCCATCATTAAGGCGTCTTCACTTACTGGTATGAATGCACCACTCAAGCCTCCAACATGCGAAACTGCCATGGCACCTCCTTTTTTTACAGCGTCAGTAAGTATAGCTAGCGCAAGTATTGTTCCATGAGCTCCAGTTGATTCTAAGCCCATAGCTTCAAGAATTCCCGCTATACTGTCTCCAATCTTAGGCGAAGGTGCAAGAGAAATATCTACTGCTCCAAAGCTTACTCCTAAGCTTTCAGCTACCTTTTTTCCAATTAGCTCTCCAAGCCTAGCTACTTTAAATGCAGCTCTCTTTATTGTATCATGTAAGGTCCTAAAATCAACATCATCTCTTAAGCTTCTTATTGCGTTTTCTATAACGCCTGGTCCGCTTATTGCTACGTTTATAGAAGCTTCACTTTCCCCAATTCCATGGTAGCTTCCTGGCATAAATGGGTTATCTTCTGGAGCATTTGCCGTAACTACTAACCGCGTGCATCCGATTCCATTCTTGGTTAGTTCACTTGTTTCTTTTATTTTTCTTGCCATTTTCTTTACAGCATTCATGTTGATTCCAGTTTCGGTTGAAGCTACGTTAACTGCAGAGTTTACTGTACTCGTTGAAGAAAGAACTTCTGGGATGCTTTCAATGAGAACAGCATCTCCGTTTGTTTCATCTTTATGTACGAATGCGGAGTAGCCTCCCACAAAGTCTATTTTATTTTCCACTGCAACTCTGTCTATTAGTTTAGCTATTTCAAGAGCAGTTTTCTTAGATTCTTCTACATTCTTTTCGTAGCATAGTGGTTCAAGAAGAAAGCTTATTGGAGTTAACGACAGCCTCTTAGTCACTATCTTTACCCCATACTTCTCAGAAACTTCATCTACTACACTGCTAAACTTACTTACATGCTTCTTCAGTATTTCCTCCATTCTTGACGAAGTTACTCGAATGTCGTGGGAGGCTGCTTGAGCAACATTAACAGAAAGCGTCACTGCTCTTATATCTAAGTTTTGAAATAAAAGCATGTCTAAAACTTCTGTAACTTCTTTTGACGAAAACCTGTAAGTCATTTTATACTCTCTGCATGTACTTAAATACGCTAATATGGTTCAAACTAATTGTTACATTTAGTTCTTTTGCTTTTTCTTCAAGTTTTTCTTTAAGGAATGTAAGCTGAACATTTGAGGTTTTTAGGTCTACTATCATTATCATCGTGAACAAGCCTCTTAGCACCGTTTCTGAGATATCAACTATGTTAACATTATAGGCCGCAAGAACTCCAGTTATACCTGCAACAATTCCAGGCTTGTCAACGCCAAAAACAGTAACAACCGCTAGGTTCTCTTCTTCTTCGCTACTCATCGGAAGTCTTCCCTCCTCAGCTCAAGCTCAGTATTTTTATTCAATAAACTAAACATTTTTATATCCGATTTGTCATTAACACATATAAAAATCTTTCTTTGAAGACTACAGTTAAGGGAAGCATACAACTCTAAAGTTTTCAACAGTAAGTTAATGTTGGCTTTTAGCCTCAGAATTCCTCTTATAAGAGACTAATGAAGTTGTAAGCTTTGTACTCCACGTGTTTTTAAAAGTAAGTACCGAAAAAAAGGAAAACACCAATGCCCCCTATCTTTATAAACTCGCTTGTTTAGGAATCCAAAAATTAAAGATAAGACTTATCTCCTAAATTATGTGGGAACGCTTCATGAACTCTAGCAAATATTCTGCACTGGGTGTTGACGTTTCTAAGAAAGGTGTTGAAGCATTAAAAGCATCTTCGTTTGGTGAGCTCACACCAAACACTCCACATTTTTCCCTTATCGTACTACTTCTCACCTCTACTTGCTTGAATTAGTCTTTCAAGACTAACTAAACCTAAGCCATCTACATCCGCTCCTTCTGCTATTACCTTATAGGCACCTGCACATCTTTTAGCAACTTCAGCTATTACTGCTTCTGGAAGCTTTGGAGGTGTGCCTGTTCCATTAAATCCAATTCTCCTTAAGTATTCTCTTAAGTATTCTTTATCCCAAGCAATAGTCTTCTTGGTTCTTTCCAACTTCATAATACTTAAGAGGCCATATTCTTGCTGTGTCATGGTTTGGGGCCTCATCTATTTGAATGAGCTCATTCTTATAAAAACCAAACTCTAATTTTACATCAGCTATTATCAGGTTTTTCTTTTTTGCTTCAGCTTCATAGAATTCGTAAAGTCTTAGTGATGCATCTTCCAGCTCGTTCCACGTTTCGGCATCTATTATTCCAGCATTTATAGCGTCTTCTTTACTAATTTCCTTATCATGTCCTACATCACTTTTTGTGGTAGGTGTAACTATTGGCTCTGGTAATTCCTCTGCCTTTCTAAGTCCGTTTGGAAGTTTTACTCCATAAAGTACCCTCTTACCTTCAGAGTACATCCTCCAAAATGATCCATAAAGGTATTTTCTTACAATCCATTCAATATCTATTCTTTTGGCCTTTAAAACTTTTAATCCTCTGTTATCAACAACTTCCACCATATGGTTTGGGAATATGTTTCTACTTTTCTTCATCCAAAACACTGTTAATTTTAAAAGATATTCTCCCTTTTTAGGTATCGTCGCTGGAAGTACGACGTCAAAGGCGGATACTCTATCAGAAAAGTAAACTAATAATTCATCGCCTAAATCATAGATATCTTTTGTTTTTCCTTTTCTAACGACATACTTTGAAGACGTATTGCTTGCTATCATTCAAATGCGTGCGTTGTTCTGTTGTATATTTTAATTTTCTCTACATGTTTAATTAAACGTTTGCATGTTTGGATTAAATAAACATAAAAAAGTATAAGTTAGCACAACCTCGTAATAGATATTGTTCCTAATTAAAAGTACAACGTTAGCTTCTAAACTTAAGCATTAACTCTTGCGTAGCTCAAACGATTTTTTACCAAATTAATTTTTATTTAAGCAGTGCTCTCACTTTCCTTAAGTAATTCTTCAAGCTTTTTGTTTGCTTCTGTTAAGATTTCAACAACTTTGTTTTCAGTTTCTTTAGATAGTTTGTTTTCTCTTTTCAAACCCATCACTTTAGACGCTGTTTTCCATAGGTCTCTGTAAATTAAGTACAGTGGTTCTTTCATGTTGCAAAAGTCTATGGACAATGGAAAAAGAAAGCCAAACTTTTCAAATACCCTTTCCTTTCTTAGGACTTCCTTTGCTTCTTTTAATAGGCTTGTTCCTTTGTCAGTTATCACATACCTCTTTACTCCATCTATTTCCTTTTGTTGAATGAAGTTCTGTTTTTCTAGATAAGCCAGCAAAGGATAAATTGAGCCTGGGCTTGGCCTCCACGTACCGTGAGTCTTTCTTTCTATTTCGTCCATTATCTCCGAGCCATTTTTTGGCGATTCGCTAATTAGTTCTAGTACTGTTATCTTAAGAATTCCTCTGGGATGCGGTGGGATGTGTTCGAACTTGTGCAACTTTTCTTCATTTGTCCACTAGTTCTCAATTATATTTAAACATTTTTTAGAACAAAAGCTTATTGTAAGGAAATGCTTATTAGTTTTATCTCTTTTTTGGATCCATAAGAATGAACCCAAGAGAAAGGGTCTTAACAGCATTAAAGCACGAAGAGCCGGACAGGGTTCCAATAGACCTAGGCTCAATGCCCTCCACTGGAATAATGGCAATAGCTTATGTAAAACTAAAGAAGTACCTCGGACTAAAAGGAGGTGTAGTAAGGGTTTACGACGTTGGTCAACAGTTAGCAGAGCCAGAAAAAGAAATACTTGAAATGTTTAACGTCGATGTAATTTCTCTAACTCGAACTCTCGAACCATGTGGACCAAACAACGAAAAATGGAAGAAATGGAAACTCCCAGACGGAAGCGAGTGCGAAGTTCCTACTTGGTTTAATCCTGAGCCAGATGGAGCTGGAGGATGGGTTATTAAAGACAGCCAAGGAAGAATTGTTTCCAAGATGCCAAAAGACAGCTTGTTCTTTGACTCTGTTTATCATCCGTTCGAGAAAGTTGAAGACATCAAACAAATAGAGGACTACAACTGGGAAGGCCTTAAGATAAAAAACGACAACTACTTCATGAACTTAAGGAAAAGAGCTGAGTACCTTTACAACAACTCAAGTTATGCGATACACTTCTTCGGTGCTGGAGGTGTTCATGAATGGGGACAAGGATTAAGGGGATGGTCAAATTGGCTATTGGACTTAACGTTTAACAAAAAGTTGGCCTCTCTTCTATTGGATAAGATGATAGACGTTGTTATGTATAACTTAAAGAAATACGTAGATGCGCTAAAAGATTATGTTCAAGTAATAGGCTTTGGAGATGATCTTGGAATTCAAACTGGACCACAAGTTTCGCCTAAGGTTTTTAGAGAAATGCTGAAACCTTACTATACTGAAATGTTCCAGTATGTAAAAAGGCATTCAAAGATGTTTGTGTTTCTACATTCCTGTGGATCAATATACGAGCTTATTCCAGACCTTATAGATGCTGGAGTTGATATACTAAACCCTGTTCAAATTTCAGCGAGAAACATGGAACCTTGGAAACTTAAGAAAGAATTTGGGAAACAGGTTACGTTCTGGGGAGGTGGTGTTGATACTCAGCATGCGTTTTACAAAAAGCCAGAAGAAGTTTATGAGCACGTGAAAAACAATATCCTAGCTTTTGCTCCAGGAGGAGGCTATGTCTTTAACCAAGTTCACAACATTGTGGCAAACGTACCTCCAGAGAACATAGTAGCGGCTTACAAATCGGCTTATGAAAATGGACGCTATCCTATAGCAAAGGCATAAGCTATTCTTAACCTGCAGAACCCTTCGTTAGCAAATTGAGTACAATCTTCTTGCAGATAACAAAGCTAAATCCTTAAATTTAGCATAAGATGGCAAATTTTCATGGACTCAGGTGAGCTTTCAATTGGTGTTGACCTAGGTGCTACAAACTTAAGAGTAGCCATTGGAAATAAAGAAGGTAAAATTTTGTTTAAGTTGTCGGAAAGAACTGTTAACGAAGGAGACGAGTATGCAATTTCAAACCAAATCTATAGGATGATAAGCTCTGCTCCAAGAGAGCTTCTAAGTAAGGTAATAGGCGTAGGAATAGGTAGCATAGGGCCAATGGATATTAAAAAAGGAATAATCTTTCCCCCAAACTTAAACTTTAAGTTTGCTTCTCTTACGGCACCTCTAAAGGAGAAGCTTAATCTTCCAGTTTATCTCTTGAACGACTGTGTAGCTGCCGTTGTAGGCGAAAAGAACTTTGGAGCTGGAAAAGAAGTTGACAACTTAGTTTACATTACGATAAGCACTGGCATTGGGGGAGGTGTATACGTTAATGGGAACTTACTTTTAGGCAAAGAAGGAAATGCCCACGAGATTGGTCATACTGTTATAGACTACAGAGGAAAGCTAGTATGTGGTTGCGGAAAGCCAGGTCATTGGGAAGCTTACTGCTCGGGAAAGAATTTGCCAAAATTTGCTAAGCTTATAATGGAGGAAGAAAAAATAAATTCAAAGCTTTCAAACATGATTAAAGATAACTTTTCTTCCGTAACCTCAGAAGTCATATTTAAGCTTGCTAGAGAAGGAGACAGCCTAGCGAAGGTTGTTGTTGAAAGGTGTTCAGAAATAAACGCAATGGGCTTTGCTAACGTAATAGACGTTTACGACCCTTCTTTAATTACAGTTGGTGGCTCAGTTGCTCTGAACAACTTAGACTTAGTTCTTGAGCCAATAAAGAAAAAAGTTATAAATTACGCTGCTAACAGCATTCCAGATATAATTCCAACTCCCCTAGGCCAAGACATAGTACTTTATGGTGCAATCGCAGCAGTCTTCAATCCCCCAAGGCTTCCAAGAAGGTAGGTTTGTTTCTTCAGCTAAGTTTACCCTAAGTATTTAACTAATCAGAAAAGGTAAACTTTTTATGTTCTTCCTAGCTAGCTATGAGAAGAATGAAGATCCTCAGCTTAAATGGTGATTGGTTGCTAAAAGGTTACAACGCGCAAGAAGGAGAAAAGGAAAATGCATTCTTGCCTGAAGTGGATGAAAGCTCGTGGATAAAAGCTAATGTTCCAGGCGTTGTTCACTTAGACCTAATTAAAAACAAACAAATACCAGATCCCTTTTTTGGTTTAAATGAGCTTAAGGTTTCTTGGGTTGAAGAAAAAGACTGGTGGTACAGGAAGAAATTTCTTGTGGACAAAGAGCTACTAAGCTACGATCGTGTAGAGCTTGTATTCGAGGGCTTAGATACGTTTGCCACAGTTTGGTTAAATGGAAAAGAGATAGCAAAATTCTCAAACATGTTTCATGAACATACTGTAGATATTAAGAACTACTTAAGAGAAGGTGAGAATCTTTTAGTAGTGAAGTTTGATTCACCAAAAAGAGTTCTTGAGGATGAGTACAACAAAAGAAGCATAAAGCTAGGAGCTGCATTTTATCCTCCAGTTGTTTACGGAAGAAAAGCTCAATACTCATTTGGCTGGGACTGGGGCCCTAGGCTACCAACCTCCGGAATTTGGAGAAGCGTAGAAGTTCGAGCTTACAACGTATGCAAGATTGAGAGTTTTTACTTTTCAAGCAACCTCAGCAACGGTCTTGAAGTTGCAAACGTTAAGGTTAACGTAAGCCTAGAAGCATTTAAGGAAGAAGAAGTAAATGTTTCAGTTAGAATATTTGGCTTTGGGGAAGATCAAACAAAAAGAGAAAGAAGAAGCTTAACTAAAGGGCTAAACGATCTTACTTTTGATTTTACCATAAACAACCCTAAGCTTTGGTGGCCTAATGGCTACGGAGACCAAAACTTATACAACTTAGAAATTAAGGTTGAAAGTGACTCAGAGGTTTTGGACGAAGTTAAAAGGAAAGTTGGTATAAGAAAGATTGAAGTAGTGCAGGAAAAAGATGAGGAAGGAAAAACGTTTTATTTCAAGGTTAACAACGTTCCAATATTTTGTAAAGGCGCTGACTGGGTTCCCGCAGACTCCTTCCTTCCAAGGGTTTCTAGGGAGCAGTACGACTACTTGCTAAGCAAAGCAAAAGAAGCAAACATGAATATGATAAGAGTTTGGGGAGGCGGCGTTTATGAAGATGAAGCGTTTTATGAGCTTTGTGACGAAAAGGGACTCCTTATATGGCAGGACTTCATGTTTGCCTGTGGCGAGTACCCTGAGGAAGAGTGGTTCTTTAACCTAGTCAAAGAAGAAGCCGAGAAAGTGGTAAAGAGGCTAAGAAATCATGCATGCATTGCAATTTGGTGCGGTAACAACGAAAACAACTGGGGCTACAAAGCACATTGGTTTGGAGTTAAAGATAAATTTTATGGAGAAACGATATACCATAAGATTCTTCCAGAAGTTTGTTCTAGGCTTGATCCCTCAACGCTTTACTGGCCAAGTAGCCCGTTTGGAGGAGAAGATCCAAACTCTCAGAGTGAGGGCGATAGGCACAGCTGGGACGTTTGGTCTGGACTAAAAGACTACACTGAATACTTGAAGGACAACGGCAGGTTTATAAGCGAGTTTGGATTTCAGTCTCTTCCAAGCTTAAAAACAATCTACAAGTTCACGTCGAAGGAAGATAGGTACTTTCAAAGTAAAGTGATTGAGCACCACAACAAGCAGGTTGGCGGTCCAGAACGTTTGTTGCTTTTCCTTTCAATGCACTTCAGGTTACCTTCTACTTTAGAAAGGTTTGTTTACCTTACGCAGGTAAACCAAGGCGAGGCCCTAAAGACTGGAATTGAACACTGGAGAAGAAGGAAGTTCAAGACTGGTGGAGCCTTAATTTGGCAACTCAACGACTGCTGGCCAGTAGCAAGCTGGAGTTTAATAGACTACTACAACGAACCTAAAGCTTCTTACTATTACGTAAAGAGAGCATTCGACCCATTAAACATAAGCTTGTTAATTAAGGGAGAAGAAGTTGAAGTTTGGGTTGTCAACGACCTTCTAGAATCAAAAAGTGGTAAAGTGAGACTACTGCTTTATAGCATTGATGGAAAGAAGTTAGCAGAGAAAGAGGTTGAAGTTAGCATTAAACCGAACTCCTCTACTTTATTTTTAAAACAGAACTTAAAGGAGCTTGGTTACGATAAGAGCTTCAGTGGTCTTGTTGCTGGAGTGTTAGAAGTTAAAGGAAGCTACACTAGATACGACGTCGTTCTGTTAGAAAAGTTGAAGTACATAGAGCTGCCAAAGCCTAAGCTTAAACTAAAAATAGAGAAGCTAAGTGAAAAGAAGTACAAACTAACTATAAGTGCAAACAAGTTTGTTAAGTCCTGCGAAGTAAGGTTGAAAGGGTTAAATGCAACTTTCAGCGACAACTTCTTTGACTTAATTCCAAGCGTACAAAAGGAAGTAGTGGTTGACTTAGAGCGCCCAACTTCAAAAGCAGAACTTAAGAAAAGGCTTTCGCTTAGATACTATTAGAAAATGTTGAAGGTCATAGTCTTTGACTTAGACGGCACCTTAACTAGCATTGCCTTCGACTACAAGAAAGCAAAGGCTGAAGTTCTCTCATTCTTAGTTAGTTCTGGGGTGAATGAAAAGTTACTTGACGAGGCTAAATCCATTTACTTAAACATAGAAGCCGCAGTAGGCTACATTAAGAAAGAATTTGGAGAAGATCGCGCTAGAGCAGTAAGAAGAAAGGCATTTGAAATAGTAGATAGCTACGAAAGACAGGAAATTGGGAAGACGTTCTTAAACGATGGTGCCCTAAGTTTAATTCATTGTGTTAAGTCAAAGGGAATTAAAGTTGCAGTATGCACTAACAACTCAAGCTACACGGCTATTTCAATCTTAAGGGAATTAAATTTGCTTGACTTAATAGACGTTATAGTAACCAGAGACGATGTAGAAAGACTAAAGCCTTATCCCGACCCCCTTCTGTTAGTTTGCAGTAAGCTTAAGATAAGTCCAAGCGAAGCCTTATTTATTGGGGACTCGTTAGTTGACTTATTAGCTGCGAAGGCTGCTGGAACAAAGTTTATTCTTATTTCAAGAAGTCCCATTCCCCAAACTATGGAAGCCAATAAAGATTTTGTTTTTGAGAAAGTTAGTTCTTTAGATGAAGTAAAGAAATTTGTTGGTTGTTAGCAAATTATACTTTAAGGCGCTTTAGTCTTTTCTAAAAGTAAACTTGATAAGCACTACTACAAAAGTTTTGTCTAAGTTGTAGAGCTCAAATAAAGCGTTGCAAAGAGCGTTGTCCTTATTACTAAAAAATCTTATAAACATAGAACAAATAAGATAGAAGTACAAAGATGTCTCCAAATATAAGAACTCTGAAGTTAGAGGAGTGGGATAACTTCATGCGATTCCTTGAGAGAAGCTATGGCCATTCAAGAAATTTCTTTCCTCGATCTTATCCTCAACTTTACAGAAAAGAAAAGGATGCGCTTTCTTCGTTCATAATTTTAGAAGATAATGGAAAGATAGTTTCTCACGTTGGTCTATTTCCTTTAGAAGTATTTAGCTTTGGAACTCGCATAAAAGTTGGCGGCATAGGAGGCGTTGCTACGCTTCCAGAAGAGAGGAAAAAAGGCTACATGTCTAAGCTTTTAGATTACGCATACCAAGTGATGAAGCAAAACGGCTGGCCACTTTCAGTACTTTGGGGAGATAGGCAAAGATACTACTCTTTTGGTTGGGATATAGCTGGTTTGAAGTATTCCATAACTATAACTACAAGGTCCCTTGACTGGGTTGGTACAAAAGCTGCTGAAGTTAATGAAGTTTCACCAGAGGATGCAGTTTCTTTTGTAGAAAAGCTTCACAGTACTTTACAGCTTAGGGTTGAAAGGAGGAATCACCTTCTTAACTTAAAAAAGCAAGGCATAAGGATATGGGTTGGAAAAGAAGGTTACGTTGTTTCTTCTGGAGAAATAGGTTCTCCTAGGATTCTAGAAGTAGTGTCTTCAGAAGGAAAAGAACCCGAGCTCATTAGAGGTGTTATGGAACGTTGTTTTGGAGACTCTGCTTCTGTAGAGGTAAACGCTTTTGACACCAGTAGGCTAGAGCGCTTACTTAAGGTAGCTTCACATTGGACAATAGTTCCAGAAGGGCAGTTTAGAATTGTTGATATAGCTAACTTACTTGAAGCCTTTAAAGACTTACTTTCGAGTAGAGCGAAAACAGTTAAGGATTTTGACTTATGCGTTGGACTTAAGTTTGGCAATGACGTTGATACTGCTACAGTTTTTGCGAAGGATGGAGAAGTAAGCGTTGTAAAGGGCAAGCATTCTAAAAACTATGTTGAGTTAGACGAACGTGAAGCTGTGTCTATATTCCTAGGAGGCTCTACCTTAGGCTTTGAAAAAGTAAGAGAACTAAGTGCATTACTTCCCCTGCCTATTCACATTCCTTCTCTTGACCATGTATAGCACTTCTAAGTAGTGCTGCAATGTTAAGTAGTTTCGTAACTTTAGTTTTTGCAGTCTTCAAGGAACTTTCTGAAAACTGCAACCTAAAGCCTTTGTTCATTGCTTTAAACTTTTGTTTTTCCTAGTTCAACTAATCTTTTTACCGTTTCTAAGAACACATCTAAGTTTTCTTTCGTTGGATAGTTAGAAAACTCATAAACTTTGTCTAGTAATGAAAAACCACACTCGGAGAGTTTTTCTTGAATTTGCTTTTGCGCAGTCCCTCCCCAAAGCTTAGTTACAGCAGCACAAGCTACCTTTCCACTCCCAAGCTTCTTTATACTTAACAAATCTAAAGCGTAAGACATTGGAGGAAATAAGTTTCCCTCGTACGTTGGTGCTATGGCTATAACTCCATAAGAGTCCATAACACTCGAAAGAATGTCGTCTAATTCATCGTTCACTACGTTACAAATCCTTACTTCCTTAACCTTTCCTTCTAGGTATCTCTTTACTTCATCTACGAATTCTTCAGTAATACCATACATAGATCCATACAAGATTGTAATTTTTTCTTTGTTTTCTAACTTGCTCCAAGATTCATAGTTTTTTATCATGTCTTTTATTCTTGACTTTAAAACTATTCCATGAGCTGGAGCAACGATGGAAACATTGTCTAAGAATTTACTTATTTTCTCTATGTCCTTTAGCACCATCTGCCTATACTTCGAAACAACACTTGCGAAGTAATCCTTTGCATCTTCTAAGTATTCTTCAAACTTTACTTCATAATCAAAATTAGGCTCTCTTGCCCCAAATGCTCCAAAAGCATCTGAACTAAATAAAACTTGTTCACCTTCAAGTAAGAGCATCATAGTGTCTGGCCAATGTACCCATGGAAGTTCGATTACCTTTATTTTTTTCTCATCTATTCTTATCTCTTCTCCATCTTTTACTGGTTGAGCTTCAATACCAAACATACTTTTTAAGAAACTTGAAGCGGTTCTGGTTGAAACTATTTTTGCTTTAGGGAAGTTTTCCTTAAGCTTCTTTATAGTTCCACTGTGATCTGGCTCAGTATGAAGAACAGCAATATATTTAAGTTCACCATCCTTTGTAATTTCTTTAATAGTTTCAATAAATTCTTCAGAAAATTTATTTTTTGTTGAATCTATTAACATGTAGCTATTTTTATCTCTAACTATGTATGCGTTGTAGTTTACTCCTTCAGGTATCTCCCAGATTTCCTCGAATTTTTTAGTAGTTCTATCCAGCGTAGCTATAAGAAGTACATCTTCTGTTAGCTTTCTAATTTTTACGTTTTGCATGGTTCTTGCTTCTTTACACAGTTTAAAAATTTTTCACTTACACAAAAACTATTGATCCAAACTTACTTGGAACATGAAAGTTTGGTTCTTCTGTGTAAGTTGGCGACCATGCATAGTAGTAGTCCCCCTCTGGTGTTCTTTCAATCCTAAAGAAGTTTATCTTCCAAGTATCTCCTATGTTTGGCTTTGCAGTTTTTTCAACATTTAAATCTTCAAATGGGATTTTCAGTTCACTTATCCAGAACTTCCCTCCACCTTCGTTGTTCTTCTTGTCGTGCAACTTTCCAAGGATCTTTACTCTTGACTTTAAGTTGCTAGACTTCCATCCTGAATAAATTTGAGGTTTTTCGTCGTAAATAATATATCCTTCCCATACTACATTCTTTGGGCTAACCTCAATCTCATAGTAGCTTTTACCACTTCCACCTGGGTCAATAAATACCTCGTCAACTTCTTCAAGGTAAACCGGATCTCCTCTGTTTGCATAGCTTGCCCATATGTTCTTATCTTCATTTATAAAAATAACATAAAGTGCCTCATCGCTCCACTTTGTCATGAATATCGTTGTATGTTTTACTTCTCCAACGTCGTTCCAGTTCCTTAGCTTTCCAAAGTTAGCTGTCAGCCATGAGTTTGGCTTTAAGAAATCATTTTCCTTATCTTCGTTTTTCACTCTCACACAAATATGTCTTGGAAGTCTCTCCATTTTTCAATTACATTACTACTCTTCCTTAATATATAAGTCTTTTTTAGCCGCTTAGTTTAATGTTATGCGAAACAATTTCTGCTCTTTTGTTGTCTTCTACGATGAGTGTGGCTCTCCTTAAGGCCCAACAACTTCCAACAATTGAAACAACTAAAGAAGCTGGATGAATTGAAGCATAATCTAGGTGAACATCTAAAACAGAAAACTTCCCCCCAAGTCCATGAGTTCCAATTCCTAGTTTGTTGACTCTTTCCATAATTTTTGTTTCTAAGCTAGCTATAGCTTCGTCTTCATGTCTTTCTCCAATTTTCCTTTCATATAAGGCTCTCTTTGCGATACTTGTTGCTATTTCGCTTGTTGGACCTATGCCAATCCCTAAGAACAAAGGTGGACATGGCTTAGCCCAAGCTTCAAAGACATCGTCAACTATAATTTTTATCATTTCTTCTTCCTGAGAAACTGGTGGCAGTACTTTTGTAACTGAAAGAACTTCAGAACCTCCTCCCTTTGGAACTACCGTTATCCTCAATACGTTATCTTCTGGATATTCCCAAGTAATCCATGGCAGAAATCTTCCAACATTTCCCCCTAAATTTTTTCTAGTTACAAAGTCTATAGCATTTGGTCTAAGTGGAATTTCCTCACCTGCTTCTTTTATTGCTTGTACTATTGCTTCTCTAACTTCATGTTCCTCAAAGCTCCCCCTTCTTACAAGAAAACTAAAAGTTCCTGTGTCTTGGCAAATTGGCCTACTTTCTTTGTCGGCTATTTCCACGTTTTCTAAAATTGCGTTAAGGAATACCTTCGATAACCCCTCTTCTTTTTCATATGCTTCCACTAACTTACTTTTTACGTCATGTGGCAAGGAGGTTACAGATACTCTTATTGCCTCTTTTATGTAGTCCTTCAGTTTCTCATTTTTCATTCTTGTTCTCCTCTGCTATTTTTTTCTTTATTTGGTCATAAAGGTTATTTCCAAATGAATCTATTGCTACAACTATTGGTCCAAATTTTTCCACTTCTAATATCCACATTGCTTCCGGAACTCCAAGTTCTTTCAGGAAGTAGCTGCCTCTAACTTGTTTTATTGATTTTGCGGCTAAGGCTCCAGCTCCACCAGGGTAAACGCCATAAAAAGCTTTGTTCTTCTTGCAAGCTTCTGCAGTAAGTTTTCCCATTCCCCCTTTTCCAACTATTCCCCTTATCTTAGTTAGCTCAATAAATTCAGCCTCATACTTTTCCATCCTAAAGCTTGTTGTTGGACCAACCGATAGTATGTTCCATCCCTTTTCTGTTTCCTTTATTACAGGGCCTGCGTGGTACTCTACTAAGCCAGCTAAGCTTATGGGCAAGCTAAGTCCTTTTTTAATCATTTCAATTATCTTGAGTTGAGTTCTATCTCTGCTTGTAAATATAGTCCCGGATAAGTACACTACATCCCCAGCACTTAGTTTTTCAACATCTTCTTCTTTCAAAGGAGTTCTTAGCTCTAGCATTTTAACCCACGTCTTGATAACCAACATTCTCTATAAATAAAGTTACAGAGACGCTTGCTTCTAAAGCTATCGTATGATTTTTGTTCGTTAAGTTTTTGCCCCACTTCATTTTATTCCACCTTCAGAGTGATGTGTAGTCATTCTGCTACCTTTATATTAAGTTAAAACTAACCCTCATTTGGGCATTTAAAGAAAACGAAGAAAATTAAGCTTTTCGGAGATTGTAAAATTAAGACTTAAAGGCTCCTTCCTTATGTTACTCCTAAAAATGATACTTTAGATAAGAAAATTAAGAAGTTGTTGAAGACAATGTTTTTCAAGAAACCTTTCAATAACGTACCCTAGATTGTTGTTAAAGCATAATATGAGGAATTTGGTTTCATTGTAGCAAAGAGTCCACTATATCTTTCAGTTATAAGGGAAAATGTTTATAAGAATTCCCGTTAGTCCTTATTTATAGTGAAGTGAATGGTAAAGACAACAATAGAGCTAGACGATGATCTCTGGAGGCGTTTCAGTTTGCTTGTACTTCGAGAAAGAGGTGAACGTAAGAAAAATGAGGTGATTGTTGAGCTCCTAAAGAAATACGTTGAACAAAAGGGCCTATCTGTTGATAAGCAGCAACTTGAGCATATAATACGAATCGAGGAGGAACGAGAAGCACTTCTGAAAATTCGAGATAAGCTCATTCAAGACCCGCATTATAATGGAAAATATGTTGCAATCTTTCAAGGAGCTGTTGTAGGGTGTGATGAGGAGAAGAGTCGACTAGCAGAAAGTGTCTACAGAAAATATGGGTACGTCCCAATCTATATCGATAAAGTAGCTTCTAATGAAAGACACGTAGAGATTCCTTCACCTGAGTTGGATGAGTTATGAAGTATAGTGTTAAATATTTCCTTCCGGCCTCACTTTTAAAGGTTAAGCTCACAAGACAATTTCCGATCGTTCACTAGAGCTGGAGGCTAAACTGGATACTGGTGTCGATATGACAATGACCTATGAAACGCCCAAGGGGAACCCTTCGCCCTTCAGGGCGGGGGAGGAGGTCAGTAATACTCAAAGGAAGCACTGTACGAATATCTCTTCAAATGGAGGTCTCTCTCCAAGTTTAAAGCCCTTCGAAGAGCTTATGAAGACTTGGAGTAAGTTCATCGCGATGAGGAAGAGGCTAACGAAAGCTCTAATGAATTCAAGAGGAGCTCTGAGTTCGGGAATCAAAAAGGTTACTACTAAAGATACATAGCTTAGAATCCTTTAGCTTATCGCTAAACTTCTTTCTTCTAGAGTTTTTAATTTTTACTTATTAATTTATCTTTTATATTTTAAGACGGGTTGTACAAGAATATTAGACCTTAAGTTCAAAATTGTTGGACAAAGCTTATATACTGGTCCAAATAATATAGACCAAGAGCTTGTCTAGCGCCGAAGATGAAGTAAAGGAACTTAGAAAAAAGATAGAAGAATTGGAGAGGAAGCTAAGGAACGTTGAAGAGTTAAGAGAGGAGCTACTAAGAGCGCAAGAAGGGGCAAAGAGACATCGTTACTACGGTTATGAACCTGGAATAAACGTTGGAGAAGAAATAACAACAAACTTAGTGAAGGTCATAAGGGAAAGCATAAGCAAAAGCCTTGCTCAAATAGGAGAAGATACCCTTGGAAGCATAATAGATGAAATGTCGGAGGACCTAGCTTCTGCTGCAATGCGTTCTGTTTCAATTCCAGATAGGATCAAGATATTAAAAATTCTTTACTATGGCCCAAAGTCTTACGGCGAAATCGCAAGAGAGTTTCCTCAGGATTACGCGAAGTCTAGTCTTCAACATCATCTACAGAAGCTCAGGAATGTGAAACTAATTGAAAAAAGCGATATTTCTGGTGAGTATGAGCTAACCAATAGGGGTAGAACTCTTCTCAGATTGATGGCGATATTCTATAGCGCTTTGAGAGGTGGTGAACTTGAAGAAAGCTAGATTTAGTTTATCTGAGGAACTAGCTTATATCTTTTCTACTCTTGCGCTAATTCTTATCGTAGTTTGGCTACTTAGAGGTTCACTTCAAGTTTCTCAGTACAGTAGCTACATAGTTTATGCTGTCGTTTTGCTCATGCTTTTCTCAAAATTGTTGCAGGTGAAAGTCAGCGAAGGAATAATTGGTTTTGTTTCAAGTCTTGCATCTACCATTGGTTCACTTGCAGTAGAAGTTAGCATAATGTTCTTTATCGGAGGTTATCTTGGTTTGGAACAAGAATTTACAAGGTACACTTTACCTTTGTTTGTAGCTGGAATAGTTTTATTGGTGCTTTCGTGGAGGCTTGGGGTCATAGTGCCACTAAGAAGAACTACGTTGAAGAAAGAGATTTATTCATTTGAGAGCAAAGGAATGCAACTTGGTAATAATTTAAAAATAAGAACGGGAGAACTTCTAGGCTTACCAATAGAGTTCGAAAACATGCTCGTTGGCTGTGTTGCAATTAAAGATTTAGACCTAGATATAAGTACTACTCTTGGAAAAATTTTAGTGCCAATAAAAGCTCCAGCTGTTATTTTTTCTTCCAGCCTTAGCAAGAAGAATAAGATTAGAGAAGCTTCTGCGGAAGAGTATGAGTCTGCTAGAAGTTTGTACATAAGTAAAAAAGGCGAGGAAAAGAAATCTATCGTAAAGCTCCCATTTATAGAAGTTGAAGAGTATGGAGATTTTTATGAATCGGTTAGGTTTGGTCCGATTAGAGTTCGTGAGGAAAACGGAGAGTCTGCAATTTCCATTACTCCATTTATTCATGTAGTTGAAAGCGGAAAGAGAAAAGAGAAAGCGCTAGTGCTATCGGATAACAAAAAGAAAGCAATGGTGAAGTTAGATGGAAAAAGGATTAAAGCATCTTGGAATGGATGGAGGCTCGTTACAGATGGAGAAAGCTACACTTTCTTAAGAAAGGGAAGTGTTTACGCTAAAGACAGCATAGATGGGCTAATGCTAAAAACAATGAACTACGTACTAAAAGTTTCTGAGAATAGCGTATCGGTAGACATACCTGGAGTGAAACTAGTAGCTACTCCTCAACTACTCATACTTAGTTCCGGAAGCAGGTCTCAAAGGATAGAAGATAAGGAAATAAGTAAAAGGTTCATAGAGACTGTTGCTAAGATAATAAGAAATCAAATATCAGATTTGTTGAATGGCATTGAGCCAGACATTGCAGATGTTTACGCAGGAATAGATTCAATTCTTAAAGAAGTTGGTGATTGAAGATGGGTGCTGTAGCGGTAGAGGCAGAAGAACTTCACAAGACTTACAGAACAGGAGGGAAAGAGGTAAGAGCACTTAGAGGCGTTAGCTTAAATGTTAACTACGGTGAAGTTGTTAGCTTGCTTGGCCCAAATGGTGCTGGAAAAACTACACTTGTGAAGATACTCGCCACTCTACTAGTTCCAGATAAAGGGTGGGCAAGAGTTGGAGGTTATGACGTTATAACTCAAGGACATAAGGTAAGAAAAATCATAGGCTATGCTGGTCAGGATAGTGAAAGGTCTGCTTACTTTAGGTTAACAGCAAGAGAAAATTTACTATTCTTTGCAAGAGCATTCCACGGAATAAGTAAGGAGGAAGCTAATGAAAGGATAAGAGAACTAGCAGCCGCTTTTGGTTTTGAAAATAAACTTGACTCATACTTTATTGCCCTTTCAGGCGGAGAAAAGCAAACATTCGTAATAATGAGGTCTTTAATGACAAAGCCAAAAATTGTGTTTATGGATGAACCTTCCAAGTCTTTAGACCCTGTTACTGCTTCTAGGGTAAGAAAATACATAAAAGAATATGCTAAGAAATTCAATGCTGCACTTCTCGTTACCACTCATAACATGCTAGAAGCTGAGGAAATAAGTAACAGAGTAGTGATGATTAACAAAGGTAAGATATTGTTCAACGGTACTCCGGAAGAAATGAAGTCCTTTGTGGTAAGAGCTGAATCAATAGAATTGCCTGGAAACAACATTGAAGAGGAAATAAAGGCTCAGATAATGCATATACCTGGAGTTATAAATGCAGTAGAGAAAGATTCTGGAATTAGTTTAATTTGCAAAGATGCATATGAAGTACTTCCCTTTGTACTAAATGTACTGAAAAACAATGGGAAAAAGTTGCCAATAAGCGTAGGAAGGACAACACTAGAAGAGGCATTTAGAATTATGGTTGGAGATGATGTAGAAAAATGAAAGAACTAATCAACCTTACCCTTTTATCTACGTGGCGTAGAATGAAAACAATAACTAGGTACAAAATGAATTTTATACTTGAAGTCCTTATGTCATTTACTTGGGGTTTCGGACTTCTCATATTCTCCTTTATCATCGATCCAGCTAGGTTTGCTTCTTCTATAGGGACAAATTATTTCTCTTTCTTAATAGTTGGAATTGCATTCCAAGCTTATACTGGTGCTGCAGTTTGGAGTTCTCCGTACGAAGTTCAGTCTGAATTAACAACAGGACAAGTAGAGTATACTTTTGCATCTCCAGTTCGAATGTATTATTATATGCTGTCCTATTCTATTTCTCAAGCTCTAATTGGAACAGTTTTTGATATTCTGCCTATGTTTACAATAGGTGCAATATTTGCGCAAAACTTGCCATCTTTAACTTCAATTTTAATGGCGCTCTTTACAATAGTGCTTACTTTTTTGGTTTTAAGTCAGTTGGGAGTAATAATAACATGTCTTCTACTTATATTCAAAAATGTTTCAGCACTGAATAGCTTCCTTAACTTTCTGTTCCAAATAGCAACCGGTATGCTTGTTCCAATTCAATTCATGCCAAATGAACTTAAAGTTTTAGCGTTCGCTATTCCTCTAACTCATGGAATGGACCTTGCAAGACATTTTGTAGTAGGCTCAAATACTATTTGGTCAGTTGAGATTGAGTTCGGTGCCTTAATCGTTTCCCTTATCTTTTTAACTTTAGCTGCAAGGTTTTCAGTAAGTTATGTAGAAAGAAAGGCAAAAGTAGAAGGCCTTTCCCTAGCCTAGAGCAAGAACTCAACAGTATTTGCTGAACGTTAGTTGCAATTTTTAATCTTTCATGCGCTTTGCAAAGCTAAAAGAATCAGTTCATTTTGGCTAAAAGTTCTTCTAAAATTATGTTATAAAGTAAAGTATGACTAAGTGTAAAGTAGTTATGCTTAAATACTGTTAAGCAAAAATAAAAATTAAAGGTTGTCGAAGAAAGAATCTCTAGAAGACCATTTTCTAAAACTACTAAAGAAGGATGAAAAGTTTAGGCTAGCTGTTGCTTCCTACTTAGGCTACGATAAAATTTTCAATAAGCTAGATATGCATGACAAGAAGTTTGATTCGATACTAAAAGAAATTAAAGCATCGAGGGAAGACCAGAAGAAGCTCTGGAAAGAGGTTAGAAGCTTAAGAGAAGGACAGAACAATTTATGGAAAGAGGTAAGAGCGTTAAGAGTAAACCAAAACAAACTTTGGGAAGAAGTAAAAGCATTAAGAGAGGGACAAAATAAACTTTGGGAAAATCAAAATAAATTATGGGAGGAAGTAAAGGCTCTGAGAGAAGGTCAAAACAAGCTCTGGGAAAATCAAAACAAGCTCTGGGAGGAGGTTAGAAGCTTAAGAGAGGGGCAAAATGAATTATGGAAAAATCAAACTAAGCTCTGGGAAGAAGTAAGGTCGCTAAGGGAAGATATGAATAAAGGTTTTGGGCTTATTGAAAGACATATTTCTGCTCTAGGTGCGAGGTGGGGGTTAATGTCAGAAGAAGCATTTAGAGAAGGATTAAAAGGACTTTTAGGGAAAGAGCTTGGATTGAAAGTTGAAAGATGGTTACAACATGATGATGAAGGCGTTGTATATGGTTATCCTAGCGACGTAGAAATAGACATGTCTATAAAAGATGGAAAGACAATTTTAATTGAAGTTTCATCTCATGTTAAAGCATCTGATGTTGCTATTTTTAAGAGGAAAATAGATTTTTACACATCTAAAACTGGAGAAAAAGTAGATAGGTTTATGATTGTAACTCCATACATTGATGAAGATGCCATTAGGGCATCGAAAGAATTTGGTTTTGAAGTATACACAAAAGTATAAGCTAGTACTACGATTTTTAACGAAATCATAGAGTCAAACTTAAGAACTTCATATCTTTAGGGTTAGTTAAGCTTCTTTGGAAAGTAAATGTCGTAATAAACAACTTCTGGAACTTCGACTACATTGTTCAAAGGTTTAAAGAAAAATCTGAAGAGTATTGTTATAAAAGTAATTGAAGAAGCAAATACAAGACATCGAACAGGTGCTCGAATGCTACTCTGGAAACATAACGCCCAAGCCTTAAGCTAATTGCTTCGAAGCACTTCCCCAAAAAAGTATAAATACTTTTCTTGTAACTAAAAGGAGAAGTAAAAAATGATAAAAGAGGATGAGTTTAAAAATCCTCCTTCATTTTTCAAGGGAGCTCCATTCTGGTCAATAAACGACTTACTAACAGAGGAAAAAGTAAGAGAGGAAGTAAGGGTCTTAAGAAAGGCAGGGTATGGTGGAGCATTTTTCCATGCTAGAGAAGGCCTTGTTACTCCATTCTTAAGCAAAGAGTGGTTCAATGCGTTTAAAGCTTCGGTAGAAGAAGCGAAAAGAAACAACATGTACATTTGGATTTATGACGAACTATGGTGGCCTTCTGGATTTGCAGGTGGACTGGTGCCATTTTCCAGCTCAAAGTACAGAGCAAAGGCAATTGTTATGGTCTCTGACACTAAGAACTATACTGGAGAAGACGTTATAGCAAGCTTTGAGTGCGAAGTTGACAAAGATGGGCTTCCAGTGAACTATAAGAGAGTTACTGAAGAAAAAGCAAACTCAGGAAAGCTTTACTTAACTTTCGTTAAGTATGTAGCGCCAATTGGAGAAACTTGGTATAACGGCTCAAGCTACGTTGATCTTCTTGACCATGAAACTGTTAGTCAATTCATAAAGTTTGCATACAAGCCTTACGTTGACAACTTTAAAGAAGATATTGGAAAAACAATTCCTGGAGTTTTTACAGATGAACCAAACTTTTCAGCAAGTAGACCTCCCCGTAGGCAGATGGCGCCGCCAAGAGGTCCAAGGATACCACCTTTCTCCTTACCTTGGACGAACAATCTCCCAGCTAAATTCAGGGAAGTTAATGGCTACGATATAGTTGAGCATCTTCCGAAGCTTTTCTTTGATATTGGAGACTACCAAAAAGTAAGGTATGACTTTTGGAAAGTTGTTACTTTACTTTTCCTAGAATCCTTCTCAAAACAAATATATGAGTGGTGCGATAAGAATAACTTAAAGTTCACAGGCCATTACTTAGCTGAAGATACTTTACTTGACCAAATGCTCTGCATAGGCGCAGCTATGCCGCACTATGAGTACCAGCATGTTCCCGGCATTGACCATCTTGGTATGCAAATCTGGCGTAGCCTCTTAACCGCGAAGCAAGTTTCTTCGGTGGCAAATCAGCTAGGAAAAGAAAGAGTACTCTGTGAAACCTATGGCACTACTGGAAACTACCCAACCTTTGAAGACAGAAAGTGGATTGGAGATTGGCTAATAGCAATGGGCATAAACTTGCTTAATCATCATCTTGTTCCTTACTCCATGCGAGGAAGAAGGAAAAGAGACTATGGCTTAAACTTCCATTGGGGACAACCCTGGTGGGAATACAACGAACTAATCGAGAACCATTTCTCAAGACTAAGCTACGTACTTTCAAGAGGAGAAAGAGTAGTAAGCGTACTAGTACTTCATCCAATTGGAAGTGCTTGGGCAAGCTACTCTCCAGTTAACGATTCTAAAGTTAGAATTCTCGACGACCAGCTTAGAGGGTTGCTAACTTCCTTGCTTAAGCTACATATTGACTTCGATTTAGGAGACGAGATGCTAATGGAAAAGTATGCTAAGGTTGAAGGCTCAAAGCTTAAGGTTGGTAGAGCCTCCTACGAAGTTATAGTTGTTCCTCCCAGCATAACTATTGCAAAAAGTACACTAAAACTACTAAAGGAGTTTAAGAATGCTGGCGGTAAAGTGGTATTCGTAAAGCCGCTTCCAAGCTTGGTTAACGGTGAGCAAAGCAAAGAAATAGCTGAATTCATAGAAGGTTGCATGGTTAAAAATGACTTTACACCAGAGTCCTTAAGAGATATCCTCGAAGAAGGTCAAAGAACAATAGTGGTGGAAGGCGATGAAGAAGGCAACATCATTTACCACTTAAGAAAAAGCGAAGATAAAAGCTTGGTTCTTTTCATTTTTAATTCAAGCAGAGAAAAAGTTGTAAATGCAAGAATTGGAATTCTTGGTTCGTATAGCATTAATCTGCTAGATACTCTTAGTGGCTCGATAGCAGAATTTGAAGGCTATGAAAAGGATGGAAGAACGTACTTCGAATATACTTTTGGACCAGTTTCTTCCTTACTACTTAATCTTTCTCCAGGAAAGCCAAAGAAAAAGGAATACTCATTAAGAGAAGTTTCAACTTTAGCTACTGCTTCAGAGTGGAAAATTAAGCCTCTTAGTCCAAACGTTTTAGTTCTCGATTACTGTAAGTACAAAACGAAGGGTGAGTGGAGCGAGCTTCTTCCTCTCTGGAGGGCAAGAAGGCAAATAGTTAGCGAAGGCCTTGGAACAAGCTTTGCCTTAAGGTTTGAGTTTGAAGTAAAAACTAATCCTAGAGACAAGAACATTAAGCTTGCAATGGAAACACCTTGGCTATTTAAAATAAAGATAAACGGAAAAGAAGTTACATGGAAGGATGAAGGTTCTTGGGTAGACGACTGCTTAAGGGTTATGAACATAACAAACTATCTAAGAGAAGGAAAAAATGAAATTGAATTGGAAGGAAGAGTTGGAATTGAACCAGAACTTGAAAACTTATTCTTGATTGGGAACTTTGGAGTTGAGCTGGCTTCAAAAGGAGCCTCAGCAATAGTTGAAGAACATATTCCAAAAGAAACCTCTAATCTAGTAAGTCAAGGTTATCCATTTTACGTTGGCTCATTTGAGCTAAGTAACGAATTTTCATACGATGCTGGCGCCAACGATAGAATTATCTTAAAGTTAGAAGGTCTGAAAGCTTCACTAGCCGTAGTTTATGTAAACGGTCAAGAAGCTGGAAAAATCTTCATGTATCCTTTTTCACTAGACATAACAAGATTCACAAGGAAAGGAAAAAACGATCTAAGAATAAAAGTGGTGGGAACACTCAGAAATGCATTTGGACCACTGCACTATGCTGGAGGAGATCCTGCTTGGATAGGACCAGAACAATTTGAAGACGAACGTCATTGGACAGACGACTACGTACTAAAACCAATAGGTCTAGAAAAAGTAGAAGTAGTTGTATACGAGAAAGTCTCCTAGCTATCTTTCTATAATTTTTTGTTCTTTTTGTGTTCTCTTGCTTTGAGGTGGAGTCTTGCTTCTAGAGGTTCGTTGTTTATACTCGTTGGCCTTCATTTTCTCATTCCCTCTTAGGAATGAACATGTTGCTACCTAGTTAATGGCTTCCGCAGAAGGCTAGTTTCTTAAGCAAACTCATATTCACCGCTTCTCTTATAGTTCATAGTTTTAGCATTTAACTTATGGGGTTGGGACTACCCTGAGAGCCTGTGGACAGGAAACCTCTACTGTGTATCTACAGCAAGTTTCCTTGAAGAAGCAGGAAGTCCTCACTGCGAGGTGGGGATGCTCCGTCCGTGAGGGCGGAGTAGCTCACACAACTTAACCTTCTTTTATTTTTCTCTTTGAAAATGACGTTTGGATATACTCTAGAAGTTTCACATCTGAGCGTCTTCAGCAAATCATCCATGGATGAATCACAGACTTCTTGTTGAATACTTTATAAAGCGAGCTATACCAATGAGCATCTCAAATACTAAGGAAAGAATATCTTTAGTAATATTGGAATTAACCATGATATTGTTATTGCTACTATTTGTGCCACCATCCACTTAAACTGACTATCTACCTTTCTATCTAAGGTTAAAAATCTATCGTCTATCTTTTTGTCTAAGGTTCCAAACTTTTCATCCATCTTCTTATCTAAACTTTTGATGTCATCCCTTATGCTTTTTATCTCATTGTTCTTTAAGCTTTCTATCTTTTCATCCACTTTCCCATCTAAAGCTTCAATCCTTCTTTCTAGTCCTTCAAGTCTCTTGTTGATCTGCTCTAAGCTACCTTCAACCTTTCCCTCAAGAAAAGAAATCCTTTCTTCTACTGAGTTCATTTCTTTTCACTTATCTAATTTCACGAAATTTATAAGAACCAACATTATTTAAGTTTTTTCTCAGGTTGTTGCCTTCTGCTGTTTTCTAGGGTGAGCAAAGAAGTTACTTAAACAGTTAGTTTTATTTTTCAGTAAACTATAAACAATAGGGAAAGCACCAAGCGTTGTAGGCTCTCAGCTCATTCCTCCGTTTTTCTTTAGCTTTAAATTTGTTCTTGGTTTTTAATTCTTCATGAAGTAAAGCTTATGCTGAAATAACTAAACCATGGGAACGTTTGCCTTCTTCAGTAACGCGACGAAGTCTTCAATGTTCATTTCTGCAATCTTTATTGCCTGTCTTATATCTCCAGCTTCTACGTAGTAAACTAATGCAGCTTTAGTTTTCTCGTCCTGCTTTTCTATGAAGCTCCAGTCTGCAAATTTTCTTCTTATCTTCCTAGCCTCTTCGTCCTCTTTTTTCCACTTCTCAATTAATTCTTCTGGAATCATCTTTTACTTAATAGCTTTTCAATAGTCCTAAATAAGTCTTCTTCTGGAAAGTAGTGGTGCGTATCTTTGGCGTATTCAACGAATACGTCCTCAATTTCTTTCTTGTTTTTTGCATTAATTACGCCATCCTCAATTAGTTTACTTAGAACTTCAATTGCTCTCATCACTTTTATTCCTTTTAACTCTTGGTGGTAGCTTGCGAGCCTTATAGCCCCCTTGTTCTCTGTGAGTAGCGGAACTTTATATTCTCTCGCTATTGCCAATCCATATATTTCTGGCTCATCAACTCTTGGAATTCTTGGCTCGTGTATCGCATAACTTATAAGCTCCCTAGCAAATTTTTCTATAGATGGAGTTATTGGGACAATGTAAGCTTTTCCTTTGCTTAGCCACCCTGTTATCAAAGTTATCGTTCTTTCACTCTTTACTTCACGTAGCACATGCTCAGTTAACAAAATACTGTCAAAAATTCTTTCAAGAAGTTCTGCCCTTCTATAGTGAGCCCAATCAATTATGAAGCACGTGTCAACTGAAGCTGCTGAGCTCATGTTACCACCGGTATTTTTGCTTTCTTTCTTAATTCATTAAATTCTTCAACAGTTAATCCTGCAATTCTTGAAGCTACCCAAATATCTCCAGCTTCTACGTAGTAAACTAATGCAGCTTTAGTTTTCTCGTCCTGCTTTTCTATGAAGCTCCAGTCTGCAAATTTTCTTCTTATCTTCCTAGCCTCTTCATCCTCTTTTTTCCACTTCTCAAAAGTAGTATTGTTCATGAAAACAATTGAAATAACGCCTCCAGTTGCTTTTAACTTTTTTCTTAACATGTCTCCTAAACCTTGGTTTGTTGGCATGCTTAAAGAATCACTCTGGTTTAAGAAAAAATCTGTACTTAAAATCTCCAAGGTTAAGTGATGCTAAAAACCTATACGTCTAATTTAGAAAATAAAATGTTTTTCTTTATTTCTCCTGCTTGTTCTTTGTTCAGAGAAAAACCTTTATAACCTAAAAAGATACCCAATTGTTCTAAAATGGATAAAGTAAGGTCCGCATTCTTATTAGTCTTATTTAGTAGCATAGTCTTTGCAATAACTTCACCTTATTTGATAGCAAGGCTTAGTTATCCTCTGCATTCCGACTTCTTAAGGTCAACTCTAATTCCATTAGTTTCAGTAGTAAGCCTCATCTTAATTTTAGTAGGCTTTCTCGTAATAAACGTGGAGTACTTAAAGATTAAGAAAAGCGAAAAGGAAGCAAAAAATCAGAAATAGATCATACTTAAAAAGTTGAAGTAAAAGTTAAGTTTCTTCAGGAAAAAGCTTTTTACTTCTTTGAGCTAGTGAAAGAAAGAGTTGTACTGTAGTTTCTGCAGCAAAGAGGCTATGGTAAACCTTAAGCCATTTAGACTTAACCTGTGTAACGAACATTTTTCTGAACACTTAACTAACAGAGTAAAAAGAACAATCTTAAAGTATAAGCTAGTTAAAGGAGGAGAAAAAGTACTTGTAGCTATATCCGGAGGTAAAGACAGCGCAACTCTACTTCACATACTACATAAGCTGTCGAACGAACTTAACTTTGAAGTATATGGGTTTCACCTTAACATTGGAGTAAAAGACTTTTCAGAAAAAAGTGAAGATGCGGCTGTAAGTTTGTTCAAAACACTTAGCATAAAATATAAAGTTGTTAACGTAAGGGAAATTTTTGGCTTAAGCATACCTGAAATTTCAAAGAGAGTTAAGAAGCCAATATGCTCAACCTGTGGATTGATAAAGAGATATATAACTAATTATGTTGCTCTTTATTCTAACTTTGATAAGATTGCAACTGGACACAACCTTGACGACATCTTTAGCTACATAGTAAAATCCTTTTTAGTACAGGATACAGAACAGCTCAGTAGAATCTCAGTTTTTACTTCCACATTTGATAAGCTTATATCTAGAATAAAACCTTTAGCAGAAATTTCTGAAAATGAAACTTTAGCTTATGCAACTTTTAACAAACTTCCAGTAGCTCAAGTAAGTTGTCCATTTAAGAACAAATCTGGACTAGAACTTAAAATAAAACATAGTTTTATGGACCCCGACTACAAGTATTATCCAATCAAACTCAATCTAGTAAGGACATACTCCAAACTTAATTTGAGCTCAAGGGAGAGTAGCTTTTTAAGGTGCAAGTATTGCGGAGTTCCTACAAGCTCAGAAGTATGCTCATTTTGTAAGCTTCTCTTAAACTTAAATTTAGACCCAGTACGTTTTCATGAAGTTCTTCAAGGCTATGCTTCGTTTAAGGCTTAAACTTATTCTCATTTAGTTAATCTTTATAGTATCCATGAAGATGTTTCTCTTATCGATTGCGTAACTAACAGCCTAACCTACAATTAAAGTTTACCACCTATCTGGTTGCCAAACGTAAGGTGTTTTCAACGGAAAGAGCTTTGCCAATACTCCAGGTTCACCATAAGCTTCTGCTTTGCTCAAAAGCTCTTCGGGTTCTCTATAGCCAAGAATTAACTGAGCTGCTTCTCCTGGACTCATCTTTACTTTGTTTATAGAGCTCGAACCCTGTGTTATCTTAACTTCTCCATCATTAACTCTTATCGTTGCACTCTCTCCTGGGATTTCTAAACTAGCTTCTCCTGTAATTCCTTTGGAGCGTTCGGCAAGTTCTACTTCAATATCTTTAAGTAACTTTGTGAGATTAACTACTCTTGCCATTCCTCCTCCACTCCAGAGAAATGTACTTTCAACGCTTATTCCATATGGTCTTAAAACATTAACGATTTCGTGATCTGGTGGTGCATGAATTCTTATTCTACTCTTCTTTTCCTCAAGCGCAAGCTTAAACAAATTTTTCAGCAATGCTCTGTAGGCTTCTCTGTTGTTGTTCTTTGCTCCAACTTCTGCTACTAGCAACTCATCTGGATTCGGCCAACGTTCAATAGCAGCATAGCCAAAAACCTGCTTCTTACTCAATATAACTAAAACTTTAGGGGTATGCTCCCAGCTCACACCTTTTCTAAATCCATTCCATTCGTTTGGCTTTCGTACTCTAGAAGTTATCCAATGGGCGTTAGTTTCTTCGTATATGCCTGCTATATCGTTTGCGTAAAAAGAAGGATCGTCAGAAATTTCCCATTCGTATTCTCTTGCTTCCACTCTAGAAGCATCCCTGAGCGAAATTGTTACCGTATGTTCTCCCATGAACGTAGCAAATCCAAACCTATGGTAGTACTCTTGGATCCCAAAAAGCTCAGAAAGGGCATAGCCTCTGTTTAGCATCCATTCAATAGCATAATTTAGGGTTGAAGCAGAGTATCCTTTTCCCCTAAACTCCCTTGGAGTATATACTCCAGCAATACCTCCTACAGTTATTTTGGAAACTCCATAATGTACTTCTATGTCTGGTATGCTTAGCCAGCTAACTTTTGTATTGTTGTCTACTGCTTCTATCTTATGCCAACCGGGGCCTTCACTAACTACGAACTCCATTTTTGTAATAGCTACTCCTCATACTTTCTATATAAACATTTTAACAGGTGTGCTTCAATCATTTTGTTACATCTAGCTTTACTATAGCATCATTTTCAACAACTCTTCTGTACAACCTAAATTTTGTGCGCCATCTAAAAATTCTTAAAAAGTTATTTTTCTATTTTCATTTGAAGTTGAAGCTGAAGAGTGTAGCCCTAGTAGCACTTGTCTCCGTTCTCGTCATTCTTTATATTTTAAAAAATTATTCCAATTTTTACCAAACAACTTATGTTGAGAGAAAAATTTTAAAAGTTCCTTTTATTAAGCAAAAACCTTACTTCTGTTCTGAAGCTTCTGCCAGTATGGTTCTGCTATACTATGGAATCAACATTACACAAGAAGAGATCAATGCAATGGGGTTCGATAGGTTTGAAAATATGCTTCCTTTGTTAGACAAGTATGTTTATTGTGCATACAAGTCGCTTTCAGTAGAAGAATTAATAGAAGAGCTTAAGAAAGACCATCCTGTGATTATTAGGCTAAAAATTGGTTTTAGTCTTCATACAATAGTAGTCGTTGGATATGAAGACAGTTGGATAGTTGTTCATGACCCTGCGTTAGGACCTTTCATGTTGCTAAGAGTAGACGAACCTTTTATTTCTTCATGGGCCGCGACGAACTACGCCTCAATAGTTTTTTATGGTCGCAAGTTTTAGTGTAGTCACAGCAGTAAACAGGACGTAGAATTTTTCTTCTTTTAGAAAAAAGAAGTTTTCCTTATATATTTTCCTGTTACAGGAATTTTTGTACCACACTTTGGACATTTTCCATCTTCAGTTACTTTATACTTAATAACCATAGAACCATACCTTTTTATTAAGAGTTCTCCACAATTTGGACAGTACGTGTTTTCGTAAGCATGTCCTGGTACATTTCCAATATAGGGAAACAAAATTCCAAATTCTTTTGATTTCTTGTACGCCCATTCTAACTTTTCTATGGGTGTTGGAGGTTCATTGTACATGTACGCTGGGTAGTACCTAGTGAAGTGAATTGGAGTTTCTTGTCCAAGCTCTTTAACATGAGTTTTTATTGCGTCTTCTATAGTACTTTCATCGTCAGTAGCTCCAGTAACAACTAAGTACACAATTTCAACATGAATTCCAAGTCTCTTTGCTTCTCTTGCATTTCTCCAGACAACTTCTACGTTAGCAGCGTTAAACTTCCTGTACTCTTCTCTTAAGCCCTTTAAGTCTATCTTTAGTCCATCAAGTCCAGCCTCCTTGAGCATCCTAAGTGCTTCTAAAGTCATGTAACCATTGCTCACGAAAGTGTTGTAAAGTCCTTTCTTTTTTGCTATCTTAAAAACGTCAAGAGCATACTCAAAGAGCATTAGAGGTTCGTTGAACGAGATGCATGTTCCTTCATCGTGGTTTTTTAGTGCCACTTCTACAACTTTTTCAGGAGCGACGTAGTTTGCGCTGTAAATGCTTGGCTCAACTTTAGAAAGATTCCAGTTTTGGCACCATGGGCAAATGAAGTTACATGACCAAGTACTAAAAGTTAGGGCTGTTGAGCCAGGCCAAAAATGAAAGAATGGCTTAATCTCTATTGGGCGAGACTCTAACGCAGAAATATCTCCATAAACTACTGTGTAAATTTTTCCTTTTATATTTATCTTAGTTTTGCAAAATCCTTTCCTTCCCTCTTCCAAGATACACTTTCTCTCGCAAACTAAACATCTAGCTTTGTTCTCACCTAACGGCTCTTGAAGAGGTGTCAACTTAACGTTTGGCAGATTCTCTTCTCTTAACATCCTTAAAGAACTTCCTTTTCTTACTTAAAAAATGTTTTGTGCTTTTGTTATTCTTTTGGCAACTACTGGGTTAAATTTGCCTTCTTCTAACTCTTTTTAGTACTTTCGCAACCTAAAGTAGTACTACTAGTATTTTCGTAGCTCAATAGCTTCATTTCAAATAAGGCGTAACTTCTTTAAGCGCCTAAAGTCTTAAGTTCAATGAAAATAAGAAATTCCTCAAACTAAACTCTTAGCACCAACGAAGGAGAAAAGGCTAAAAATATTTTAAGCTTCTCAACATTTTCTTGATTTTTGTGTCGTGTAGCTCTGTAAAAATGGAAAAGACTTAAATTAATATCAAGTTAAAAAGAATAAGGTGATGTAAGAGGTGATATGGGGATACTTAGTTCACTTAAGTTTCAACATGTGGGCTGATAGAAATGTTCCTGAATTAAAAGACGAGCATGCTTCAGCAAAGCCTTACCTTCGTTTTGACAAATCTCTTTGGAACGATATCCTAAAGAAAATGGCTGAACTAGGATTAAACATGGTTGTCATAGACCTTGGAGATGCAGTAAGATATAAAACTCATCCTGAAATTGCAGTAAAGGATGCATGGAGCGTAGAGCAACTTAAAGATGAAATAAGTAAAGCTAGAGACATAGGAATAGAACCAATTCCAAAGTTGAACTTCTCAACTTGTCATGACGCTTGGCTTGGGCCTTATTCAAGGTGCGTTTCTACAAAGGTTTACTACGAAGTTTGCAAAGACCTTATTTCTGAAGTTGTAGACATCTTTGAAAAACCTCGTTTCTTTCATTTAGGCATGGATGAAGAGACGGCAGAACATCAAAGGTATTACGATTACGTTGTGGTTAGGCAGTTTGACCTTTGGTGGCACGACCTCCTGTTTCTTGTAGAAGAAGTTAAAAGGCATGGTGTTAGACCTTGGATCTGGTCTGATAGTCTTTGGAGAAAGCGTGAGGAATTCTTCAAGAAGATGCCAAAAGAAGTTGTTCAGAGTAACTGGTATTACGATGTTGAGTTTAATGATAGTATTAATTACGTAAGGGCTTATCTAGAGCTTGAAGCTCATGGTTATGATCAAATTCCAACAGGAAGCAACTACTCTTTTTCTGAAAACTTCCCAAAAACCGTTTCCTTCTGTAAAAAGCATATTTCTCGAGAACGTCTACTAGGATTTCTCCAAACCTCCTGGAAACCAACTCTTGAGGAATTTCGGCAAAAGCACATAGAAGCAATAGAACTCGTAGCCAAAGGAATGAAAGAATTTCTCAGCTAATTTTTACTAGCGAAACTATTCACTTGAGTTTTTCAGTATGTTAAAATTTCTAAGGCTAAATGAATCGTTTTTAACTCCTCTTAAGCTTTTGCTTTATACAGCAGGAAGTTGCAGTAAAAAATCTTTAAATTCTATTGTTTTGTAAGTTGGGCAAAACACTCTACGCAAGGAGGTAACCTAACTAAATGGATCAGCTTCTAATAATAGCGGCAGTTCTTATGTTATATTTTACTATACTTTATATCCTCAATAAGAAGAAGTTACTAGAGAAGTACGACATAGCTCTTTGGGGTCCAGTGTTGATGGTACGTTCTCACAAAGGTGAAGACGTAATAGAACGTATTGCAGAGCATAAGCATTTTTGGATAATCGTTGGGTCTATAGCGGTAACTGTTTGTTTTGCTCTTTCTATACTCCTTATTCCACTTCTCGTATGGAATGCAGTGCTTTCTTTTCAGCTTCCAGTTGAAGCAGCACCTTCGCCAATACTTGCAATAGGACTTCCAGGCGTGAATCCAATAATGAGCGGAGTAAACTTCTGGTATGCAGTTGTTGGGCTTGTTATAGCTGTTGTTGTGCACGAGGCAGCGCATGGTGTCATGGCTAGAATTGCTGGGGTTAAACTAAAGTCTGTAGGTTTAATGTTCTTAGTAATACCAATTGGGGCTTTTGTTGAGCCAGACGAAGAAGAACTAAAAAAGGCAACCTATTTAAAAAGGATACGTGTCTTTGCAATTAGTCCGTTTATGAACATTTTGCTTGCAATAACCTTTAGTCTTATTTTTTCCTTGGCATTAATGAATATGGTTCATGTAAAACATGAAGGTGTAGGCGTAGCTTACGTTGTTCCAGACATGCCTGCTCAGCAAGTAGGCATTCGCCCAGGAATGATAATAACAGAAATTCGTGATTCAACTGGCACCTACGCTATAAGAAGTTCTACTGACTTACAAAAGTATCTTTCGATGAAGAAAGTAGGCGAACAAATTACTGTAAAAATTTACGAAGGACAAAGCTTCAACGTAACTTTAGCAAGCAAAGCAATCTATACTAAGAACACTTCTGATGTTGACAAAGCAAGTTTAGGAATTATAATGGTTGATACAAAAGATATAACAAAGATATACAATGCACTTAAGTTTCCATTTTCTAGCCTCAAGGACTTCATTAATTATGCCATGTTGCCATTTCTTGAGCTGTGGGGCAGCTCCCCTTTACATAAGCCGTATACTGATTTTCTTGATACTTCAATTCCTTCAGAGTTGTTCTGGCCGTTGGCATCAACATTTTACTGGATTTTCTGGATAAACTTAATGCTTGGAATCACGAATTCGCTTCCAGCTCTCCCACTTGATGGTGGCTACGTGGTTCGTGAAGTAGTAGACTGGGTGCTGTTCAAGATGAAACTTTCTGAAGTAAGTCGGGAAAAATTTGTTAGTGGAATATGCTACACGCTAACTTTCTTCGTAGCCTTTCTCTTCCTCCTTCAGTTTGTCGGCCCATACTTGAGAGTAATTTTTAGTTAGCTTAGACAATTTTTCCTTTGCTTCTTTGCTACACAACAAGCATTACAACTTACTGTATTTTTCCTAAATAGTCTTCAATAGATTTGGTTCTGCATTAACTGTACTTTAGCTTTTGTAGGACTCCTTAAAACTTTCGACGCTACCGTTGAAAATACTTGCGTTGCGTAAAGCAGACTAAAACTCGTGAGAAGTTGAAGAGTATCTAAAGTACATTAGATGTGCAAAGACGTTTGTCAGTAAAAAGCTCTGCTAAAACTGTAGTGACTAAACCTAAACTTTGCATTGTTCAAAGCATTTTTCTATAACCCAAATAACTTTACGAGAAAGTTCTGGGTCAACGGGCGGAGGTGCACCGTTACGAATTGAATTGTACAATGCTTCGTAGAATAAAATTCCACTTGTTAGGAAGGGGTCTTCTTTTGTAGTCCAGCTTTCTTCTTTCCAGGGGATTTCCTCTGCGTTGTAGCTGCGGTCTGGAGTTGGCTCTGTTTCAACCTTTCTTGGAGGTAGCAATCTAGGATCGAAGTACTTCCATTTTAAAGAAGAAGAGTTTCCAACTAGGCCGCCCTGAGTTCCCATAACTAGCCATGGGTCTTGAGGATAGGCGCATGCCCTAGTAAATTCAATATCAACAACTGGGGCATCTTTAGCTTTAAGAACAATTTTTACATGGTCTTCAGCATCTCCTAAAGTTAAGGTCCTCTGCAAATCGCAGAAAACTTCAGGTTCTTTGTTTTCCATAAGTTGAAGTGCCTGAACTATTAAGTGTACTCCGTTGTTTCTAAGTTCTCCGCCTCCAAACTTCTTTAAAGTTTGCCAGTCCCATCTTCTGCCAAAAGAATGACCATAGATCTTTATTAAAACGATTCTTCCAAGTTTTCCAGAGCTAATTACTTCTTTCACCTTTAGGTAAGCCGGTGCAAATAAACTGTTTTGGAATATTGTTAGTAGTTTCTTTGCCTCTTTAGCAACTCTTATCATTTCGTCAGCTTCAGTTAAGTTTGTAGCCATTGGCTTCTCACATACTACATTCTTACCAGCTTTCAGAGCTTTTATTGTGCATGAAGCGTGAAGGTGGCTAGGAGTAGCAACTACAACTAGTTCAACCTCTTCATCTTTGATGAGAGAATCAAAATCTTCATAAGCTCTGCATCCAAACTTTTCTGTAGCCTCTTTTCTTCTTTCTTCAATTGGGTCTGAAACAGCAACTATCTTATATTTATCGGGTAACTTTTCTAAAATTTTTGAGTGAATATTCCAACCACTTCTCCCAAGTCCAGCAATTCCAACTCTTACTTTATCTTCCAACTTCGTTCCCTCCAATCATCTAAACACATCAAACAAATATTTTGCAAACTTTGGTACGCCAATCTTTGGGTCTTCTTTTTCTTCGTATTCTATGGAAACAAACCCATTGTAGCCCTTAGATTCAAAAATTTCTTTTATCTTCTCATAGTCAAGTTTTATGCCCTTATCAGCTACGCTAACTTTTGCATGAACATGAACTGCATATGGAACAGTTTTTTCAATGTCTTCATAAGTTGACTCTCTGTAGTTACCTAGATCAAGATTTACTCTAAACCAAGGTGAATTTACAGCTTCAACGATTCTTATAACAGTTTGTGCCCTTGCTGTAATTCCTCCGTGGTTTTCCATTGCTAAAACAATTCCTTTATCCTTTGCATAATCTACACAAGAGTTGATAGACTCTACAACCCATTCAATTGCCTCTTCTTCTAAATGGCCTTTTGGAATATATCCTCCAAATACTCTAAGACAGGGCGCACCAAGTTCATAAGCAACTTCCAATCCTTCTTTAACTGCCTCAATTGCCTTATTCCTTTCAGAAGCCTCTGGAGTACAAAAGTTTGTGGAAATGCCTGCACAAGATATAGGTAGTCCATGAACCAATGCCAATCTTTTTAGTTCTCTTAGGTAAGATTTATCCTTGGAAGGGAGCCAATAAAGAGTTAATTCTACACCATCTAGCCCAATTTTGTGAGCTTCTTCAATGAAGTCTTCATACTTCATTCTACCATCTTTCAGATAGTCTCTATAAGAGTATGCGGCGCATCCAATCTTTATCATACCTTTGTTCATCAGTACATGCCTTAATGAATATAAAAACTTTTGCAGTTGTTCGTTTACAAACCTTGAAGAATTGATCAATTGTAGGTAAACGTTGAACCATTAGAAATTTTGGTAGAAAATGCCGCTAGCTAAATCTTAAGCATCTCTTTTGCACATTCATCACAAAAATGGTTAGCGATAAAGTGATGGTAACTTCTTCTAAAGTTTTGAAGCTCTTTTAGTGAGTTGTGAGTGTTTTAGCATACCTTAGCGACAAAAAAGTTTTTATTGTTAAACGCTGAAAGTTTAGTTTGAGCCTTGAAGATGACAAGAAACTTAACTTTTACTCCAAGGGCAACTGTTTACGAATTTGAACTTTATCTTTCTGGAAGTTTCGAAGAGAAGGTTATAGAAAACAATGAAATCTATAGCCTCGTCAAAAAGCTTGTAAGTAAAGTTTTTGTGACTTATCAAGATAAGTTTGAAAAAAGGTGGTTCTACTTCTTCTTGCCTTTAAGGATAAGAAAAAGGTTCATATGTATACCTTTTGCAGTAGTTAAGTACAAGAAAGACTTCTTTGTGAGCTTTAAGCGATTGCATACAAATTCTATGCGAATAAAAAAGGGTAACAAAAGATACGAAGATTTCTATTTTAATATTTTCAAGGATGCAATAAGATTCCTACCTTTAACAGAGAAGTTAAATCCTGAGAAATTTATTCCTTATGACATTAGACAAGGGAAGATAAAAGGGAAGTTTGTTCTTAGAAAAGTTATGAGTAAGGAAGAAGCAGAAGAGATAAAAAGAGAATACAAAAAACAGTTAGAAAGAAGGACAGAAAGAGTATCTTTAAGTGATTACTTGAATGCTTGCGCAATTTCTTATAGGGCTGCATTTGGAGATAAAGTTCAGCATTTGAAACCAGTAGAAATGTACAAAAAATTTGCAGATGGAAGAGATTGTGGAATGCTAGAAATTAAAGATTATGACAGCAAAGAAGAGTTTGAAGCTTGGCTTAAGGAGAAAAGTCATTGTGGAGGCCATCCCTTTGAAATAGTCTTTAGCTGGTTAGGTCACGGTATACATCTTTATCCTCCTGAAGAAGATTCTCCTTACTTCCTCTTAAACGTAACAAATTATGGCTACGCGGAGGAATTTGTAAAAATGCTAAAGAGCTTAATAGAAAATAAAATTCCTGTAAGAACTTACGACTTGGATGAAGTACTTGAGTTTTTAACGGGAGAAAGCTACATCAGAGTTAACGACTATGGGGAACACTACATTGATTATATATTCTTTTCTGGTGGAAAAGAGGAAAAGCATCTGCTTCCCTTTATCGAATGGGACGAAGTAACACCTGTAAGATTGAAATCAAGAAAGGTAAAATAGTTTACATATTTTATTTAATAAATCAAAATTCCTACTTACTTCAAAGTTGAAACATTTAAAAATATGGGAAGGTTGTAAAGGTAGTACGGTAAGACAATGGAAGTGGCAAAAAAACTAGATGAGCTTGAGAGAGAGATCCAGAAACTAAAAAATCTTATACTTTTTAGAGAAGATTCGCTTTATGAAAAGAAGCTGGTATCTTTGAGAGGATCAGGTAAACTTTTGGTTTCAGAAGAAGAACTTGAAGATGCAATAACTAAGGCAAAGAAATCAATGTTTTCAGGGATTAAAGATGCTTTACGTAGCTGACACACATGCCTTCGTCTGGTATATAATAGGTATCTTCCAGAAAGGATAAATTCCATCTTTAAGTCTGCTGAAAGGGGAGAATCCATCATATACATACCAACAATTGTGCTAGCAGAGTGCCTGTATCTAGTCGAAAATAAGAAAATAGATGTTAATTTTAGAGAATTACTTAGTAAATTGGAAATGAGTGCAAACTTCGTTCCGGTTTCTCTTAATTTTCAAGTGATAAAGCTTCTTCCCGAGATAAAATTAGAGGAACTTCATGATAGAATTATCGTTGCAACTACAAAAATTCTTGGTGCCAAGCTTATCACGAAAGATGAAGAAATCAGAGGGTCAAAAATAGTTGAGACTATATGGTAGAATTGTAAAATCTTGAATTTTGCTCTTTTATATTAACTGCCCTCGTTGGTCTTCTGCTATTCGAATTAATCTTCTTTAAGATAAAGACATAAAAGAAAAAACTCTTATAATTCAGCAAAAAAATGATTCTTCGACTAGAGCAAAGAATAAAGCATTTTAACATTTGTTTTCTAACTTACAGGCTAAGAGTTCTAGAAAGATA
>JBAMLO010000018.1:0-8321 GCA_039793485.1 Nitrososphaera sp. | reverse complement strand
AGTTCCTACGATGAGGTCTACTTTAAAGATTTGTTCTGCTCTTACTACCCATAAAGAAAAGTATAGCGAACTAACGGGCCATTGTATTGTGGTCCAAGGGTAGAAAGAAGAAGGAATTGGAGCCATTGACCAAAATATTGACCAAAAGATAAAACTAACAATGATTGCTAGTGGAAAGAATATCACATAAGCTTTGTAATAATCCAGAGGATCTACGTTAAGAAGCTTAGCAACCTTAATCCTATGAGTTATTATTCCAGCTGAACTTGAAGCATTCATTGGAGTAACCCACGGTACTGGATCACCTGGAGATGTGAATGGAATTAAGAGAGCTTGCTGAACGTAAGGTATTTGTAACGTAAGTCCAGTCTCACCAACAGCTCTAGCACCTAGAAAGCCCTGCAGTGGAGGAAGAACAATCCAAGATATAAGCCAAACAAACCAGAGATTCGGAACTAAAGTTGTAGCTAAAGCAAAGCCTGTTAAGCTTCCAGTTAGCATCATCGCAACTATCCATGAAAGTGGAAGGTAAGAGGTCCTTAGTTTTTCCTTTGAGAGCCTAGAAAGTGACTTAAAGGCATTCACTATACTTCTAGAAGATTTTACGAAGACTGCCAAACTAAGTCCAATTGTAAGTCCAACAAGTGGACTTGCCCAAAGGTCGTAAGTTGCTCTTTGGTACCACCACTGCATATTAACACCAGGCATCCATTCCTTTTGCCAAAGTTTGAAATAGGGCAACTTAATGTTCAATGCTAAGAAGTTTCCAAAAACCCAAACTGAAAGAGAGCCAACGAACAGCCAAACGCAAACGTTAAACGGAATAAGCCAGCCAACCACGTAAGCAGCAATATCAGTACTTAAGCCAAAGATAGCACCGGGCAAGAAACGTTCCACTATTGAAGTTAGGTCCACCCAAGGATATGGAATAAAAACGATTCTAGTGCCTAGGAAGACTTCTGTTAAGTTAGGAACGCCATAGACAAGGAATTCATAAATTAAGCTGATTATAGCTGCAAACGAAAAGTACATTATCTTTTCAGGCGTTCTTTCAGTTAGTGTAGAAATTGCCTGGACGTCAATTGGTGCAACTGGGAATGGTAAGTTTTCAATGTCAATATAAACCATTGTTGTTATGAACGAAAGCCCAAAATCTATTAGTAAACCTGAAAACATTGAAATTAAGGCAACTAGTATTGGAATTGACCAGTCTGGGGAAATAAAAGTTCTATTTAGAGGTCCTGGGCTATTTAAAGGGGGAGCAAACCAGTATGGAAGCTTATCAGCTATGCCATACATTACAGTATATGGCGCGTTACGATAATAATAGTTTATTATAAAGCCTCCAAACAAGCCACCAGAAGCAAGCCAAAGCGCAAATATTTCAAGCATAAAATAAATTATGTAGGCTTCTTGAGTAGTAACATATCTTCTAACTATTCTTCCTACCTCAGTAAATAGTAGAAGGGTCACAAATACTGGAATAAACCGCTCAGTACCACCAAGAGACCCAACAGCCAAGTATAGATATATTATAGCAGGGCTTAATGTAACTAAACCAAAGAGAATAGCCATTGCAGAAACTACAGTTAGACCAGGGATTCCAACTTTACTTTTTGAATTTTTACCTTCTAGGCTCATTTTAACTCACCTTTTGCTTTTTGGATGTACATTTTTGATTGTTCAGGATCCATTAAATTCCAGATCAACAACTGCTTTCTCACCTCATCTACAAACGAATAATTAAACCTAACCCAAGATTCGTATGGTCCAGAAACCCTTACTATTTTTAAGCTAGCAAGATAGCGTTGTTCGGTTTTGCTTTTTATGAAGCTTAGAGTTACGTCTTGGTGGATGTTTTGTTCATATGGAGCTAACCAGACTCTTGCTGAAATGGAGTATCCTGATTCTTCCTTAGAAGAGCCTAACGCCTCAACTGTGAAACTTCCTGTTCTTTCTATGCGTTTGCTCCAGAGGTACTCTTTGAGGAAATAGATTAATCCAAGTAAGCTTTCTTCTTCTTTTACTCTAAAAGGAATTGAAATTTCCCATTCGTCTCCCTTTGGTTTTGCTGCTATTCGCCACCTTCTTTCTAAAGATGGTGTTATAAGTAAAGCTACTCGATAGATGGGATATATTGAAGCACCAAGAACTAGAACTACAATAATGCCAATTGAAATTATTACAGAAGAAGAGGAATAATTGACCCCTACGTCACCAAGTAGTCCAAAAAGCCTTAAGTAATGAGAAGACAATAATCCTAAGAGGTATCCTAAAACACCCCCAACTATAGCATAAACAACATTTTCTGTTAAAAACATGTAGCCTATTTGCATTGGAGCAAGGCCAACGCTACTATAGATCATCGATTCTTTTATTCGCTCCATTACACCTCCAAGTACTGTCGACATCGTAATTAACCCTGCCATTATTAGAGGAATAACTAAATACTGAAGCCCAAAAATAGATTGCGCATTTCTTTTAGAGAAGGTATAAACGGTTCCGTTTGTTACTAGGTAAATGTTTAAGCTATCATAAGCAGTGAACAGTAACTCAATAGAGTTAATTAGCTTTCTTTCGCTAAGAGAATCTTTTATAGGTATGAAGATACTTGTTAAACAAGCTTCAGGAATATGTTCAACAGATTTTGAATTAACAATTATTATTGAGCCCCAATCGATTTGGCTAAACGAAAAAGATTGTTGTTGCGATGAAACCGAGTAATCTATTGGAAGCAGATCTGAGAAACCATCAGCGTCTTTTAAATTCCTTAAAGCTTCTGTTTCATTATAAATTCCAGCTAATATGTATTGAATGCCTTCAACAGACAAATAAGATCCAAGTCTTAACCTACCTGAAGAGTTTAAATAGTTAGCAATACTGTATGGAATAAAAACTGAATTTGGTAAGGAAGCTAAAGAATAATTGATAGACAAGACACCATTTGTTCTAAACAACGGCTTATACGTGTAAGAATATTCTAATATTTCTTGTACACTTAATCCAACAGCAGCATAAATTCCAGTAGACTTGTTGTTAAACAATATATTGATTGTACCTGGTGTTCCAGCTTGTTGAAAGCTAGCAGGCAAGTACACCCAGAACCTCGGAAAGTACGTGCTTGAATTAGTTAGAAATAAAGGAAGAAGTTTTACAGCTTCTTTATCAAGGGGATAAAAGTTTGGAGTTCTTATTAGTATTCCATTTAATGGATAGCTCGTTCTACTTTCTATAACGTTAAATATTTTAACTTCGCTAAAAGAAGTTAACGAAGCTAAAGCAAAGCTCACGAGAACAATTGAAGTTAAAGTTAGAACAGTCCTCAGTGGACGCTTCCTCATGTTACCTATACTTATTGTTACTGCCGATAAAGAAACATCGAAACCGCTTCTTTCAAGGAAGTGCTCGCCAAACACTTTTTTTCTAAGTTCACTCATCCCTACAGAAAAATTAGAAAACAGAAAAACAAGAGCAGGTATAACAAGAGAAACAAGCAGGACACCTACAAATATAGCGGGAACGTTAGCCACAAGCTTGAACCCAGGATGAGAAACTGCTAAAACTAAAGAGACAAGAGCAGAACATGAGAAAGTAAAAAGTATACTTTTGTATCCTCTAGTTAAGCCATAAGATAGTGAAGTAAACAACAAAATAAATGGAATAGCTAGAGCAAACGTTAGTATTATGCTAACAACGGCGTCTTTCAGCACGCTGAGAGTAGAGGAGTAAGCCTTTAATGAAAAACCAGAAGCAACAATTCCTGAAGAAATGGAAGAAGAAAAATCTTTACTTATGAGACTATAAATTGAGCTATTAATGAGCATTGAACCAGTTACAATTTCTGAAGTTGTGATTGGATTAACTACGTCAGCAGAAATTTGTTTTTTGTATCTTTCTTCGGAAATTAACCAAGCATCACGAAGAACTCCAAGTAGACCGTTGTCTACAATTACGAAGGAACCGGCATTGTTAAAGTAATAACCATTTTCGCTGTCTGTTTCTCTAGAATAGTTTACGAATAGTCCATACAAGTATCCAAGAGAAGATACGCGGACGATAAAACCAAAGTTTGTTTTTATTGGTGCAAAAAATACTAGAGTTGAAGTAAGTGGATCAAATTCAAAATGCCATGCTTCTAAAGGAGCATATCCTGGTAAGCTAAACGACAACAGTTGCACAGAAATTGGTGTTTCATAACCAGCATATGACATGAGCACTGACGAATAAGAATTAGAAGAAGCAAAAAGAGAACTTGAAGAGTATGAAGCCTGAAGAGTATTTGGAACTATGATCTTCGGAATAACTATGGAGCCAGATTTAAATAAAACAGTCCTTACGGTTGTAGGATAGTATAACAAGGATACAGACCTAGGATAAATTTGAGAACCATGAATCCCAGAATCAGGAGCAAAGAGTATTTTGTTGTCCTTTGACAATACAAAAGCTTTAACAGAGTAATATACTGCAGAAGCTGCTTCTGTCGCTGGTCTTAGGCCATAAAAAGTTGCAACTCCTGTCGAATTTGACTTAGTTACCATTAAGCTAAAGGGATCCAAGGAATTCGAAACAGTTACTATAGATCCATTTAGTACGGAATACAACCCAGGTTTCGTGGGGTCATAAACAACGGGAATAACGTTTAATGTTGAAAAACCAATACTAGTGTAGGCAGACCCTATCCTTGTAGGAGATAAATCATTCCAACTGCCAGAGTAAATCTTACTTATCGAGCTTAGTATTATACCACTTAGAACATAGTTTATGAATTTTATTTGAGGAATTATGTTATCATAGTTAACACGTATGTCGCTAGGAGTAAAGAAATTACTTCTAAGATCGTATAGTGTTACAAATGAAACCGCCAACATACCTGCAGCTTCAAACGGTTCTGTATCTAGTATATATCTAAAGGAAAAACCAGACGGGTAAGATGGACTGGATCCTGAAACTTGAAACCCAGTGAGACTGTCAAGCTCATAACTTCTAATGGCACTATAGGAGTCAGGATGGTTTTGCTTAAAACTATTTATTAAGCTAGCTACAGTAAGACTTAATGTTGAAAGCCTATTTTGCAAGTAAGAAGAAGCAAGAGAGTAAAAATAACCCGAGCAAACTGGGTTAACTTTTGGCGAACCATCTGAAATATCTATGCCAATTGCTAGATAAGGAAAAATTGAATTTCCTACAGAAGAGTTATTAAATAGGTAGTTTTCTACAAACATTCTAGATCCGCTTAAAGCTTGATAATGACCTCCTACGAATAGAAACCAAATGGAATTCTTTGGTTTTATGTTATTCTTCACAATACTTCTTAAAAATTCTAGTGTATAAGCTACGTTGACGGCGTCGTTTGCGCCCGGAGATAGCGAGGGAACAACAGAAACAGAATCATAATGAACAACTACAAGAATTACATTCCTTTCTTCTTCTCCTTTAACCTTTACTAATACATTTGGTATGACAACATTTTCCCAGTTTATGTTATTAAATATTTGAACTTTTTTTCCAACATAGTTTAGAAGTATTTTTGCATCATCTTGAGTCACGTAGACCCTGATTACGTTTAATGGAGAAAGAGAAATCTTTGATAATGCTTCATACTTGTTGGTATTGTTAGGTTCAATAAATACGAAAGCTTTAACACCAAGCTGAAGTAAATTAATCCAATTTTTACCTGAATTAAAGTCGATTAAGGCGATACTATCATTTAGGTTTAATCCGTTGAGTTCTTGAAAACCTCCATCTTTAACATAAACGAGGTTTCCGCTAACGGTACTAGGTCCCAATGCTATGAAGTTGGGGTAAAGAGAATAAGCACTTATTCTATGATTTCCAGCTAATATGTAAGAACCAGTATCGAGTGGTATTGTTTGTGTGAAGTTTATAAGCTCGTACTGCAACCCTAGAGATTTAGCAAAGTCTAAAATGTAGCTCATGGACTTGTAAAAGCCCTCATAGCCTGAAAATCTTGACTTAAAATTAACAAGAACATTAACTACTTTTTTTATTTCGTTAAAGTCAACTTTTACTTCGTTCACCTCATTACTTTGAGCATTTACAGAAGAGCGAATAAGAGATGCCAGGAGAAGCAAAACAAGCAACATAATTGCTAGGGGTTTTCTTTTTCCGATGATTAAAGAAACCATCTTTTAAGCTCCACCACAAAAAAATAAAAATAAGAAATAAAAGGCTTTCTTTCCTCTATGCTCCCGTTGGACCAACAGAAATTGGAGAGGCTACGAACAGCGAAATTATTGCATTTAGACCCATTACTATTGTAGCAAACAGTGTAAGACCTATCAAGAAGCCTATTGCTAAAGGAACGCCCATCTCTTCGTAGGACTTTACGCCCAGTACTTTTAGAAATATTAGCTTTATTACTAGTGCTATTCCTGCGTTTAACAGCCACATTCCAGAGTAAAAGAACATTGCGTATGGACTGAAGAAGAACCATGCAAATTTGGTTCTTAGGAACATAAGAACACCAACCAAAATGAAAGCTAAGATCGCTTGGTATAAGTGATAGCCGGCGGGCGGTGTGCTATTCGAGATAACAAAGGGTATTTGCCAACCTGTAATTGCTGCACCAGAGCCTAGACCCCAAGCCTTAAGCTTTCCTACTCCAGTTCCAAACGCAACCCAAAGACCAAAGGGCATTGCAATGAGAGCAGTTAACAGAATACCTAGCAACTGTGAATTGAAAATGTCTTTTTCTTTGCACTTTGCAGAGTCCGCTAGAGCATACGTTGAAGTATAAGCCCAAGTTTGGTGAGTGTTTTGCTGGATGACGCCGCCCATATCCGACGTTATTGCAACAGCCGCCATATTTGCCCATGCCGTTTTAGTGTTAGCAGCTGTACCGTCTATATGATAAACTCCGAGGTACGAACCAGAGGCCCATGTAACCATTCTAGTAGTACCGGCTCCATATACAGAGACCCAAGTACCAGTATAGCCGTGAACTGCTGTCATGCCGAGTGTATATACTAACCAAACTACGAGAGAGAGTACTAACAGTAGGGGTTTAGCACCAAATGCAGTCCAAATTACTAACCAAACAAGTATAGTTACTGCAAAGCCACCCCATAGCAGGAAGTCTGAATATTCTCCAGCTTCTGAAGTTCTGCTTAAAGCTTTAGATAGGCTTTCTTTGTAAGTATTGTAGCCCATTACAAGTGTCCAAACACCTAGTGCAAGAGGCACCCAGTAGACGCTAAAGGGCACCCATGGGAAAGGTCCACTCCAATCTGGATAAGTACCAGGAGTAATTGCACCTATGCTCAGTAGAACGAGAGGATACACTATTTGTAGTAGGAAAACATAGATGACTATTGAGTAAAGTATGTCAAGTGGAGCTAAGAAAAATATTGCAACATCAGCAGGAATTAACATCCACCAGCCGCCAACGGTACGCTGAGATATTGAAGTTAAGAAGTTTGCTAATGGCGTCATGTAAAACTGACCATAGGCAAAGAAGATTGTAGTGAACTTTAAGATGTAGTTTAGAGATGCTATAAGTCCAACGAGTGAGCCTACTAAGAGAGAGCCCAAGAACCACCAGTTTTTGATCAGCGTAGTAAACGTTCCTTTTCTTACTGAGTTGGATAACTCGTTAATTGGTATTATGGTTGGGAATGGGAGCTTTTCCTTCTTTACCAGTTGCTTTTGGATTATAGAAGCTTGGAAAAGCATCAAAACCATGTAAAGGATTGCCATAAAGATCCAGAAGGTAAGGTATGGAAGAATAGTTCCCACTGGAACTGTTGCGCCTCCTTGCCATGCTGATGTTATAATATTTAACTTATCTAGGCCAGGAGTCCAAAAGGAAGGATAGAAACCTAATAAAGCCTTAACATTTGGATTAGATTGAGCTAAGTATGTGCCTGCAAATATGAACTGTAGAAAGGCACCAACAACGAAGGGGGAATCGGCTGCTACGAAGGTTACTGTAGTAATTACAGCAATTTCTTGTAACGAAAACCCTTGTGCTCCAAGCCAGGCTGAAGCCAGCATTAGTAAGAAGACCAGCCCATAAGGAGGATAGATTCCGGAGCCAACTCTTCCAGCGTAGAATGGCTCAAGACTAATGCCGTTTCCCCACCATGTTAGTGTATTAACTACGAAGCCTAAGATTGTTAGGACTACTGAAACAACTATTGCTCTTTTAGTAAACCCAGATTTTATCTCTTCTTTAACAGATGCGACCAACTTTTTCACCTGCTTAAATGTTGTAGGTTAGAAAATATTTAAACTTTTCCACTACCCTTAAATTACCTAGTAAATAGCTGAGCTTATAAAACTTTTTCTCTTCTTTACTGACA
>JBAMLO010000017.1:0-8500 GCA_039793485.1 Nitrososphaera sp. | reverse complement strand
TAGAGCTTTTGCCCTTCCAATTCATTCCATTCCACCTTAGAAGCAGAGGACGTGCCACCGCCCTGTTAATGGCTTCCGCAAGAAGCTTAGCGCCCTGAGCAAGCTATATATTTACTGCTCATACTGCATATCTATTTTCTTCCAGTTTGTAGTTTAAACATTTGAAAAGTCTTCCTCTCTTTACTACTTTCCTAGAATGACATCTTGGACGTATACTAAAAGTCACATGTTCGCTTACTTCTTCAACTTTTATTCCATAAGCTTAGAACAGGCGTCGGCTAAACTAAATAAAGCATTATTTCCTTCCATTATGAAAGTGTTTGTCCTTTCAATTAGTGGTACTGTCTAAGATAACTACTTATTACAACTTTATACGTGCAACGTCCTCTCCCGACTGAAGTCGGGAGCTTCCAGTTTTTTCCTTTGGCTAGGCTTCATCCGTCGCCGTCTGGCCAGTTTTGCTGGAAGCATGCCATATGGCACGAGGTTCCAGCGTTTAGCTGGTGCTTTACGCAACCAACCTCATCTGCTGGTTCAGGGGCGTCACAGTTCCCCATTCCATGCGTCTCGTTAACGCATGGAACTAAGCTTTTCGCTATGGCCACCCTTTCGGGCTCGGAACATCCGATTTAAGGCTACTTCTCTCTTTGAAGCTCCATGTTTAAATTTTTTGCCCATTCATCCCAGAACTAAAGTTCTAAGCTTTCTTGTTGGGCTTGTATGTAAGATTAGGATTCATAAACTTTCAGTGAATATTCCTTAGCAGTCGCTATCATCAGATCTAGGGCAGACATCACGTTCTTTATTAATCCGCTTATGCCAGGCTCTCTTATAATATACTTTTCTAGAGAAGCAACCCAAGATATCTCAGTAGGATTTTCCAAAAACTGAGCTAAACTAGCCTGAGAAGTAACATTGATAGAAAGGTCTATGGTGGCTGAGTCCGGTTTAATTTTTTTAATAAGATCCATTAGGTCCTTTTTTGAATTCAGCATGTTAGAGAGAGCCTCCCCCTTTACTAAACCTTGAATAAGTCTTTCCGTCTTGGTATTTGAAGAAGAGAAAAATGGCTTTTTAAATATGAATCCAGACCATCCTAAGGAAGAAGCGTTTCCGAGTAATTTTGGAAATGCTTGTTTCCATTTATCATCAATGTCTTCTTTCTTTACAAACTCACTCACAGCCATATAGATGGTAACTTTGTCAAACGAAAAAGGTATGCTTCTATACAAAATTAAAAGTTTATCGAAAGACTTGTTCCAAGAAAGATTTAGTTGCCAACCACCTTGTATTCTTATAACAGATCTAAGGTAGTCTTTGAGTAATTTCGCCTCCAGTGGTGAATCGTCCCCAAACATTTTTTTCCTTTTTACTGCTAGGAAGAACTTACTTATTAATGTTTTTTGTAGTGCCTTAGTCTAAAAAATATGAATACCAGAAGCGACCAAAATAGAACATCGAGGAAGAATCCTAGAAAATCAGCTTTAATTGAAACATATTCTCCTTTTGAAATGTTTATAGCCTGAACTAAGGTGGGGAATGGAAGACCGTTAAAAATGAAATGAATTTGATTTTGACCTTGTACATACCTTGCAAACAAACTTAAAACTAATGTTAGAAAGACGCCGTAAAGCAAGGACCTAAGAATTTCTTTGTTTGCCTTCAACCTAAACCCTGACCAGAAGTATGTTTCTTTAAAAACTTTAGTGAGCCTGAGCCTTTTTGCCCGAGGTAAGAATGAAACTAAAAATAAAGAATATTTCTCTGAACGTCCATCTTTTTAGAAAAATTCATTAAAAACATTGAATATTTTATTGGCTTAAGGAGAGTAATGGCACTAACTGCATTAACTTTTTGTAATGTTGACCTTGTCAAAATCTTCAAACAACTTAATAAGTCTAGATTCTAACTTTGAAAAATACTTAATTGTTGAACAAAACCTTGCATTGAAAGAGATTAAAAATGTTTCCCAAGGAGGCCGAAAAGATGCGCTCTACAGTCCTTGCAGGAAACCAAAAGTATATAAAGAAGTCTAGCGGCCTTAAGTTGATGAGCCAGAAAAAGTACTGCCCTGAGTGTGGTGGAGAGCTCCACTATGACCCGGCAAATAAAATATTCGTCTGTAAATCATGTGGCAGAATTTATACTCATGAACAACTCATTGAACAAAGAGCTAGAGTAATGTCCGAAATTCACGATGAAGACCAGAGCAAAAAAAAGAGAAAAGAACTTTTAAAGTGGTGGCTCTCCGAAAAGAAGTAAGGGGCAGGGAAAGACTAACTTTTGTTACTTGATTAGGGCAATTTATCTCTTTTAAACCAGCTATGCGAAGGGAAAATAAAGGAGAATTCTAAGTTACATATTCTTTTTAGAGTGTGTGTAGCTTTTGGGCTTATAAACCCAGGAGCTTCTCTTGAGTTTATGGAACGCTCATAAGTTTTTGTTGGCCATGCAATAGGTTCTACAAAAAAATCTTATAAGTTTCTGCTGTTTTGTAGAAATGGAGTCTTCTACTCTCGGTCGTAAAGTGCTAACTTTTAAAGGAGAAACTTTTTATAAGGTTTTTCTTTACCTAATTCTTATGTCTTTAAAGGTAAAGTTCTTTGAAATAAACTTAGAGACCAAAGGAGAAAACAACATAATAGACATTACTCGAAAAGTGGAAGAAAAAATCGAGGCATCTGGAACGAAAAATGGTTTAGTTAACATCTTTGTGCCTGGTTCTACAGGTGCAGTAACTACCATAGAATATGAACCGGGATTGTTAAAAGATTTGCCTGCAGCCTTAGAAAGGATAGCACCATCAAACATTTATTATGCTCATGAAGAAACTTGGCATGATGGGAACGGAAAATCACATGTAAAAGCTTCGATAATAGGGCCAAGTTTAACAATCCCAATTAAAGATGGAAAGCTTGTACTTGGAACTTGGCAACAAGTTGTTTTCTTAGAGCTAGACGTAAGACCAAGAAGAAGGTCTCTAGTAGTAACCATTCTAGGAGATTAGGCCTTTGAGCACGAGTCACCTTAGAAAACCTTGTCGTAGGGTTTAACTACAGAAAAACTTATTTTTACGTAAATACGTAGTTTAACGATGTGGCTGAATAGAGATGTAATAAGTGTGCTTGACTTCAGTAAAGAAGAACTGTTAGATCTTTTTAACAAAGCCAAACAAATAGAGAGCTTAAGAGAGAATAGTTTCGGTAGCCTTAAGGGAAAGGTTCTAGCAACCGCTTTTTTCGAACCAAGCACGAGAACGAGGCTAAGTTTTCAAGCTGCAATGCTAAGACTTGGAGGCGCAACGCTAGACTTAGGAGAACCATCAGTCTCTTCTCTTGCAAAAGGAGAAAACATTTCAGATACTGTAAGAATGCTCGATTACTACTCAGATGTCATCGTTATTAGACATAAACTAGAGGGAGTTTCTAGGTATGCTGCAGAAATTTGCGAACATCCTGTTATAAACGCAGGAGAAGGTACAAAAGAGCATCCAACACAAACTATGATTGACCTTTATGAAGTTTGGAAAACTTTCAAATCTCTTGAAAACTTAACCTATGCGATAGTGGGGGATGTAAAACATGCGAGAACAATATCTTCTTTAATTCTTTCTTTCTCAATATTTAAGCCAAAAAAGGTTTACCTTATATCTCCTTTAGAGCTTAGAGCAAAAGAAAAAATTAAGAGCTTCATGGAATCTAATGGAATTCTTTATGAAGAGCTTACTACACTTTCTGAAATTTTAGAAGAAGCTGATGTCTTTTATGTAACAAGGATACAAAAAGAAAGATTTTCTGACCCGTATGAATACGAGAAGGTTAAAGGATCGTACGTTATAACTCTAGAACATACAAAGAAGATGAAAGAAGGAGCAATAATACTTCATCCTTTACCCCGAGTGGATGAGCTAAGCCCAAAGGTAGATAATACAAAGAATGCGGCATATTTTAGCCAGGCAAGAGGAGGCCTCTATTTAAGAATGGCCCTACTAAGAGCAATACTTACAGGTGAGTAGTAATGTCTGAGAAGGAGCTGAGGGTTACAAAAATTGAAAATGGAACAGTAATAGACCATATTCCAGCGGGAAAAGCATTAGATGTAATCAGGATTTTGGGAATCACAGGAAAGGAAAATTATACGGTTGCAATCCTAATGAATGTTGAAAGTAAAAAGTTAGGGAAGAAAGATTTAATAAAGATAGAAAATAGAGTTTTAGAACCTAGGGAAGCAAAGCTAATTTCTCTTATTGCACCAGATGCTACGTTAAACGTTATTTCAAACTTTGAAGTAAAAGAAAAATACAAGCTTGAACCACCAGAGACGATCGAAGGACTAATAAAATGTCCAAACGAGCTGTGCATCACAAATAAGCAAGATGAACCGATTCTTCCAAAGCTTAAGGTTGTAAAGGGATTAAAGATAGTCCTTGAATGCATCTACTGCGGAGCAACTTTAACTTCAGAAGAGATAACAAAATTTATCTTATGAGACTTGAGATGTCATACTACGTACGTGGGAAATTAGAGCTAAAGAACAAACCCCTTGATAAAATAGCAATACTAAACTTCAATTTAGATGAAAATATGAGTTGTAGGCCTGGGCAATATATAATGGCGTGGCTTCCAAACTATGGCGAAATACCTCTTTCTCCATCTGTTTGTGATAACAGAAAGTTACAACTCTTAGTTGAAGACGTTGGAGTAACAAGTAATAAATTTGTAAACTTAGAAGTAGGAAGTTACGCATACTTTAGAGGTCCATTTGGGAATTTCTTTGATCTTAGTAGAGGAAGTAAGTATTTACTTGTAGCAGGAGGAACTGGAGCAGCACCAATACTAATGGCAGCGAGAAACTTGTCAAAACTAAATGCAGAAGTTGTAACGATTTATGGAGGAAAAAGCAGAAAACACTTAGTCTTTTTGGAAGATTTTAATAAATACTCAAAAAAAGTTTTTGCCTATACTGAAGACGGATCCTTTGGATACTCTGGAGTTGTTACAAAAGACCTTCAAAACATTATAAGTTCATTTTCACCAGATGCAATACTAACTACTGGACCTGAAATGATGATGAGAAAAGTAATTGAAATTTCTGTTAGGAATAAGATTTACTGTGAAGCCTCCATAGTACGCATAATAAAATGCGCTTCAGGAATTTGTGGTTCTTGCGTTCTTGAACCACATGGACTTTTGGCATGTAAAGATGGCCCAGTATTTAGTGGGGAGGTTCTGATAAATTCAAACTTTGGAAAGACGATGAGGTCTGAATCTGGAAAAGAGGTTGAGATAAAATGAGTAATTTTGCTATTTCTGGGAGAGTTTGGATCAACAATGAGTTTCATGAAGTAGCGGTTGTTCTAAAAGAAGGAAGAATAGTTGATATTCTGCCAAGAAGTTCTGTACCACTAAGTACACCATTGATAGATTTTGGAGATAACTTAATATTGCCAGGATTAATCGACGTACATGTACACTTAAGAGACTTTGAACAAAGCTATAAGGAAGATTTCTCAAGCGGAACAAAAGCAGCTATTGCGGGAGGCTATACAACTTTACTAGCTATGCCAAACACAAAGCCCCCAATTTCAAGCACAGAAATGTTGCAAAATGCAAAGGAGAGGGCGCAGGAAAAAATATTTTGTGATGTTGGATTTCATATTGGCCTAAATGAAAATCCTGTTAATTCAATAAAAGCATTAAGGAAAGGAGGCTTCAGTATAAAATTATATCCGGAGGACATTAGATTGATAAGCGAAGATGAAGGGAAGAAAAAAATTTTGACAAACGAAGGAGAAATATTTTTTACTGTACATTGTGAAGACCTAGAAAGGATTGAAGCAAACAAAGCTAAAATTGAGAACAAAGTAGAAAACCATAGTAGGATAAGAGATGAAATAGCAGAACTAAATGGAGTAGAACTTTGCTTAAAACTGTTAAAATCAAAGAACTTGCACGTTGTTCATCTTTCATCGGATTTAGCATTGAGAAGATTATTAAGTGAAGATGAATTCAACAAGAAGATAACTTTCGAAGTTACAGTTCATCATCTTTCGCTTACTAAAAAAAAGGTAGAAGAGTTTAAGGGCATCGCAAAAACTAACCCACCCCTTAGAAGTGAAGAAGACATCCTAGCATTAAGAAAGGCTTTAAATGAAGGAAAAGTAACAGCCATAGTTACCGATCATGCTCCACATTCAATAAAAGAAAAGGAATTTGAGGAATATGACTTGATTCCTCCAGGCTTCCCAGGCTTAGAAACAGCTCTTCCCGTTTTACTTACGTTAGTTAAATCGGGAGAAATATCCTTAAAAGAAACAATACTAGCTTTAACATTAAAACCTTCAAAACGTTTTGGGATTCCTAACGTGGGTGAAATAAGGTTGAATTCATTTGCTAACTTAACAATAGTAAGGCAAAATGAAAGATGGAAGATAAAATCCAGTAACTTTTTTTCAAAAGCAAAGTTTTCTCCATTTGAAAATATGGAAGTGGTTGGAAAAGTTAGGGCAGTATTCTTAAGAGGAGAAAAAGTATTTGAAGAAGGAAATATTTTATCTAATCCAAGAGGTAAGGTGATGATTAAGACTTGGAACTTGTGACGAAAATATCTGGGATTACCTTAAGGAATCCTTTTATGAATGCTTCTGGAGTATTAGGCCAAACTGTTTCATTACTAAGAAGGTTGCAGGAAGCTGGAGCAGGTGCAGTTGTAACAAAGTCAATAACTTATGAAGAAAGAAAAGGCTATGACAATCCAACTTTCATAAAAATAAAGTGTGGCTACCTTAACGCAATGGGACTTCCGAACCCTGGATTCAAGGAGTTTTTGAAGGAACTTTCATCATCTAAGGAGGAGTTTAAAGTGCCAGTAATCGTAAGTATTGCTCCAAGCGAACCAAAGCAAGCAAAAGAAATAGCAGCAGCGTTTAAGAAAGTTGCAGACGCTATAGAAATAAATCTTTCATGCCCTCATGCAGAAAGGCTTGGACTAGAAGTATTCAATGATGCAAAACTAACAGAAAACATAGTTAAAAGCGTGAAAGATAACTTTGGTGGCCCCGTGCTTTGCAAGCTTCCACCTTATAGAAATGAAGTGCTAAGACTAATAAATTCGCTTGAAAGTTGTGATGCATTTGTTGTTTCAAATACTATAAGAGCAATGGCAATAGACATAAAAGCAAAGAAACCAGTACTAAGCAACAAATTTGGAGGTCTATCTGGAGAAGCCTTGCACCCAATTTCTCTGGCTCTAGTGTTTGAGCTTTACGAAAAAACTAGGAAGCCAATAGTAGGCGTTGGAGGTATAGAAAGCTGGGAAGATGCAGTTGAATTTTTCCTAGCTGGCGCTTCAGCTGTACAGGTTGGCTCCGTACTTGAAAAGAAGGGTATAACAATATTTAAGGAGCTGATAGAAGGTTTAGAGGAATACCTTAAGGAAGAAAAAATTGGATTGGAAGAATTAATTGGATTAGCACACAACAGCTAATTTACTCATAACTAAAGTGAAATAAAGCTTTTATCTTTAAGAAAAATTTTAAATTCTGTAGAGAAAACACGTCGTTGATGAATCGCAAAGAAAATAAAATGAGGAAAGATTACTTGAAAAAAGTAATAGAGTACGTAAGGAAAGAAGTCAAAGACTCAGATTTAGCGCATCGTTTTGATCATGTAGAATGTGTTGCTAAAATTGCAAAAAAGATATCTAAAAGAGAAAAAGTGGATTTAGAAGTAGTACTTGTGTCTGCTTACTTACACGACATAGTTTCCAGGAAGGAGTCCAGGAGTAAGCCACACTATGTCGCATCAGCTGAAAAGGCTAAAAGAATTCTAAGGAAAATTGGTTACGATAAAGACTTTATTGAAAGGGTATACGATGTTATAGTTGAAGCTTCTTATGAATCATGGATAAGTGGAATAAGACCGAAATCAAAAGAAGCGAAAGTGCTACATGATGCTGACTTACTTGAAGCGATGGGAGCAAGAGGCATAGCTAGAGCCTTCGCTTACGCAGGAGCCTATGGTTCAAAAGAACTAGGGAAAGTTAACTTTAATCCTGAAAGTCCTCCAAAAAATATAGCACATGAAAGCTTAGTTGACCCTTCTCCAATTTCACATTTTGCATCAAAGCTTTTGCGTTTAAGAAGCATGATGCTAACACGTAGTGGAAAGAAGATGGCAAAAGAAAAGCATGAGTTTATGGTTAAATTTTTAAAACAATACAAGAAGGAAATGATGTAAGCAAGAAAATTGAAGTTATACTGCCGAAAATAAATTTTTGGTTTTATGCAGTTCTTCTTGAGTAAGAACAACCCCCTTATCCCTTTAGGAAGCTCTTAGAACTTTTGAATACGTTTCAGCTTGCTAATAAGTTAACTCTTACATGAGGATACCTGAGTAAAACTGAAGTTAAGCTATATCTTACATTTTAAATGTTTTAGTAGGAATGAAGACAAGCTGTTCTAAACTCTAGAACAGAGAAAATGTTTTAAAAATTAAAAAAA
>JBAMLO010000016.1:0-8649 GCA_039793485.1 Nitrososphaera sp. | reverse complement strand
ATGCAAGTGAACGTAATTTGCAAGTTGCAGTTGAAGCTACGATTGACGTAAGTGAAGCACTTATTGCGTATATGAGGTGGAGGACTCCAAAGTCATACAAGGAAATAGGCACGATACTACTCGAAAATAAAGTGATAGACGAAGCGCTAAGTGAGCAATTTAAAGAAGCAGTAAATATAAGAAATATATTAGTTCATAATTATGTGTATCTAACACCAAGAGAATTGTATGCCAACATTAAAGGTTTTGCTACGTCATTAACAAAGAACGTCATTAACAAAGATGATGAATAACGTTATAAGTTACATGCAAGAAAAGAACATAGACCCATAAAGAGATGAACTCTTATCTTAGAGCTAGCTTAGCCTGCATTTACTTTGCAACCCGATTATTTAGCCCAAACAAATACAAGGAATGAATAAAAACACTACTTAAATGAGGTTAGTGATTCAGAAATTTTTCACTATCCTATTTTCCGTTCTAGAACCGCAACTACATTTGTATGTTGAGCCTCAGACTTACTTAACATACAGGAAGATTGTAAGAAAGAGTTTCGTAATGCATATCAAAAGTAAGGGCGGTGCGCTTATTAGTTTTTTGCATAGTTAAGTGGTGTGAATAGACCTTTAAGCCAGCCGCTGTTTAGCCTTAGGCCTTCCTTATCTGCAACTTTAACTATGTACCACATGTAGTCAAATACTTCTCTAAGGTTATCATTCTTAGCTAATTCCCAACTTAAATACTCTAAAACTAGGGTACCAACTGGTTCGTTAGGATGAGGACACCCAAACAGTAAAGCTTTGTTCTTACCTTTACCTATTCTTAAAGCATAAATTTTATCGCCTTCTCTAGTTGTCCCAATGTCTAAAAGTTTCACTACGTCTGGATATTTCTCAGCTAACTTCACAGCGGACTCATCAAGCTCCTCTACGGTCATAAAAGCATTATAACTTGGTACGTGCTCAATGACCTCGCCTAAAATATCGGGCATTTCAAGCACTTACGGCAAACACAAGCCACATATAAGCTTTTCTTTAGCGCGAGAATAAATGCAAAAAAGAGAAGCTTCCAAATCTATTTCTTATATAACAACTTTCTTAGGAATGCGCAATATCGTTTTATGTTCTTCTAAGCTTCTTTAAGTCAAGCCAGCAGTTTCGCAAAAATAAAGTTCCCATTTTAGGTTGCATTTAGAAAGATTGTGAATAAAGGGGAAGACGGGGGTGTCAAAAATATGGAAGCGTCAGTATTATTACAATTACTAAAGAATGAACACTAAATAAGTTTTTATACTGCTTCAACTCACTTTGTTATAACACAAAATGAATTCATGCCTTAATGGCGCGACGACTATGCCATACTCTCTAGAAAGTGATGTGAAAACTGCTGCAAAAACAGGCTTTCAAGGAGTTGAAATTTGGAAAAACAAGCTAGATCAATTCCTTCAAGATAAGTCTGTTGAAAACCTTAGAGATCTTCTGATGCAACATAGCATAAACGCGGTAGCCATTTGCGCTTTTAGTGGGTATGTCTTATGTTCTGAAGAAGAATTTAAAAAGAAAGTTGAAGAAACTAAAAAATACCTTGAAATCGCAAGTTACATTGGTTGCAAAAACATAGTAGTGTGCGCAGAAGGATTTGAAAGTAAGATTCGTGAAAAAATAGTTGAGGCTCACGCCAGTAGACTAAACAAACTTGCAAAGGTTAGTGAAGCATACAACGTAAAAGTTGCAATGGAGTGGTTCTGGAACTTAAAGGATGCCATCGAAGTTGTAGAGAGAGCGAGCAATGATTACTTAGGGTTAGTAGTTGATACTTTCCATTGGTACAGAGGTGATGGAAACTTAGGCAACATAGACTTAATTCCAACTGACAAGCTCTTTCTCGTTCATATAAACGATTGTGAAGACTTACCAAGAGAAAGGTTAAGCGACAAGAATAGGCTGTACTGTGGCTTAGGAGCCATACCTTTAACTGAAATCCTAAAAAGGTTCAAGCAGAAAAACTATCAGGGCTACTTGTCTGTAGAAATATTTCGAGAAGAGTATTGGAAGAAAGACCCTTTAACAATAAGTAAGGAGGCTTTTGAGTCTTTAACAAATGTTATGAAGCTAGCTAAAGTACTTTAGAGAGGTGAAGATTATGGGAAGCAAAGTAAGGCTAGCAATTCTAGGTTGTGGGTTTATGGGTCAAAAAGTACACTTGCCCAATTTTATGAAGTTAGAAGGTTGTGAAGTAGTGGCGCTTTGTGAAACTAGAGAAAAACTTGGAAGAGCTGTAGCTAATAAGTATGGTATTCCTAAGTACTATAAGTCTCATAAGGACTTAGCAGATACGAAAGACGTAGATGCTGTAGTTGTTATAACTAATGATCATCTTCATGCACCTATAGCAATAGACTTACTAAAAGCTGGCAAGCATGTATTCATTGAAAAGCCAATGGCAACAAACACGCAAGATGCGAGAGAAATGGTAGAAGCAGCAGAAAGAGTTAACAAGAAACTGATGGTTGCTTATATGAAGCGTTACGATGAAGGTTGCATAAAAGCAAAGGAGCTCCTTGACAAATTTTTATCTTCAGAAGAACTGGGCAAAATAACATTCGTGAGAATACATGACTTCGGTGGAGAATGGATTTGCAACATCGATGAACCAATGATAAGTACTAATGAGCCATACCCTGAAGTTAGACTGAGACCTCCAAAATGGTTGTCAGAAAAAGAGGCGAACAGATTTTACAATTTCAACAACGTATTTTGTCATGACATAAATCTTATGAGATGGTTTCTAGGAGATCCTAAGGAAGTAAAGTATTCAACTTTTCATGGAAATTATCATAATTCAATTCTTGGCTATGATGACTTTAACGTTAGTTTTGAAACAGGAAGCATTTCCTCTAGGTTTTGGGATGAAGAGATAAAAATTTACTTTGAACATGGGTGGCTTGAAATTAAGTTGCCGCCGCCTTTGCTCAGAAACGTACCTGCCGAAGTTGTGGTGTACAAAGCAGGAAGCGTTCAAAAAGTAGAAGCGCCATACTCAAACTGGACGTGGTCATTTAAAAACGAAGCTCAACATTTTGTTGATGCTATACTACGCGACGAAAATCCAAGAACTGACGGAAAAGATTCGTTGAAGGATGTTATAATTATGGAGGAAATTTACAGGTCATTCACAGAAGGTAGAAAACGCATACTTAATCTTTAAAAGATGATTTTCAATCTAACATTCTTAGTTAATTTTTGTACGTTCTCCATCAACTATGGAAGTAGTATAATGTTTAGTTTTTGATTTTTGAGTTTTTCTCTTAAGTCTTCGTCAAAGCTTATAAGTTTGCTGTTCGTATTTAATGCTAAAGTTACATACAACGAATCATAAACTGTAATTCCATAACTTATAGCATTATCAATTGAATCTTCCAATAGGTCGGTCGATCTATATATTACTTCAGTAGCATTTAGTATTAAGCTTTTTATTTCATCCCGTAATATTTTATACTTATCTTCGGGTATTCTTGCAAGCACATAAACATGCTTCCAAAGAACATTAGCCACTTCCACAAAGGCTAGGTCTACAGTCACAAGGTTCGAGTGCTTCGTTGTAAAGTTTTTTGCTTTTTCATAAAATTCATCTTTTACAATTATGCTTGCGAATACGTTTGAATCAAGCACGTACATTACGTTTTATTCCTTAACTCTCTAACAGTTTTCCAAGCAGGCTCGTTGGCAGTAGGTACATCAGACAAAACTTTATCTATCGTTTCAAGTGTTTTAGATAGTTCAACTTCCTTAAGTTTCTTCTCTATGAATTCTTCTATTTCTCTTCTCCAATCAATTTTAGTAACTTTCATCTTTTCTTTTAAATCTTTCCTAATCCTAATGCTTAAAGTTGCTGTAGCCATGTTTACATTATTGTAGACAAATTCAGTATATAAACTTTGTGGATTTACTGCAAGAGTATTCCTGAAGCCTAAAACTCTAAATAAAAGTAGGACTGCTTAAAAATGTATTTCTAAAAAATCCATTTTATTTGGTACTCTTTAATCTAGAAACTTCAGAAATTAACGCTTAAATTCAAATCTTAAAGTAGGACACAAGTTTACTTCGTGAAGTTAAGGGGAGCGAACGCCCCCTTCCACAAGGGGATAGATGGCCCCTTATAGAAAGGTTTTTTATAGTGCATCTCTAAAAAATATTCTTTGAGATCGAAGCTACCCCGAAAGCCTGTGGAGACCAAGACCTCCGTAATATGCTCAAGTGGAGGATCGAGTCTGGTCGAATAAGCAAGAAATCCTCATCGCGAGTTGAGGACGCCACGTTCGTATGGTGTGGTAGTTCACAGAAATGGTGACGTCCTCTCCACGGCTCAAGCCAGGAGCTTCTAACTTTTCCTTTACTTTAGGTTTCATCGGTCGCCTTCCAGCCCGTTTTGCTGGAGGCATAGCGTATGCCACGAGGTTCCAGCGTTCAGCCTGCCTTCACTTTCCTGCTTCTGACCTTAAAATGTAGGAAGTTTGCAAAGAAAGATTTATAACGACGCAATAACCTGTTCCTGAAGTAGTATGAGCATAAGAAAGTTAGAGTTTAAAAATAAAATATTCGAGAATATCTATGAAGTTAGAGATAGCGTTTACGTATTTAAGACGCTTTTACTTGGTAAGTGGGTACCTTCTTCCACACTTAGGCCAGTTTATTCACCTATTGACGGCAAACTTATAGCTAAAATCCCTCAACTATCATGGGAACAAATAGATAATGCTCTTGAAGAAACATATAAAGTTGGAAAATGGAGCATTAGAGAAACTCCAGGAGATAAAAGGTTAGCAATCGTTAACAAGATCGCTGACTTGATGGAAGAAACTAAAGAGGACTTCGTAAGAGTTCTCATAGAAAACTCAGGAAAGACTCGTAAGCAAGCAGAAGGTGAAGTACAAGTTAGTATGGATAGGATGAGAAGTGCAGAAATAGATGTAAGAAAAATTTTTGGGGAATACGTTCCAGGAGATTGGAGCAGCCATACCTTAGAAAGTGAAGGAATAGTAAGAAAAGAGCCCTATGGAGTAGTATTAGGAATAGTGCCTTTCAACTATCCTCTCTTTGATACAGTCAATAAGTTCGTATACAGCATAATAGCAGGGAATGCATTCTTGGTTAAACCTCCGTCTGCCGATCCTTTACCAGTCTTGCTGTTTGCAAAACTAGTACAAGAAGCAGGATTTCCAGAAAAGGCGTTTTCAGTGCTAACAATTCCAGGTAAGGAAAGCGACAAGCTAGTTTCTGACAGAAGGATTAACGTTATAAGCTTTACAGGCAGTACAAACACAGGTATAAAAGTTCTCAGCATTGCTGGAGTAAAACAGTTCATAATGGAGATGGGTGGAGGAAACCCTGCAATTGTTCTAAACGATGCAGACATAGACCTTAGTGCTAGTAAGATAGTGTTCGGAATTACAAGCTATAGTGGGCAAAGATGTGATGCAATTAAACTCATTTTAGCAGAAAAAGCGATTTATGAAGAGCTAAAAAACAAGATAATAAATGAACTTTCAAAAGTTAAACTTGGAAATCCATGGGAAGATGCGATCGACATGGGGCCGTTAATAGAGCCTTCTTCTGTCGATGAGATGGTAGAAGCAATCGAGGATTCAAAGAAGCTAGGAGGAAAAGTTATTTATGGAGGAAACAGGCTAGGAAGCACTTACATTGAGCCAACTCTAATAGAAGTTGAGAATAAGGAGAAACTTTTTGAGATGAAGGCATACAAAGAGGAAATATTTGCTCCAATAGCTTTAATTACAAATTTTGAAAAAGATGACGAAGCTATAGAAATAGCAAATAGAAGACGTTATGGATTGGACGCCGCAATTTTTGGTAAAAACATAGAGAGATTAAGGAGGTACATGAGGAGACTTGAGGTAGGTGCAGTATACATTAACGATTACCCAAGGCATGGAATCGGGTACTACCCGTTTGGAGGAAGAAAGGATTCTGGAATAGGCAGAGAAGGTATTGGGTATAGCATAGAATACGTGACCGCGCTGAAAACTATCGTCTACAACTACAGAGGCAGAGGAATTTGGGAGTATGTCTAGAAATTTACTGTAATTGCGAACTTATTTATTACCTTTGAAGAATCACGATACTAAAGGATGCAAGCAGTACTCCAGCATAAGAAATTTAAATGAAGCTAGGCTTTGCTGGCTTAATAGTCCAAGTTTGGAGCTTAGCTAGTTCAACGAGATTCCAAGCCTCAAAGTTTTCTGGGAAGATTACCCACTTCCAGCTGTTCTTAGCACCTTCAGAACTTACGAAATAGTAAGGCTCAAAGACGCCTTCAACAAGCTCAACATATTTTGGAGGCTTTTGATTATAAAGCATAGTGTAAAGTCTTGCCTCAGAAGATAAAAAATCGATAGGACTAATTTTTGTATCGCCAACTTTAATAAAGTCAGGAATTCTACCATTAAGCTCCATGAAAACCTTAGCGTTATAAGAAGCATCAAGAAAATCCTCGAGCTTAACTGTTCTTAAAGCTTCAGAACTAAAAGGTTTGTATGGGCCAAGAGGGTAAGCGTTCACAACTTTGTCAGGTAATCTTCCACAAACTCTATACTCTGCCAAACTAGCAGTAACAAGCCAAAATATCTCGGAAGCAGATACGTATGCATTACTTATTTCCCTAAAGGATATGCTGCTAAGACTTGAGGCTAAGGAAAATATTTCATTTTTGCTGAACACCTTATCTAGGGCATTATCTTTAAAAATTCTGTATAAGTCACTAGCAGTAACAACCTCAACGAAGGGTTTTGATTTCACGTGCTTTATAAATCTATCAAAGTCATCGTAGCCTGCTTCAACCCAACTTTTAGGCTTAAGCTCAGGTACTTTAAGTTGATCAGGAGGAGTATTTACGCCCTTAGAAAAGTTTACTGCATCCCAAAACTCTTTTGTCACTAAAGTACAAGGATGGTTAAAAATACTTATAATTCCCCAGCTATTGTTTTCTACTATACGGTTGTACGCTTTATCGAAGACTTTTTCTGCTTCTTCTATGAAACCTTGCATACCAAGTTCGAAATTTAGCCCCAGAATGCCACCTCTAGAGCCAGTTAAGTTGAGAATATTAAGTATACCGCAATACCAGAAGGGGTTTCCATTTAGGTTTACAAAGTCGCTAGAGTCGAGGTACACTGGAATGCTGAGCTTTTTTAATGCCAAGTATACTTGCGGAGCCCATGCGCCTCCTGGTTGACCATAGCACGAAGGATTTACTCCAAAAACTCTTTTGATATCCTCTACGCCTTGGCTTTCTCTTCTCAGAAATTCCAGAGCACCGCTTTCAAAATCCATGTCCTTTAAGTATTCTGCTACGGTAGGATGGACTGAATGAAAGTTCGTATGAAACCCTACTTCGTGATCTTTAAGAACATTCAGAACATCTTGTCGTTTTCTCTTCTCGAGAGTTCTAAGCTTTTCTCCTACAAGTTTAAAAACTCCTTTTATGCTATTTGACTTAAGAATCTCAGCAAGCCTTTTTAAAGCATCATCGCTTTCAGGAGTAACGAAGTCTTCGCAATCAAACCAAAAGACTACGAAAACTTTAGTCAAGATAAGCGTACTAACTCGAAACCCTTAAACTTATAAAATTTTCTGGAGAGTCTTAAAACTTTATGTCGTAATGTTTTTAAATAAGGACATGGTATGGATTATGATGAAAAATGGATAAAATAAAAATAGCAGTTCAACTATATTCAATTAGGGACGATTGCGCAAAAGACTTTCGTAAAGCTCTAGAAGCAGTAGCAAACATGGGTTACGACGGCGTAGAATTTGCTGGTTTTTATGGGTGGAAAGCTGACGACCTAAAAGATCTTCTAGACGATTTAGACTTAGAAGTAGCTGGTGCACACATAGGAATCGACACACTCATGGGAGAAGAACTAAGAAAAACAGTTGAGTTTCACAAAACTTTGGGTAACAAAAACTTAATAGTTCCTGGGTTGCCAGAGAATATGAGGAACAGTAAAGAAGCTTGGCTTAAAACTGCTAAGCTATTCAATGAAATTTCTAAAAAAGTTGGTCCTGAAGGGCTACGAGTAGGATATCATAATCATACTGTAGAGTTCCAAAAATTCAATGGAGAAACAGCCTTTGACTTGTTCTTCAGAAATACAACTCAGGAAGTTGTAATGCAACTAGATATAGGACATGTAATGCGTGCGGGTTTGAGTGCAAATGACGTTTTAGAAATTATAAAACGTTATCCTGGAAGACTAAAGACCATTCACCTAAAGGAATACTCAACCATGGATAAGAATGCGCTCATAGGAGAAGGAGAAATTAAATGGAAAGAACTCTTTAAGTTATGCGAAACTGTTGGCAAAACAGAGTGGTACATAGTTGAACAGGAAGCATACAAATACTCGCCAATGGAATGCATAAGAATCGATCTAGAAAATCTAAAGAGAATACTTGAAGAAGTCTAAAAAATTCTGAGAATTGTTACTAGGCCTAAATAAAGATGCTTACATTCTTATCGAATCTTCATGTTCATTGCGGCTTCAGCTATGTCTGCGCTATACTCTGCAACTCTCTTTATACTCTCTACAACTAATCTTAATTCAACAGCAGTTTTTATATCTTTGCATTT
>JBAMLO010000015.1:0-50812 GCA_039793485.1 Nitrososphaera sp. | reverse complement strand
AGGGGTAATTGGCTGAAGACCCAGCCCGTGGTCTACCGCTGGACGAATGGAGCGGGGTGGACGCTTTGCGTGCCCGCTGGCTGTGAAGTGATGAAAATGAAGGCGGTAAACTACAAACCTATGAAACGCCCTAAGGAGAACCCTCGCCCTTCAGGGTGGGGAGGAGGCAGAAAAAGGCAAAGAAATTTAGTTCTAGCAAGAAGACTTTTAATTTATTCAAAAAAGAAACTTAGCTTTCATAGCAAAACATGTTAAGCGTCGTCTTAAGTTGGCATGAATTCTTCCCAAGTTTTGTCTTTTGTAATAAAAAGCAGGTCTATTCCGTTTCCAGATGAAGAGTCTCTCTCTAAAGCTGCCTTAATGGCTTTCTTAATTAGTTCTCTAGACTCGTCGATGCTCAAGTCTTCCCTGTAGGCTGATTCCAGCACTCCGGTTACAAGCTCAGCGCTTGAACCAACTGCTATGTAAACATCTTCAATTATAGAACCCAAAGCATCTAGTACCAGTATCTCTCTTTTTCCGTTAGAGAATCCTCCTATTATGCTTTGCGTTAAAAGTGGTGCTAGCCTACTTGAGAAAAGGAAAACCGAAATTAATTTTGCTAAGGCTCTCGCATTCATTTCTCTGTGCGTTTCTAATTTGAACATATTTGCATGGTATTTTGCTTCTCTCACTATTGTTTGAATATCGGAAAACAAGCCCGCAGATGCTATTCCTATTTTATCTGTTATTCTGAAGACCTTTCTTGCGTTTTTGCTCATAACAAAGGTTCCATAAGATGCTCTTCTATCAGCGGCTAGAATGACTCCATCCTTATAGACAAGTCCAACAGCTGTGGCACCAGGAAAACTTATTTCGGACATTATTGGATTTTAAGTCAAGTAGAGCAGGTAAATAAATGTTTTCTCTTTTCTTTATCTTAAGGTTTAGGAATCTGAGCTACGTAGCCTTTAGAGCTCATTAAGCCTAAATTCTCTTCTTAAGCTCATTGGGTCCTCATTACCTTTTCTTGTCAGAGTAAGCGTACTAAGTTTAAACTTAAGCTTAGAGAAGATTGAAGATTCAATTTCTCTAATTAATTTTGTTCCTTATAAGCACAAATACTTTTATTTCTTTGAATCTTCTTATCTTTCGATTAATTCTTTATTTAACTTTATAAATTTAGAACCTAATGTTTGCTACTGCTCTACTAAGCCATTTTATCGGCAACCTGTTGGCTATGGCTTTACGTAAAAAATTATAGGGTCGGAACCAGAAAATCCAAATTCAAAACTTTTGAAGTGTTTTGCTATAAAAATTTCTGTTTCTAGGTGAGAAGAAACTTTTGGAATTGCAACTCTTGATTCTTCCCCAGCAAATACGAGGTACGGAAAAATCATGTCCGCGGCATGTTCATCAACTGGTGCTTTCTTGCTCGTGCACGAAATTATTTTGTTCGCTGCCTCCTTTCCAACTTCTTCAGCCCGTTTTCCTCTTTCTCCGATTGAGTCGCCTCCAACTAGAGTATCTTCATTTGTAAGCCAAAGTGTAATCGAACTTCCCTTACCTAAGGGCTTTGTGCTAACTACTGTTTCAATCTTTGAGACCCTGACTCCAGAGTTCTCCAGAGCTCTTCTTGCAGAGTCTGCTTGCCTTTTCGCAACATCCTCTGGTAGGTGACTACATCTGCTTATACCTTCAACCTCCAAATTCTCAGGCATATGAACAATGGTTAACCCATTTGGTTTGCTACAAGGGTGTATTTCGTACTTTACAACTCCCCCGCCTTCTGGATAGTAGCCACTTCTCTCTAGCTCTAGAAAAACATGAATACCCATCTTTTGCAATCCCTTCACAAAAACTTTATTGAAATAATCAAATGTAGGGCTCCACTTTACTTCCGTACCTCCTATAACCTTTCCATAGATCTTTGATTTTGTAACTAAGGCAAGTGGAACGATCGTCTGTAGCACTAATGTTATGCTTCCCGCAGTTCCTACGTTAAAGTTAAACTCTCCACCTTCAACTTTTCCTGGAATGAACTCTATTGTAGATGAACCTACGCTAGCTCCAGAAATTTTTGCATTTGCAATCGTAGCAACTGCTTGTATTGCTGCTAAGTGCTGAGGCCTTATTCCAGGGTTGTCTCGTTTTGACCTTATCTTTTCTATTCTTACTGGTACCCCCAGTATTGCTGAAAGCGCAAGCGTAATTCTAAGAATTTGTCCTCCTCCTTCACCGTAAGAACCGTCGACTGTGATCATTCTCGTTATCTTCTTCAGTTCCATAAGGTAAAAGAATTTTTTTAAATGTGAGCTAAGAGTATAGGCGATGGAAGTAATGTCTTGGGCACTTTATGTTGGAAGATTTCAGCCTTTTCATAAAGGGCATCTCTATGCTGTTAAAAGAATACTTGAAGAAGAAGAAAAGCTCATAATACTAATAGGTAGCTCTTTAAGTAGTCATGAGATAAGAAACCCCTTCACCCTTGGAGAAAGAATCCAGATGATCCTTCTTGCACTGGATGATGAAAAAATAGACAGAAAAAGATATCTTATTTCAAGCGTTCCTGATACTTCTTTTCACCCTTCGTGGGTTACTCACGTGAAAAAGAGTGTTCCTTACTTTTATGTGGTTTACACCAACGATGCCCTAACAAGGGTTTTGTTCCAAGAAGAAGGCTACATCGTAAAGCCAGTACCTCTCCTGAATAGAGAAATCTATTCTGGAACGGAAATTAGAAGGAGAATAATAAGCGGAGAAGAGTGGGCTGAGCTAGTACCAAAGAGTGTTTATGACTTTATAATTTCTATTGGAGGTGATGCAAGGATAAGGGCATTAAATTCTAGCGACAGTGCTACGCGGAAGAGCTCTAATTTATAAAATAAACAACGTTTGTCAAAGTTCAAACTTTTAAATACCCACAAAAATACCAAGAAAGAGTCATGAACGAAGATGGTACATTCCTTCTGGTTGACTACATGGTAAAGGTAAAGGATACTGGAGAAACTGTCTATACAACTTCTGAAGAAGAAGCAAAAAAGGCTGGAATTTATAGCGAACGTGAAATTTACAAGCCCGAGCTAATAATAATTGGTTCTAATGAAGTAACAAAGGGGTTCGAAAAAGCTTTAAGAGAGAACGAAGTTGGACAGGAAAAAGAAGTTGAAATACCTCCTGAAGAAGGCTATGGTCAAAGAGACCTAACTAAGGTCAAAGTATTTTCGATTAGAAGGCTTGCCGAAAAAAACGTTAACGTCGAAGAAATAAAAGTTGGGTCCAGCGTCGAAGTTGACGGAAAGGTTGGTATAGTGCGTGCGATAACCTCTGGAAGAGTGACCATTGACTTTAACCCTCCACTAGCCGGAAAAACTTTGATTTACAAATTTAAGATTTTAAAGAAAATAGAAGATGATAAAGAAAAAATAGTTTCCCTTCTAAGCAGGTGGTTCCCGAGAGTAGATGAAAGTAAGTTCGAGGTAAACTTGTCCGATAGCGAAGTTACCATAAAGGTTCCTCCGGAAACATTCTACGTAGAAGGTCTACAATTAATAAAGAGAGCTCTCTTCTCCTCTGTAACAAAGTATATTCCTAAAGTAGAGAGAGTGGTGTTTGTAGAGGCATACGAAAAAGAAAAACCAAAAGAGGAAAAGAAAGAAGAGAAGACTGAAGCGACTAAACAAGCTGCGCCTCAATAAGTGCAAGAACTTTTTCTGAATCTCTTGGACAGGGAAATTTCTTTATAATTTCAAGAATTTTTAGCTTTTGTGGGGTTGGTGTTAGTTCTAGAGGCATACAAAGGTCTTCGTATGGGCAACCATGCAAATTACAAATGTTTAAGCCAACTTCCACAATTGCACCAACTTTTGCAAGCCTACTTTCAACTGCTATCTTGAAGTTTGGCCTCTTTATTCTAAAAAGTTTAACCTCTTTTTTTCTCAGTTCACAGTAATACTTTAGGTCTCTTTGCTCTACAACGACAAATTTCTGAGTAGGCGTTAATGACTTATGACAAATCTGCCTAAAGCTGCATCTCCTACACTCCTCTGATTCTCCTAAGTAAATCCAGGTTTCTCCTGCCGTTGTTGCATCTGAGTCGAGTAATGTGAATAGCTCCTCTTCGTTCAAGATTTTATCACTTTGGTTACTTTAGCCAAGTTGGCTGCAGCTTCTATTGTTAAACCTTTCTCTCCAAGTATAGTGTATCGTTCTGGTCTAATTTTTGCAGCCAACGAAAGTGCTTTTACTAATTGTTCTTCATTAACGCCAATTTCTTTAGCTGTTGTTGCTGCTTTTGCTCTTTCTAAGTTTTCCTTTATCTCTATCCAATCCATGTCGTGTAAGTAGGACATCATTATCGTCCCAATTCCAACTTCTAGTCCATGCGTTGAAGGAAAATTGGCAACATAATCAAGAGCATGAGCAAAGAGGTGCTCGGAGCCGCTACAGGGTCTACTTGATCCTGCTATGCTTATTACTATGCCGCAAGAAATTAAAGCTTCTACTAGGGCTCGAACTCCCTCCTTTGATTTTGCACCTATTTCTTCAGACTTCTTTAGTATGCCATCTGCGCAACTTTTTGCTTGTTGAGCAGCATACTCTCCATAGTATTCTCCTGTTAGTAGGTGTGCAAGCCTCCAATCCTTTACAGCAGTAAGTTTTCCTATTACGTCTCCAAAGCCACTTGAAATGTAGACCTGCGGTGCCTTGGACAGAATTTCTATGTCTGCAAAAACTGCCAACGGCGTCTTAGAGAACCTAGAATACCACCTATCCTCAGCAGGAAGTGAAACCAGCGGGCTTGCTATTCCGTCGTGAGAAGGAACGGTAGGAATGGAGATAAAGTTCTTTGATTTTTGTTCAGCAATTAACTTTGATACGTCTATGACCTTACCTCCCCCAAATCCTGCAATGGCATCAGCTTCGTTTAAGAACTCATGTGAAGAAAAATTTTCAATCGTTTCTTTGTGAGTCTTAAAAACATCAACTAGAAACTTAAATTTTATACCTTCAGAACTCAAAGAAGAGGTCAGCTTATCTTTAAACAAAGAGTACGGCGTCTTGCTTGTTATTATTAGTATGCTTCTCACTTCCATTCTTTTGAGTTCTTCTCCAACACTTGAAATTACGTCTTCTCCAGCTAGAATGAGCTTCGGAAGCTCTATTTTATGCTTCATTCTTATCTCTTCTGTTCTCATTTTCTGTATATTAAGAAAAGTAAAAAGAAAAATTTATTTGTTTCACCCTTTACCTTAAGGATGCAGGTTAGGTGTTGAAAGTTGTATTTGAAAAAATATAATCCAGTTTCAGACAACTCAATTTTTAAAGAAATGCAAAACGCTGGGAAATGGGGGACTACAACAGTAGGGCTCGTCTACGATAAAGGTGTTGTTTTTTCAACAGACACCAGAGTCATAGCGGGAAGTACCTTCGTAGCCCACAAAAGGGGAAAGAAAGTTCTTCAGATCAGCGACCACTCTGCTATTACTATAGCTGGAAGCGTAGCGTTTGCGCAAAACTTAGTTGACATATTGCGAATCGAAGCTAGGGCATTTCAGCTGGAGCGAGGCTATGAAATAACAATAAAGGCATTAGCTAACATTGCTTCAATTGCTCTTTGGAGGTCGCCACCCGCAATTCAAGCTATAATAGGAGGTTACGACATGTTTGGTCCAGGTCTCTTTCAGATAGATCCTTATGGTGGCATAACTCAAGAAAGCTTTGTTTCCACAGGGTCTGGTTCTCCAGTTGCTCTCGGCGTCTTAGAGTCAAAGTTGAAAAAAGAGAAAGCAAACGAGAAGGAAGCCATTGAGATTGCAGTTGAGGCTATACTGACAGCTATGAGCAGAGATACTGCAACTGGGAATGACTTTGACGTTGCTATAATAAACGAGAAAGGTTATCGTGAGCTAAAAGAGAATGAAAAGAACGAAGTTCTAAAGGCGGTAAAGCGTGCAAGTTGACTTCTTCACTCGATCAAATAAGGAAGGAAGTTGTTGAAAAAATATGGTCTGAATTTGGCCAAGTTAAAATAAAGATAGAAGGTCCAACAATAGTAATCTTTACAGATAATCCTGAGTTAGTTATAAAGAACACAAAGTACGCTGCAGACCTAGCGAAAACAATAAAAAGAAGAGTCACTATTAGGTTAGACCCTTCTTTAAGGAAAGAAGAAGATGTAGCAAAAGAAAAAATACTAGAAATAATACCAAAAGAGGCTGAAGTAGAAAGAATAATATTTGACCACAACTCTGGAGAAGCCATAGTTATAGCTAGAAAAATCCACTTTATACAGGCTAACTATGAACAACTTGCCCTCGAAGTAGTTAAACACACTGGATGGAAGCTAGTTGTAGAAAAGAAAACAATTCCTGATACAAAGTCGTTTTTACAAGTGTTGAATGTTTTGACTTTGCCTTCTGAGGATAGAAAAAATTTCTTAATGAAAACTGGTGATCGAATTTTCAGGCCGCGTGTAGTTAATTTAAATACTTCGTTCATCTCTTTCTTAGGAGGCGTTGAGCAAGTAGGACGCTCCTCTTTGTTGCTTTCGACGGAGGAAAGCAAAATACTTATAGATGCTGGCATAAATCCTGGAAGCTCTCTTAGAAGTACCTTCTTTCCAAGGTTTGATTATGAAATAAAAGATGTTAACGAGCTAGAAGCCGTTATAATAACTCATGCTCACCTTGATCACGTTGGCGCTTTGCCCTTTTTAATAAAGTATGGCTACAAGGGTCCAATCTACATGACAGAACCAACCCTTTATCTAAGTGCTTTACTTTTAGAAGATCTATATAACGTAGACTTAAAGTCTGGAAGAACCCCCTTCTTTGAACTAAGAGATATAAAGGAAATAGTTGAGCAAACGATAATCCTGAAGTATGGTCAAACAACAGATATTGCGCCAAATGTTAGGGTTACGCTTCATAACTCTGGACACATTCTTGGATCTGCGATGGTTCACATAAGCATAGGAGAAAACGAAGGTAATGTACTTTATACAAGCGACTTTAAGCTGGGTAAAAGTTTACTTTTGAATTCAGCAGTTTATAAGAAACAAAAACTCAACGCTCTTATAATGGAATGCACGTATGGAGGAGAAAACGATTTAATGCCTCCGAGAAGCGAGGTGGAAAATACACTGATAAAAATAGTAAACGAAACATTAAAAGCTGGAGGGAAGGTTCTAATTCCAACGTTAGCAGTTGGGCGTGCTCAAGAAGTAATATTAATTTTACTAAAAGCAATCGAAAATAAAATGATAGAAGAAGTGCCCATTTTCATCGATGGGATGATAATGGAAGTCACAAAGATACACTCAGCATTTCCTAGGTATCTTTCATCTGAGCTAAGTTCTTTGATGATAGAAGAGGACGAGAATCCCTTCGATTCTCATTACTTAGTTCCTGTAAAGAATCAAGAAAGTCGAGAGGAGATTCTTTCTCAAGGAAAGTCTATAATACTCTCCACTTCAGGAATGCTTGAAGGCGGTCCAGTTCTAGAATACTTTAGGCGAATAGCTCCAGATCCTAACTCTTCTATTGTTTTTGTTAACTACCAAATAGAAGGAACCCTAGGTCAAAGAGTCTTATCTGGACTTAAGGAGGTTCAAATGACAGATGAAGATGGAAGACCAACCTTAGTTAGTGTAAATAGCAAAGTTTATAGAATAGATGGCCTTAGCGGACATTCTGATAGAGCTCAGCTCCTAACGTTCTTAAGGAGAATGCTGACTGGTCAAGAAACGATTTACCTAGTGCACGGTGAAGTTTCAAAGCTTAGAAGCATGCATAGCTACTTAAGCAGGTTTGCTACAGGAAGGGTTGTAGTACCAAAATTGGGTGATAGATACAGAGTTTGCTAAAAATTGCTTTTGATCGAAGCAAAACATTTATATTCCTTCAAAAAGCTGGAAACACTGAGGCATACAATGTTTGCTGACCATGCATTACAAGCACTAGAGCGCTCTCTCGGCAAGAAGGTAATGCTCAGGCTCAAAGAAGGTGGCGGGATAAGAGGAACTTTACTGGGCTTTGACGCACACATGAACCTACTGCTCGATGAGGCAGAAGAAGTATTCAAAGAGAACGGAAGGAAGCTTGGTCTCATAATAGTTAGAGGCGATAACATAATCCTAGTTTCTCCCTCTGAGTAGGTGAAATAAATATGGGAAAAAGCACGTCTGGCACTACTGCTTTCGGCAGAATGAATAAAAAGAAAACTCATACCATTTGTCCTAGGTGTGGGAGAAATGCTTTCAACGTTAGGAAAGGCTACTGTGCAGCTTGTGGCTTCGGAAGAAGCGCTAAGATAAGAAAATATTCATGGGCAAAGAAGCCATTAAATAGGTCTAAGAGGATTGTCTGAAAGAAAAAAACTTCTAGCTTTCTTAAGTCGTAGAGTAGATAAAGCTCTAAAGGAATTAAGGAAGAAAGAAGATGAAAAAAGGAAAATAACTCAATTGGGGGACGAAATAATTAAAGCTTCAAGAGAAATTGTTTCTTCTGTTCATAGAAGGGACCTAAGGTTTGCTAGCAAGGAACTCGTGAAGCTGAAGGCGATGGCGAAAGCATTTCATCAATTAACTTACAACAGCAAATTAACTGACTGGGGCTATGCTGTTCAAGTTTATCAAGAGTTTTTTGAAGCATTAGCTCTATTTTCGCTAATTACTGGAGATTCAAAAAGCGTAGTGAAGGAAGCAAATCTAATTCCAAGCTTGTCTCTCTTGCTCGGTCTTTCTGACTTAATAGGTGAGCTTAGAAGGGAAATTATATCAAACTTAATGGAGCAAAAGATAGAAGAAGCAAAAGATTTGTTGGATGCGATGCAAGAAATATACAATAATTTACAGAAAACTCCTTTACCTGAATCTATAGCTCCTGGTTTAAGAAGAAAGATTGACGTAAATCGAACTACTATAGAAGCCTCAATCTCAGATCTATACCAAGAAATTAGAAGTTTAAGGCTTCAAAAGAAGTTGGATGAATTTTACAAAGCTAACGAAAACAATTAGAGCTTTTTCAGATTGTACCTTTTCTAAGATTAAAAATAAATTTTAGATTAAAAACTTACTTACTTCCTTTCTATTTTTAGTTTTAGGAAGTGCGCCGAGCAAGAGTAACAAGGGTCGTATGCTCTGATTAGTTTTTCCATAAGTTCAACTATTTTTGACTCAGGTAAGTTTAAGTTTTCTGAAAGAAGCTGTTTTATATCAAGTTCTAGTGAAAATACATTCATTGCTGTTGGAGTAACAATGTTGGCGCTCTGAATCCTTCCTTCCTTATCGAAGGAGTACCTATGGTATAAAATTCCTCTTGGTGCTTCAACTACGCCTACTCCTGAAGCTTCTCTTGGCAACAGTTGTAAAGGCTCTTCCTCTTTTATACCCATTGACAGAAGTTGTTCAGTAATTTCTTGAGCTTTATAGAAGAAATCAACTACTTCGATAGCTTGAGCCAAATTGTTGTCGTATCTGTTGGTCAGTGCACTTGGAATCGAGAGTGATCTAAGTAAGCTTTTTGTGGGAGATGCTAGATTTTCTTCTCCGTGTACATTGAATCGTGCGAGAGCTCCAACCATAGGTGCTTTTGAATCAATCGTTCCAAACTTAGCATAAGAGTAGTCTCTAGCCTGTTCTACATACTTTTTCTCGAATTCTTCTTTGCTGAAATATGTTCCATCAGACGTCCTAATGCTATCTCCTAGTATTAAAGGATACTTTTCTTTTTTGCTATCAATTGCTGCAAACGGCGTTTCTCTGAATAGCTTTGGAGGTTTTAAAGATGCAAAGAGTTCTAACGTCTTTTTAGCATCTTCTAATCCTTCTTTTAGCAATGAATTTATTTTCTCTAAGTCTTCTTTACTTGGTAGCTTCGAAAATCCTCCTGGGATAATCGAAATGCTCATAGTTGCTCTTCCTCCTATTATCCTCGAAATTTCGTTACCAACTTTTTTTAGTCGCATCCCTCTTTTAACTTCTTCAGGATACTTCGAAGCCATTTGAATGGCATCTGGAAATCCAAGGTAGTCTGGTAAGGACAACAAGTATAAATGCAAAGCATGACTGTAAATATGTTGGCCATACATCACAAGCTTCCTTAGTAACTTTGTTTGTTCACTTACTTGCATACCAAGAGCATTCTCGGTTGTCTCAACAGAAGCCAAAGTATGTGAAAAATCACAAATGCCGCAAATCCTTGAAACTATCGTATGTGCCTCTTTGATCTTTCTGCCCTTCAGCATTGCTTCAAAGAATCTGGGCGTCTCAATGACTTGCATTCTAACTTCTTCTACTTCTTTATCAGATACTCTTACGTACACGTTCGCATGGCCTTCAACTCTAGTTATATATTCCAATTTAATTGTCCTTTCCTCGCTTGTCATTTACTTTCACCTTTGACTAAAACCCATCCTAGTCCAGTGAACAAAACTCCTCCATGTATAAACCTATCTCTTAATACTTTTTCTGCATCTGCTACGTTTGGATTAAACAATGGCCCTCTGCATCCAAAGCAAGGTACGCCTGCAGCAGGACATGGTGCTCCGCAACCACCTATTGTATAAGGCCCCAAACAAAACATTCCCTTTTTAGTAACGCATTCAATACCTTTCTTCTTGCAATCTTCACACACGGGGGCTAGTTTTAACTTTGGAACTTTATCTTCTAAAAGAGCCTTAAGTACAAACACAAATTCTTCCAAGTTTATTGGACAACCTGGTATTAAAACATCAACTTTTACATATTCGCTTAGTGGTTTCGCCTCAAAGGATTCAAAATCTCTAGAATAAACTTCTTTAGGGAAGTTAACGTTAGTAAAATAGTTCTTTAAAGTGTTTACTCCTCCTATCGTTGCACATGAACCTAAAGCAACTAAGTACTTTGAATTAGATCTTATCCACTTCAAGCGCTCAACCTCTTCACTTGAAGTAACTGCTCCATCAACGAACGAAATGAAAAACGGCCCATCTTCCTTCTTACTTGAAGCTAACCTAAAGTTTGCAAAATCAACTTCTTTTGCTACATCGAGTAGCTTTTCTCCAAGCTGTAGCACTACAAATTCACAGCCTTGGCAGTCAGTTAAGCTAAACAGTGCAACCTTTTTCTTCTCCATTTCCATCACCTCTCTCTTATGGCTTCAACTAACCTCTGGTAAGCGGCTCTAATTTCGGGAGATCTCCAAGGATCTTTTAATTTTAGTTTGTCATATGCTTCATAGATCGCTTTCAACCTAGCTAGTCTTTTTACCTCATTTGTGGGTATGGGCATTCCTCCACCGCCTACGCATCCACCAGGACAGGCTCTTGCCTCAATGTAATCGATCTTTTCTCCAGATTTTACTGCTTCTAGAACTTTTCTCAGTTCGCCAAGCGTATTTACTGCAACAAAATTAAATTCTCGGCTATTTAACTTAAGAGAGATGCTCTTTACTTTTTTCGTAGGGTCTCTAAGATTAGCTGTGATCCCTTCCTCTAGTTTATAGCCTGTTATATTGGAAAGTGTTCTAATTACTAGTTCTGTTCTTCCTCCGCTCACGTAGTCTAATATCTCGGGAGAAGGATTTTTAAAATCAACAACTTTTACCGAGTCAGGAGTCCCGCCCCTCTTCTTGATAAGTCTTGCCATTTCTCTAACTGAAAGAACATAGTCTACATCAATACTCTTTGATTTGATTTCTTTCTTCTTAGCTATACATTGAGAAAGAATTACAATGTTTTCTTTTTTGTCAAATTCTTTCGTAAGTAATTGGAGTTGAGAAGGAACTCTGATTATATTTTCTTTGAACTCTGGGAAGAATTTTTCTATAAATTCAGATGCAGCAGGACATGCTGGAGATATAAGTGGCCTTACCGAACTATTTTCAAGTCTTCTTAAAACTTCCTGAGCTTCAGCAACTATAGATAATCCAGTAAAGAAAGAGCCGCTCATAACTTTTTTAAATCCTAGATTTTTGATCTCTTCCTCTGAAATTTCTTTAAAGCTTCCTGGTGCGTACCAAAATTCTTCCGGAAGCGTTAACCTTGCAACATCATCCGCTACTAACTCATAACCTACCCCCAAAGATATTTTACTAATAACTTCGTCTTCCTCTACTTTTTCAGTTAAAGCACCAACTGGACAGTTAAGAGTACAAAGCCCACAGGAAACACAGGAAGAATTACCCAGTCCTTCGTTAAAAGGAGTTGTAACAATAGTATCATAACCTCTAAAGGCATAATCTAAAGCATAAACTGTTTGAATTTCAGCGCAAGTTCTTATGCACCTTGAGCAAAGAACACACTTGTTGTAGTTTAACGTTATTGCAGGACTTGAAGTATCGGGCTCTAAGTTTCTTGTGTGATGCTGTGTAATTAGTTTATCTAAGTTAAACCTGTAAGCTAAAATTTGTAATTCGCAATTTCCATTCCTTGGACAATTCTGGCAATCAAAATCATGCTCGCTCGCAATGAATTCAAGATTTTGTTCGATTGCATTCAAAACTCTATCTGTATTAGTTCTAACAACCATTCCTTCGGCGACTGGGGTTGCGCAAGCAGGAACTAAGGCTCTCGCTCCCTTTACTTCTACTAAACATAGCCTACAGACTGCCACATTGGTTAGTGGCTCAAGGCTACATAGAGTAGGAATGTCTATTCCAGCCTTTCTTGCAGCCTGAAGTATCGTAAACCCTTCTGGGACTTCAACTTCTTTTTCGTTAATAGTTAACTTTACCATTTCGTGCTCTTGATTGTGCGATAAGAAGATATAAATAAATCTCTAGCTTTCTATTTTTGGAAAAATATTACTTTCACATGCCAGTATAAGTTTTTATTACAGATATTATGGAAGACTTAAAATCCTCAAGTTCTTTCGGTTTCGGCTATGACGGCCTTTAAAGAAACATTTTATAGTTATCCAAAAATAATAATAGTAATGCGGGGCTGGGATTACCTTGAGAACTTGTGGACAGGAAACCTTTACTGTGTATCCTCTCGAAAAAGGAGGGGCACAGCAAGTTTCCTGGAAGAAGCAGGAAATCCTCACTGCGAGGTAGGGGGTGCTCCGTCTGTAAGGGCGGGTAGTTCACTAGACTTGTGTGGCTCTTAGTATTCACAAATCTAAGGGCTCAAACGTATTGAAAAGCTTTACTCTATTCTCATTAAGTTCCTAAGTCTATATCGTTTGAAAACCTCATTTTCCTTAGCATGGCTTGATTAGCTCTTTTTCTGAGTTGCTTCTTTTAGATAACATAGTAAGCTTCGCATACAAATTGCCGCCAGCTTTCTAACTTTCCCATTAGCTTTAAAACTCCCTCTTTCATCTACCTCTATCCCCAAAAAATCTTTCCTCTTTTGAAGTTCTTATAGCCAGAGACTGTCAACTTAAGGCTTAAAGGCCCATGCTTACCTTTGATCAACGCTTGAAGGTGAATATAACTATGGTAAGCATAGGCCAACTTCGTTCATTATTCAGTGATGGAAAAAATGTTTCCTAGAAGAAGAGTAATGCGAGTAAAACTTCAATATCGACATCATTTTTGAGTCTCTTACTTAGAGGTGCTTGTTTTTGATCAATTATTTCAATCAGAAAAGAAAAGTTACAGTTAAAACAAAAAACTTATATAATTGCTCAACTCTTCTAGAGTAAATAAAGATGGAGAAAAAGATCGTCGGCCTAAGGCCGACGGGAGGGGTAGGTAAAGCTACCCTTGGAAGATGAAGAAGACTCTAAGTTTAACACGCCATTGTTTAGAGTGCCTACGTCTTCGTTCATAAAAAACGGCTTTAGCTTATATGTTAAGTTCGAAGGTTCAAATCCAACTGGAACTCAAAAAGATAGAATTGCTAAGCTTCATGTAAGTAATGCTAAGAAGCAAGGCTATTACGGAATAACTGCGGGTACCTGTGGAAACTACGGTGCTTCGATAGCCTACTATGCCAAGCTTTATGGGCTTAAAGCAAAAATTTTTGTTCCTTCTGATTTCCATCCAACTCGACTAGAAAAATATGCTAATGGTGATGTTGAAATAGTAAGAGTGAAAGGTTATTATGAAGAAGCTGTCCTGAAGAGCATTGAGTTTGCTGAAAATAATGGATTTTACGACGCTAATGCTGGGTCAAAAAATAGTCGGTTAGACTATGAGGGGTACAAAACTATAGCCTGGGAGATTGTTAAAAAAATTAACAATGTTCCTGACTTAGTGGTAGTTCCTGTTGGGAATGGAACTACTCTTTATGGTGTCTATGCAGGCTTTCGTGAGCTAAGAAGCAATGGCATAATAGATAGGATTCCAAGCATGGTGGGTGTTGCACCCGCAGATGCCAACCCAATAGTCGCTTCATACCTAAGTGGAAGTGGCGAATACCATGACCTTATGCCAGAAAAAATAAAAATTACGGAAGAAAATGAACCACTTGCGAACTATAAGTCGCTCGATGGGGAAAAAGCTTTTGAAGCAATGAAAGCATCAAGGGGTTTTGCTATCTCAATTGAAAACGAAGAAATGAAGTTTGGAGCAACATTCCTTAAAAGTAAGATAGGAATTAATGCGCTTCCTGCCTCAGCTGCAGCTGTTGCTGCTCTTTGGAAAATACCTCACGAGGCTATACACAACAAGGTTATTGTATCCTTAGTAACTGGAAGCCAAAAGTGACCCCTCTCCTCCCTCAAGATGAGCTGTAGCTAGAGAACAAGCAGCAATAGTGCCTCTTTTTTCAAGATTCCCTCCATCATAGGTAGTGGACTCTTCTATTTTTTTACTCATTTCTGGTAATTTTAAAGAGGTTTTTTCTTGTTATGACTCAAAAATAAATTTTTAAATAGGGGCAGTTAATCTTCAGCCGAGCGAAAATGTCTGAAGAGGAGGACTTTGAAGAAGAGGAAGACTTTGAAGAAGAGGAGTGGGAAGAAGAGGAAGATTTTGGAGAGGAAGAGTGGGAAGAAGAACTAGAAGAAGAGGACTTTGAAGAAGAGGAGGAAGAAGAATTTTAAGCTTCAAGGTCTTCCTTAGTTCAAAACTTTATTTTTTTTGAGGTTTTTGACATTTCTACAGCTTTAAAAACATGTCCTTCAGATAACTCTAGTAACTTTTTTGCTTCTTCAACATCTACATTTCCAAGAATCATAACGAGAGATATCTTTACGTTCATACCTGACCTTAGGAATATTTCTGATGCCTTTTCATAGCTCACACCAGTAAGTTCCATGATTATTCGTTTTGATCTCTCTATAAGTTTAGTATTGAGGGGTTTTAGGTCTATCATTAAGTTCTGATAAACTTTTCCTATTCCAATCATGGAAGCGGTAGAAATCATATTAAGCACAAGCTTCTGAGCTGTTCCGGACTTCATTCTTGTTGAGCCCGTAATTACTTCAGGACCAACTAATGGCGTGATCATAACTTCTACATAGTTAGCTATCTTTGGATTTTTGTTCGTGCTTATTCCAACAGTTTTTGCTCCTCTTTCTTTTGCTTTTATTAAAGCCCCTATGACAAACGGCGTTCTACCTGAAGCCGAAATACCTACTACAGTATCTCGTTCGTTTACGTTAATCTTTTCTATCGCTTTCATTCCATCTTCCACAGAATCTTCGGCACCTTCCACTGCTTTCCATAGAGCTTCAGGAAATCCTGCTATTATTCCGATGACCATGTCAGAGCTTACCCCAAAAGTAGGGGGGCATTCAGCAGCATCTAAGACACCAAGCCTTCCACTTGTTCCAGTACCAACGTAGACCAGTCTTCCGTTCCTCTTAAATGAATCTATTACAAATCTTACTGCCTTAGCTATGTTTGGGATTTCTTTTTCAACTGCTAATGGGACAAGCTTATCTTCTTCATTTATTATTTTTAGAATTTCTTCGATGGAAACTCTATCTATATTCATACTTCGAGGATTTCTGGATTCCGTAGTTAATTCGAGAAGCTCATCAAAAATTTCGCTCAATTCTCTCTTCTAAAGCTCCTTAAAGAAGAATCACATTAGTTACTATTTGTCTTAACTCATTTAGTTTTTTTTCGTCCAAACTAACTCCCAAATTCTCTAACGCAATCATGGTAGCTCCTATTAGTGGATGAGGTATGGCTTCTTCTAGTGCAAAATTTATTTCTATCTCTCTTAGTTTCTCTATTATGGCTGCTTTAAAAAATGAACTCTGCGATAAGCCTCCCGCAAAAGCAAGTTTAACTGAATATTTTTGCGAGCTTCCTAACCTATTCCATACTCCCCAAACCATTTTTGCTAGCTCTGTAGCTGCATTTTCTACTATCTTTCGTGCTATTGGATCATTTTGTTCCGCCAACGAAATCACGATAGGAGCAATAGCTGCTATTTTGTCTCTTTTCGCGTTGTTTATCCATGAGATAAGCTCAAGTGGGTCGCTTAACGATAACCATGAAAGCACAGAGTCGTAAAGTTTAGTTTTTGGAAGCCTACCATCGTATGACTGCATAACGGCCCTTAGCGCCTGTAACCCAATCCAGTAGCCACTTCCTTCATCATCTAAACTTGCTCCCCAGCCACCGCTTCTTATTTCTTCTCCCTTTTCGTTAAATGAAATTGCAGCAGAGCCCGTTCCAACTGTTAGTAAAATTCCAACCTTATCAGTAAAAACAGATATGTAGGATGCGTAAATGTCAGTTGTTGCTGAAACTATTTTTGTTTCTCCAAGCAACTCTGTTAGGTTATTTAAAAAGATAAGTCTTTCTCTTTCTCTGCCTATTCCTGCTAAGGCTATCGAATACCAACTACATTTTGAGAAGGGTACCTTTGCCTTTATTAATGCTTCACTAATTGCAGAGTAAACAACTCTAGCGGCGCTCTCAAATCCTATTTCGTTGGGGTTAGAAGAAGTTGTTCTTGAGAATGAAACCAAGTCTATTTCCTTTGAAAAAACCGCCGCTATTGTCTTACTTCCTCCTCCATCTACTGCCACAAAATAGCTCATATTGAAGTACTATGATAAAAAAAGATTAATTAAAGTTTTACTCGGTCTTTTAGATGCTTAACGGTTGTTGCTTATTTTGCTTTTTCAAGTGCTTCGATACCTGGAAGCTTTTCTCCAGAAAGGAAAGAAATCATTGCACCTCCTCCTGAGCTAATGTAACTAACAAATTCTGCAAGCCCATAGCTTTCAACTGCTGCAACTGAATGTCCTCCCCCTAAAACAGAGAAAGCTTTTGACCCTTTGAGAGACTTTATCAACTCAACTGTGCCAAATGAGAACCTTTTATCTTCAAACATTCCCATTGGTCCATTTATTACTATTGATTTAGCAACTTTTAATATCTTTGAATAAATTTCCACTGTATCTTTACCAATGTCTCTAATGTAGCCTGCTGGTGGAAACATTACTCTTGGAAATTCCTTTCGTTTGCCGTCTAAGTCTACAGCAACATCATAAGGCATCACTAATCTATCTTCGTATTTTGCAAGTATGTCCTTTACTTTACCATAGAATTGTCCAAATCCCTTCTCTTCAATTTCTTTTACGTTTTTTTCGCCTACGTCGTAACCTGCGCAGTGCAAGAAAACAGTGCTTACCATTCCTCCCACTAAAACTTCATCTGCTTTATTCTTTGAGAGAACGTGCTCTACAACTTTGAAGGTTTCCTTTGGTTTAGCACCACCTAACACATAAAGCGAAGGCTTTTCTGGATTGCTGTAAACTTTATCTAAGGCGTAAACTTCTCTCTCCATAACTCTTCCAGCGTAAGAGGGTAATACTACAGTAAAGCCCACTATAGATGCGTGAGCTCTATGCGCTGCTGCAAATGCATCGTTAACAAATGCATCTGAAACTTCAGACAGTGTTTTTACTAGTTTTCCCTTTGCATGTTGCTCAGGCGGAAGGTCTTTCATTTCTTCAGGAATAGTTCTTACGTTTTCCAACATTAGGATCTCTCCAGGGTTTAGAGACTTTATCGTTGAAATTGCTTTTTCACCAATAACATCGTTTACAAACTTCACTTTTGCCTTTACGTAATTTTGTAAGACAGTTGCATGCAAACTTAAACTCGAGAAATCAGGATCTCCTGGTCTTCCTTGGTGTGCTAGAACAACAACCTTTGCACCCTTGGACGAAAGTTCATCTAGTGTAGAGGCATGCAGTCTTATCCTGCTATCATCTATAATTTTTTTTGTTTCAGGATCTAGCGGGCTGTTTATGTCGACTCGCACAAGAACTGTTTTGTTTTTTGCGTCTAAATCATCTAAAGTCTTAAACCTTTTTTCCATTTCACTTCTCACGTTTAGTAGCTCTATTGGCAGGTTTTTAAGAGTTTACCTTCTTTATTTAGACATAAAGAAATTAGGTTTCACCAATGAGTGATAATCTTTCTAGGTAGTTATAATAAAGAAAGGCTAGAAAAGAAATTTCAAAAAGTAAGTTTAAAATACAACCATTATATACTTTTTAAGTTAAGAGTGCCATACTTGTTCTTTTGAACTAAGGTTGCTTGCATCGCTTCTTAAGTTATCAAGGAGTCAGCCAGAATGTTTAGGTTTGAAATCAAGATGTTTGAACCTAGACATATACCGCACTGATAAATAACTTAAAGTTTATACTCGTTGAGTAGTTAAAAAGTATAGCAAAAAAGAACTTAAACTAAGAACTTTCTTCAACCTACAATTTATGTTCAAGAGTCACATAAAACTACTTTCTTTCCTCCTTAGCCTATTTGTCTAGACTATTCCTCCTCAAGCCACAACCCCTCTACAATATGGGGTAAGAGTTTCACTTCATAGTGGTATTAACTTATTCTTAGGTTACAGAAAAAACAAAAACATTTATTTCCCTATCTTTAGCATTAGTTAGCCAGAGAAAAGAAATGAGCAAAATAAACCTTGGAATAAACGGATTTGGGAGAATTGGAAGAATATTCTTCAGAGCAGCAATGGAAAACGAGGAATTCAAGAAAAGATTCGACGTAGTTGCGGTCAACGACATTACCGATGCAACAACGCTCGCATATTTGCTTAAGTACGACTCAGTTCATAGACGATTCAAATACTCAGTAGAGGTTGGAAAAGATTCAATTATAGTAGATGGAAAAGAGATAAAGGTGCTAACTTATAAAGATCCTTCACAACTTCCATGGAGAGACTTAGGAGTGGAATACGTCTTAGAATCTACGGGACTGTTTACGAAGTTACAAGATGCGTCAAAGCACATTTCTGCAGGAGCAAGAAAAGTTGTAATCTCAGCTCCTTCAGAAGAAGCAACTCCAACTTTTGTTCTTGGAGTAAATGAAGAAAAATATGATCCAGAAAATCATAACATAATTTCAATGGGTTCTTGCACAACAAATAGTCTTGCACCTCCATTGAAGGTTTTAAACGATGAATTCAAAGTGGTAAGGGGCTTCCTAACGACCATACATGCGTACACAAACGACCAGAGAATACATGATCTTCCTCATAAAGATCTCAGAAGAGCTAGGGCCGCAGCGGTTTCAATAATACCAACAAGTACGGGAGCTGCAAGAGCAATTCACCTCGTTATTCCTGAGATGAAAGGAAAGATGGATGGAGTGGCGATGAGAGTTCCAGTTGCTGACGGCTCAATATCTGACATAACAGTAGAGGTAAGCAAGAGTACAACAAAGGAAGAAGTTAATGCTGCGTTAAAGAAAGCTTCCGAAACTAGAATGAAGGGGATAATGAAGTTCGTAGATGAGCCAATAGTTTCTGTAGACATAGTAGGAGATCCACATTCTGCAATAATAGATGGGTTGTTAACAAACGTTATTCAAGGGAACTTAGTTAAGGTGTTTTCTTGGTACGACAACGAGTGGGGTTACAGCAACAGGTTAGCAGATCTCTTCGTATACATGGCAAAGAAAGAAGGTAAGTAAGCGTATATCTTTCTTATCCCTATTTTTTTGTAAACTTTTTCCACTTTTTTTAAAGCTTCTCCTTCTGAATTCGCTTTTATTAGAAACAAATGCGTTTTTGCAACTTTGTCGTCAGTAGATCCAAATTTCGGAATTCCGATAAATTCCCGTTCTTTTAACATCTCTAGAGATACGTCTCTTTCGAGATTTCTTTTCTTGCAAACAATTATTCTTAAGACTTTGCACTCGCTATTAGAAGTTAAATAATCAATATGCCAATGTAATCTCTTTCTCTTTTCGAGGTGGTGCTTTACCCTACTTAGAAGGCCTCCTACGCCATATGCTGAACCATTGTAAACATAAAAGCCCCTGCTTAGAAAGATTGTCTTAAGAGCTCCAACTTTTAGTTTTTTGTTACTGTTTAGCTTAAGTATGATTGAATAAGAGCCTTTACCAATTTCTTTCATAGTTCTATTATGCTTGCACTTTTTGTTTCTAAGTCGACCACGGCTAAGGTTGACCTTCCAGTTAAATAGCCACAAAGTTCTCCAGGATTAATAAGTAAAGTATTGTTAATTAGTTTATTAACTACCTTGTGCCAATGACCATAAATAACAACATCATAAACTCCGCTTTTTGCCAATGCTTCTACAGCGCTTTCGTCTTCACCGTGTAAAAGCGCTATTCTATACTTTCCTAGTTCAACTGTTATTTTTGGCCATACTAGCTTACTCTTGTTGTTAGAGGAAAGAATATCCTTTAGCATTAGTCTTTCTCCATCGTTATTTCCAAAGGTGAAGAAGGTAGGATGCCTTAGGTTCAAAAGCTCTTTTGCAGCAAATGGGCTAATTATGTCTCCTGCATGAAATACATACTCCAGTCTCTCTTCCATGTTCAGTCTTGAAACTGCTTTTCTTATCAGAGGTAGGTTGTCATGCGAATCGCTTAAGACTCCTATCTTCATTTTTAAGCTTCCCTAAACTAAGGGTTAGGAAGCATCAATTTAAAAGTTTTCAAGGTCTCTTAAGCCCAAAGCCGAAAAGCTTATAAGAAATATCAGCTAATGCTCTAAGCAGAAAATAGGTTTGAAGGTTCTCAGCCTCATACTTACTAAGGTTTTTAAAAACCACCGGTTAGTAGTTTATTTTTATCCAGCTAGCAACGAGCTAGGAGAAAAACATTGAAGCTAGAAGAAGTCTTAAAAGTACTCATAAAAGTTGTCGAAGAGGACGAAACCCGTCCTAGGTCGTTTCATATAGGTCATGTAGTCTTAGCTGTGTTTGAGCTAGATAGAGAAAAACCAATTTCTAGAGAAAAACTGTCAAGCTTACTTGGGCTCGGAGGTGGGGCCATAAGAAGTCTGCTTACCAGGCTTAATCTAAATCACCTAATTTCGATAACATACCGTGGAATTAGGTTGAGGGGAATTGGAATAGAGGCTAGCAAAAAGCTAAGGGAAACTATAAGTGGACCTTTTGAGGTAAGCCTTGAATACCTTAGTGTTGATACTTACAACGTAGCTTTTATCATAAGAGGCATAGAAAAAGAAAAATTTAAGCCCCTTGGAATAAGAGACCTAGTAGTGAAGTTTGGAGGTACTGGTGCTACGCTTTGCACTTATAGAGAAGACAAAATCGAGGTTCCTTTCGTGATAGACGATCTAGCTAAACAATCGCCTCATGACTATTACACAATAAAGAAGTTAGGACTTAATGAAGGTGACTTAATTCTTATCGTTTCCGCTCCCTCTCTAGTTTCAGCCAAAGTTTCTGGAGCTGCTGCTATAGCTATTACTTTACAAAAGATAGAGCAGAAAAAAACTTAATACTAGGTGTCACGTTTTTAGCTCTAGAACAATTTTAATTGAATTTTAAAACTAGAAATACCTTGGTAAAATGGGTGCCCTTAAGAACGCTTCACCATACTCGCAACCAATTTCTACGCCTCTAACTTTCCCCAGGGCTTCTATATAGTCTAGAATTCTCGGGAATGCTGCCACCTGTGATTCGTATAAACTCATTGCTTCTTTCTTTTTCTTAATATAATTCGTTATATCTACTACTAAGGAAGGGTGAGTAAATAAGTCCCAAACCTCAAAGTAGTACACATCCATTGCCCTCCACGGATCTCCTAGGTCTAAGTAGTACAGTTGAGAAGCGTGCCAAGCAGCTTCAGTTACAGTAGATGACACTCCAACATGCAAATGGTGCCTATCTTGAGGAGAGTGCGTGAAAATTACATTTGGCTTAAAGCTCCTTATCTCTTGAACTACTTTTCGAACTACAGCTCTTCGGTCTATTATTTCAGAGATGTTCCAATGCTCATGGTCAAAGTTTAAAAACTTTGATACTTGTTCTAGTTCCTTTTCTCTCACTTCCATCCCAACCTGTTCGTCATAAACTCCCTTCACGCTTTTCCCTCCAAGGTGAAATATTATTACTTTTATTTCAGTTCCAGCACTCTTAAGTTTACTTAAAGTTCCGCCTAATCCAATTATTTCGTCATCTGGATGAGCTACAAATATTTCAACCCGGTTGATGCTTTCCATTCGCTTCACATAACAGTAATACGAGGTATAAAAATCTTCGAAATGCTATGTTATCTATTAAAATGCTTTTTTACTAAGGGGGAACGATTCAATGTTCTTACAACTTATTCGTAACGCATGTGTTGCGTAGGTTTTGTGAACGTAAATTGCAGACTGGATGCAAGAATTCCTCTACCTAAGCAAGAGCGCCAAGACGTACTGCCAACATAAACTCCAATGCTTTTTCACCAGTAGATTTAATAAAAGACAAAGTTTTTTATCATTTTTGATTATTTTTAGGTTTTTATCTCCATTCTTTTTAAACTTTTTATTGACTTGAATTTTCAAGAGAAATAGTTTTATACCCCCTTTCTTTGAGTTAAAAAGTATAGATGGAAGGAGAATTCGAGAAAAACTTTAGTAGGTTTCTTAAGTTAAATCCAGATTTAGACGGTCTTCTTCAAAAAATCGATCAAGGAAAAATAGAGGGAACTTACTACGCCGGAAAAATAATAAGAAACGGAAAACCGGGCTATATGCTAAGGATAAAACTTTTTGTACCGCTTTCAGCAAGAGCAAGAAGTTCACATGGCAGGGTAAAATTAAGTGAAATCATCGTCGACAACAATGTAGCTAGAATAATAATTTCTGTTCCACCGGACCATATAGATGAAAGATCTATAAGCTACGACGGTCTTTGGCTAACTTTCAAGTTGAGGAAGAAGAAGTACAAACTTTTTGTAGGTTTACCACTAAACTGGAATGAAAGGAAGATAAATTTAAACAATGGCATACTAGAGGTAATCTCAAAAGTTAAAGCTAGTAATCCAAAGTTAAAGTTGTAGGCTCTAAACAACGTGTTGTTAAGTGAAGCGCTATTTAACTTCTTTGCTTTAGTCCTAATTTCTTCAAAAGTGTTAAATTTAAATAAAGGTTTGAATTTAAGTAATACTTAAGACCAAAGTTGAATTGGAAGAGTGTTTCTAAAGTTATTGATGCAGCAGTCTTAAAACCAAACACAACAGTAGAAGAGGTTCAAAGATTAGCTTATGAGGCAATAAATGATGAATATCGGTCGGTTTGTGTTCCTCCTTATCTTGTGAAACTCGCATATGGTTTGCTTAAGAATTCTAACACAAAAATTTGTGCTGTAGTGGCCTTTCCCTTTGGGTATAGCACTCTAAGTACAAAGTTATATGAAGTTAGAACTGCAATTGAGATGGGTGCAAACGAAATAGATTACGTAATAAATCTTGGGGCTTATTTCTCCTATGGAGATGAAGCGGTAGCAATTGAAGCATCAAAAATTGTTGAAGAAGCAAAAGCAAGTGGAGCTGATGTCGTAAAGGCAATAATAGAAGTTGGATACTTAAGTGAAGAACAGATAGTTGAAGTAAGCAAAACATGCGTTTCTTCTGGTGTTGACTACATAAAGACTTCAACAGGTTACGGACCAAGATCAACTAAAGTTGAGGATGTAAGACTCATAAGGAGTGCAATTGGAAACAAAGCAGGAGTAAAAGCAGCAGGAGGCATAAAAACGTTAGATGATCTCCTAAGTTTCCTAGAAGCGGGGGCAAACATAATTGGGACAAGTCACTCCTATGAAATAGTAAGTGAAGCAAAAAGAAGGTTCAAGTAAACTAAAGCCGGAAATAATTCTACTTTGCTCTAGCTAATTTTTTTCATTAGAAACATAGCAAAAGTAATAAATTCTCAGTTATCTAATCAAAGTGAAGAAATTGGGGCGAATATTTAAAGGGGATGGTGCTTCAAAGTTAAGTCCTTCCTACTTACCATTAGAGTTGCCACATAGAGAACAACACATAAACGAGCTTCTAAAGATTTTTTCTCCTCTCTTAGAAAGAGAAAAGCAAATCCCCTGGGCTGTAATGATTCAAGGTCCGAGCGGCACCGGAAAAACTTCGGTAGTTAGGGCCTTCTTTAGAACTATTGATAACATAGCGAGCAAGAAAGGCATTAGAATCATTACAGATATAATCAACTGTAGATTTATAGCGTCTGATTTTTCATTAGCTCAGGCTGTTGCTTTAAGGGTAACACCAAGTGCATCATTAAGAGGTTTTAGCGCAACGGAAATGATTCAAAATGTTATAGAGTACTTAAGAAACAATGAAAGCTATTTGATACTGGCTTTAGATGACTTTGACAGCTACCTTGCGAGGAAGAAGTCTAAATCAAAATTAGTTTATGATATCCTAAAGCAGCAAGAAATTACTGACTCCAGAATATTCATAATATTTATTGGCGTTAACGATTATACGTTGATGTTCGAAGAAAGCTGGATAAGGAATTATGTTTGGAGAACAAAATCTAAGTTTGAGCCGTATAGCTGGAGTGAGCTGAAGGATGTGCTTGGCAAAAGAGTGGAAGAAGTATTCGAAGACGGTGTGATAGATGAGAATGAACTTATTTTAGCTAGTAGAATTAGCTCAAAGTTTGGTTATGGGTCTGCAAGGTATGGATTAGAGTTGTTGTTAATTTCAGGAATGGAGGCAGAGTGGGAAGGAAACAGCAAAATAAATTCAGAGCATCTTAGGCTTTCTTTAGCAAGACTTGAAGGAAAACAAGAAGTTGCCGAGTTTTCTGATTTTTCAAGAGATCTAAAGGAGTTTACTCTAAGACTTGCAAATATTTTTGAGGAAGAAAACACTCCTTACTTAACTCTTGACAACTTATCAAGCAAATTGAAAGAAGAAAAACAAAAGATTATGGACTACTTGAACAGGCTAAATTTTGAGGGAATAGTTGACTTGCTTGAGCTTAATGGTGATATTTACGTTGGCTTGTTTTTACCATTAAGATTTATTAGTTCAATGAAACAAAGAGATGAGAAGTTAACATGAGCTACATTCTAGAAGAAATCTTTAATTTATCAAAGTTCGCAGCAGAAACTTTAGCTCCCTTTGTACATAAAACACCAATGGTACGAAGTGAATCCTTCAGTAAGATGACTGGCGCAGAAGTTTTTCTTAAACTTGAGAACCTTCAAAAAACGGGAGCGTTCAAGGTAAGAGGTGCGCTTAATGCCTGTACTATAGCTAAAAAAGAAGGTGTTAACGAAGTAGTGGCGGCTTCAGCTGGAAATCATGCTCAAGGAGTTGCCCTTGCTGCGAGCATGCTTGGAATGAGGTCTACAATATTTATGCCAGAATTTGCTTATCCGAATAAAGTTGAAGCAACAAAAAATTATGGTGCAAATGTTATCTTAGCTGGAGAAACATATGATGATGCATATGCTTATGCTGTAGAGTATACAAAAGGTAAAGAAGTGAAGTTGATTCATCCATTTGACGATAAATATGTTATAAGCGGTCAAGGAACAATTGCTTTTGAAATTTTAAACGAGATTAAAAACCTAGATTATCTTTTTGTTCCAGTTGGAGGAGGCGGACTAATAGCTGGGGTTGGAACTGTAGTAAAGAAAATAGCTCCAGGAACAAAGATAATAGGAGTACAAACAAATAGCTATCCTGCGTTTGCTGAGTCTTTTAAACAAGGAAAGATTGTTGATGTAAAGAGAGGCTACTCGATAGCGGATGGCATATCCGTAAAGAAGCCAGGTGAACTAACCTTTAAAGTGGCATCTGAAGTTGTAGATGATTTTGTAACAGTGAGCGACGAAATTATAATGACAGCTATGTTTCTTTTGTTGGAAAGGACTAAGATGGTGGCAGAACCTGCAGGAGCCGCAAGTTTAGCTGCAATTCTATCAAACAAAATAGATGTTAAATCCAAGAAAGTTGGAGCTATAATAAGCGGTGGAAATGTTAATCCTCTTTTGCTTGCTAGAATAATTACACAGAGCTTAAGACAAGAAGGAAGAATGGTCCGCCTTGTTGTAACTATTCCTGATAGGCCTGGTAGTTTAAGAAACGTTCTAGAGTGCGTCTCTAAAGTTAAAGCCAACGTTGTTGACTTAGTACACTTGAGAAATGAGCCATGGATTCCTCCTGCTATGGCAACGGTAGAAATAATAGTAGAAGTTATGAGGGGCGAAACTCTAGAAGAATTGGGGAAATGCTTAAAGAACAAAGGCCTAAGCTACGAAATAATGTGACGCTCATGCTGGAATTATTTTTTGGCTTGTTCAATACATTATTTCTTTTGTTTTCTCAGTTTTTCATTTTTTAGGTAACTACCAAACTAATGAAAGTTGTTCTTCTCTTAAATTTCTGCAATAAAATCTATCTCTATGTCTACTTCCTTGGGCAACGCTGCAACTTGGACGGTTGTTCTTGCAGGATAGGGTTTCTTAAACCAATTTGAGTAAACCTTGTTCATTTCATCAAAGTTTCTTAAATCTCTTAAAAACACCGTAACTTTTACTACATTTTCAAGAGAGGCTCCTGCTGCTTTTAGTATGGCGGAAGCGTTCTTAAAAACCTGCTCTGTTGCCTGTCTTATGTCTCCTTTTATTACTTTTCCAGTTTCAGGATCTACTGGGATTACCCCAGAAAGAAATATTAAATTTCCAGTGCGAATGGCTTGAGAATAAGGGCCTATTGGTTCAGGTGCTTCTTTTGTTAGTATTTCCTCTTTCATGAGCTACATTGAGCTAAAGAGAAGTTAAAAGTCTTTCTTGAGTTAAGTAAAAAAAGGTTATAAATACACATTTTCGTAATAAAAACTGAGACAAAAGATGAGGATTGCATTTTTCGTGTGGGAGTATCCTCCGATGTTAGTAGGAGGCCTTGGAACGTACGCTGAGTACATAACAAGAGAATACATTAAAAATGGAAACGATGTTTCTGTTTTTACCATTAATCCTGGAAACTTGCCAACGCGAGAAGTTATCCAAGGAGTTGAAGTTCATAGGCCTTTGCTTGTTGATATCGCTAATGTCTTTCCTCTATTCTTTACTCAAGATATCACTAGTTGGGGTCCACAAATAAAATTTTTTAATGACATACTAATATATAACATACTTTCAACTGCTAAATTTATTAACTTAGTAGAAAAGAGCGAAGGTAAAACTCATGACGTGGTGGCATTTCATGATTGGTTGAGTGCTATTTCCGGAATAACTATAAAAAACATGATGAAGAACAAACCTGTTGTTTTTCATGTTCATTCAACAGAATGGGGAAGAACAGGAGACGGGTCACAAACCGTGAAGCATCTAGAACTTGAGGCAGCAAAGCATGCAGATTGGATCATCACAGTTAGTCATGCCATGAAAGAAGACCTTGAAAGGCATGGGTGGCCAAGTGATAAAATTTCTGTTGTTTGGAATGGAGTTGATCCAGAAAAATATGACCCTTCAAAAGTTCCTCAAGAAAAAGTTGAAGAACTAAGAAGAAGATATGGTATTGAAGACGATGAAATTATGATTTTGTTTATAGGACGGCTTACATGGGTCAAAGGTGTGGTAAACTTAATTCAAGCAATGCCCGATGTTATTTCACAATATCCGAAGGCTAAATTAGTTATTCTTGGAAGGGGCGAGCAGCAAAATTCTATAATGGAACTATCAGAGAGGCTTGGAATTTCAAAAAATTTAATAGTTAGATTTGAATTTGTTCCAGAGGAAGAAAGAATCCTTCACTATGCCGCATGCGACTTAGCAGTTTTTCCAAGCGTCTATGAGCCCTTTGGAATAGTAAGTCTAGAAGCAATGTCTATGGGAAAGCCTGTAGTGGTTGGAGCAAATGGTGTTGTTGGTTTTAGGGAGCAGGTAATTCCTTCTGGTCCTGAGCAAAATGGTGTTCACATTAATGGAAATGACCCCCGAGATATAGCGTGGGGAATTAAAGTCGCGCTTGAGGATCCAAAGAGGATGAAAGAATGGGGGAAAAATGGGCGAAACAGGGTCTTAAAATACTTCACTTGGCAAGCAGCAGCAAGACAAACTCTTGAAGTATACCAGAATGTTATTTCTAAAAGTAAGAAAAGTTAAGTTTATTTATGGATTTGCAATATAAGTGAGCTATGAAGCAACCAATTGGCCAAATGACTGGGCCAGAGCTTAAATTCAGAGCCAAACAGGCTATGGCAGCACTCATACCAATTGCAGGTTTAAAGGATCATGGTCCGCACCTAGCAATAAGTACTGAAATTGAGATTACTGAAGAATACGCAAGCAACGTTGCGCAAAGACTCTCGCCATACGTGCTGGTCACTCAAACAATTCCGTTCGAAGTTGGAGATGACAAGCTATTTGGATTAGAGAAAGATTGTCTAGCCTTAACACTAAAACAAATTGCAAGTCAAGTAAAGGCGCTCGGAATTGAGCGAGTCGTTGTGTTGTCCTTCTCAAACAATTCTCTAGAAGTTGCTAAAGAAGCACTAAAGGGCTTTAGCTTTAAACAGAAGTATATAAACATAGTTGAAAATTTACCTAAAGTTGAAGAGCTTGCTTCTGAAAGCCCCGTAGGTAAAGGAAATGCCTACTTAACTTCACTGGCTTTATTCCTAAGTAGTTACTTAGTTAAGCAAGATATGTTAAAGTATGCAGACTCTTCGTTCGGTATAGCTGGAGATCCAAAAAAAGCAACTTCTGAAATAGGAAAGAAACTTTACGATACTTCGTTTGAGAGTATTGTTCAGGTGCTCGACAATTTCCTAAGAGAGTAAACAAAGTATTACTTATTTTTAACTCTTCTTGAAAAGCTACAAAAGTTCTCTGTATGTTTCTTCTATTTTTTCGCCAACACTTTTCCAGTCGTATTTCTCAACAGCTTTTCTTCTTCCATTTTTACCCATCATCTTTCTTAAGTTTTCATCTTCCAACAGCTTAGTTAGCGCGTCAGCAATACTTCTTTCGTCAGGCTTTACTAAGAATCCTTCTTTTCCGTCTTCTAATACTTCAGGTATCCCGCCAACATTTGTGGCAACAACAGGTAATCCACTTGCCATAGCTTCAAGTAAAACTAGTCCAAACGATTCCGCATGCAAAGAAGGGAGAACAAAAATATCTGACTCAGAATAAATCTGAGGCAAAGTTTCGTCTGGTACATCTCCCAAAAATTTTATTTTATTTATTACGTTGAGGCTCATTGCAAGTTCTTCCAGTGTTCCTCTCATATATCCTGAACCAACAAATGTTAAAGAAACGTTGTCAAACTTCTTAACTACTCTCTTGAATGCTCTTATCAGTAAGTGAGGTCCTTTTCTATGAACTAACCTACTAACAAATAGTATTCTTAGTTCTTTGTTTTCTTTATCAAAATTTGGTTTGAACTTACTTGTATCTATTCCATTGGGAATAATTTTTATTGGTGCATAATCAACAAAAAAGCTTATAAAATTTGCCGCTGCTTTGCTCACAGCTATTACAACCTCTGCTTTATTTATATAATATCTGACTGGATACGCTAGATTTCCTACAGTCTCCCAAAAGTATCCATCATGTTTTCCAGCAGGTATAGAGTGGTTTGTTAAAACTCGTGGTATTCCTAATTTTTCAGCATACGACAACCCAGCAAGAGGTGTTGCTGTAAATGCATGATGCGAATGAACTATATCTAAGTCATAACTCGATATTACCTTTAGTGTTTCATCTCCTGAAGGTGGCAGAATTGGAAGGTCTAAAGGGAAAGTTGGATTTAACTCTACAACGTCTTCATCAATGTTTTTTCTTTCTCGTCGAAGTTTACTTCTTTTTGTGAATATTTTTACCTCATGACCCCTTCTCTTTAGCTCTTTGTACAAGCCATTTACATGCGAACTTACTCCACCTCTTATTGGAAGGTACCATTCGGTAAAAAGACCAACTTTCATTGCTTTCATAGCGTAGCTTTAGTTTATAAAGTTAAATAAGAGGTGAAAATCTACTCTATCCTTGCTGAAATCAGTTGTTAACTCTCCAAGTGCTTAGAAGTATTCTTTTATGTTCTTTCCTAAGAGCCATCAAATAGCTAGCTGTCTTTCTTTCCACACTTTGTTAAGAACATAATAAATTGTTAGAGATGCAATGATCCCTCCTAAGATCCAAAAAGTATGAGTTTTGTCCAAAATAAATCGTACAATTGCAAGAATTAATGGAATGAGAGATATAATTAGTGTAATACCAATGCGATACAACTTTCTCAAACGTGTTTTTTTCTCATTTTCTTTTTCTAAACCTTTGTCCTGAATTTTAGCTAGCATTCTTTTGCCAAATTCAGTAAGTTCATAAACTTTTAATGAACCATAGTTTTTTTGTGCGATTATTTCGTTTTTTTCTAGTATTGACACGTGGTGCTTAATAAGTTGTCTTGACCTATTAAGGTTAGAAGAGAGGCTTCCAATGTTTAGTGGACCTTTTTCGTTAAGTAACTTTACTATGCTTAATCGTAGCTCGTTGGAGGTAACAATTTTTATTCCCTCAATATACTTATTGTGTTGGCTTAAATCTTCTGAAGACATAATCGTCTTTTTAAACACTTAAAAGTTGTAAGTAAAAAGTTTAGATTATTGCGTCACTCCACATACTGGGCATTCATACCTTCCTTCTTCTTCGTTCCACACAAGCTTATAGCCACATATGTTACAGTACAGATTCACCTTCAGTCTATCCTCAATTTTAGCAGAATATTTTTTCTCTTGAAGTTCTATTATCGGTTTTTCAAGTTCTGAAATTATTACAGAAGGTTCACGCTTCTCTTCGTAAACCTTCTCTTTCTCTTCCACCACTTCTTTCGTTGTTTCCTCTTCTTTTAGTTGAGACGGTGTTACACTTTCTCCTATAGGTGCAATTTCTTCTTTAGTAGGGGCTTCTACTTGCTCAACTTCTCGAACTTCTATCTTTGGTTGCTCTATTGGTTTGAATATCTCTTCGGGTAGCTCTATTACCTCTCCAGTCTTTTTCTCTTCTTCTGCTGGATAAATTTCTGCCTCTTTTTGTTTTTGCTCTGGAGCTTGAATTTCTACTTCTCTCTCAATTTTTGCCGCTTCTTTAGGTTCTTCAGGAACTTCTAGCTTTGCTTCTGGTGGTTTTTCTTCTTTCTTGAGCTCAGCAGCAACTTCAAATGGTGTTACTTCACTTACTTGTGTCTTGGTTTCTTCCTTAGGCGCAGCTTCTTCTATTGGCTTTATCTCTGCTCTTTCTTCTTTTTTCGGAGTGGTTGTAGTGACTACTTCAGAAGCTAATGCTATTTTCTTCTCTTGTAATGGTATGACCTTTGGTGGAAAAACATACTTTATTATGGCAAAAGATACTAAAAGGGATAAAATTAAATAAATAAAGTTTGAAGAAATTAGAAACGCTAAAACTGCATTAAATGCCATTGCTTGATCACTTAAGCTTAGGCCCAATGAAGGTGATGTTAACAAATTTTCTGCTAGGTAAAGCTGAAGTGCGCTTGATGCGACATACCCAAGAAGTATACCTACCGCTGACTCTACCAAATTTCTGCTTGTCATGGTAGCAATTAATCCCAAAGTAATTGCGAGTGCTAAAGCAACGTATTGCCACTCTGGGTTAATGATTCCTGAATACATGCCGCTTGCAATAGTCCCACCTGTAGTACCCCCAGAATATCCAAGCGGTGTAGCTAAAAGCTGGTAAGTTAAATAAGAGGTGCCAAGAATAGAAAAGAAATAATCGTAGTAAAAAATGCCTGAAGATAGCGATATAGGCACAGAACCTATCATTATTTTAGCGCTTGGAGTTTGAGGTTTCATAAATGTACCGCCAATAAGATATGGCATAAACGCTATTACGAACACTCCAACTACTGCTATTACAATGATTTTTATAGCGCTTAGTCTCATCCCTTACTCTTCGACTTTAAGTTAAGTTAAGAAGAATTTAACACTTTCTCTTAACGAAGTTTAATATTATGAAAAATAAAAATGGACTGCAAACTTAGGTTATTCCCTCATTCTGATACTTACCTCTGTAAGTGAAGTCTGGTTTTTTAATTGTTTTTATAATTATAAGTTGGGCTAGCCTACTGCCTTTCCATAGGGTCGCTCCGGAAGGGTTTAATACCAGCAATAGTCCTGAGCCCTTACCTCTGTAGCCTGGATCCCAAACTGCTGTGCATACCATTATTCCTGACCTTATCAGTGAAGACCTTGGAAAAACAAGGCCAATTGCATCGTTAGGAATGTTTATGGTTTCAGAATACGTTATTTTATAGGCTCCAGGTTTTAGACTGTACTTTCCTTCCGAGGGACTCAACTTTTCAACTTTCGCAAGTTCCGTACTTTCTTCAGATAAGACAAATGGAGATGAAAAAGTTTCAACTTCATCCAAAGTTAAGTCAACTCCCGCAGGCTGAATTTGTTCTGTTATACTTTTTAAGTTGCTTACGATCCCGCCTTCTATTATCTCCCTTCCTGTGAGTACAGACATCTAGAAACACCTAGTTTTGGTAGTAGGGCTTTCTACTTGAACCTTTATTACAAATAAGCTTCAAAAATCTTTAGCAAGAGCTACACTATAGTTGACAGTAATTTGCATAAGCTTCTACTCCTATAAGAGCAATGTAACATGGAAATGTCACCAGTTGTAGTCGACAAAATAATTGGGCTTCCAGTAAGAGATTACCTAGGAAGAGAATTGGGAAAAGTTGTTTGTTATACGAGAAATGGAAGGGGCATAATAGACAAAATAACTACCCTTGATGACTATGGTGAAGTACGGGAGTTTGACAAAGATGAAGTGGAGATAACTCCAACTGAAATTAGGATCACAGATAAACTCCTAAATGAGGCAAAATACTTGAGACGAGAAATAGAAATTAACTTTAAGAGAAGGAAAGCTCTTGAAGAGCTTAACAAATCAAGCGCGTTTCACAAGCGAGTTTATATCGAACTAAAGGCTAGCTTTGATAAGGAAAAAGAAGAACTAGAAAAAAGGAAGAAAGAGCTTCTGGATTCAGCCAACGTCAGAAGAGAAGAAATAGCAAGAAGGATAGTTGAAATGCAGAAAGTTCAGGCAATAGTTGAAGTTCAAGCTATGTCTGGCGAAATTGACGATGTTACATACAGGATGGCGCTAAGTGGAATTAAAACAGTTATGAGCAAACTTTCGAAGGAAATGGAGCTTCTGAACAGAGAGCTCAGCTTTCTTGAAATTGAGATTGAAGAAAAGCCTACTGTACCCGCGAATGAGGAGCAGAAGCCGACGATCGTTGTTGCACCTACTGAGCAACTTTCTTCAAGCAACGAACAAGTAGAAACAAGTGCAAGTACCAATGCTTCTTCTACAAACGTACCAGAAGTAAAGTTAGAGGACAAAAAGGATACAGAAGAAAAATCTAGCAGCTTTCAGCTTAACAACACGTTTGACCTTGAGTTTATAAAAAAGATAGGTGGTGTTGTACCTGGAACTCCTGGAGCACCCTCAGAAGGTAAATTAAACAAAGATGCTAAAGACTACGAAGAACCAATTCATGTAAAAGTTGATGGATAATTTTTATTTCTTTTTTTGGCTTAAACAATTAAGTTTTTATTAAAATTAATTAGCTAGAGCTCTACGATATCTAAGATGTCTTCTCCTGTTCCTACAAGTTTTACTGGTACACCAGTAGCTTTTTCCACTTGGCTTATGAACTCAATACATCTATCACTTAAAGCTTCTCTTTGTCTCACATGAGAACACTCAGGAAATAAACGGTCTATTTTTGTTATAGCTATACTCGTAGCACTGTTAACTCTTGCACTTTTTGCGGCTAATTCAAAGTTAAATGGCGCTGCTCTTCTAACTCTGCCAGTTACTGTTCCTCTTTCAACCCACCCTCGTTTTTCAATTTCTTCGGGTGGAAGTTCACCAGGCAGTGGTCCATTTCCTACTCTCGTTACGTAACCTTTCAGTACTAGGATAACTTCATCTACTCTCTTAGGTCCAACGCCAACTTCGCTAAGCACTGCAGCTGCTGTAGTATCTCTTCCAGTAACATAAGGGTACGTGCCGTGGTACAAGCTCAAGTAGAAGCCCTGAGAACCTTCTAGGTGAACAACTTTACCTTCATCTAATGCATTGTTTACCTCTTCAGAGACATCTACCAAGAAGTCTTTTAGTTCTGGAATGTCTTTGGCTAACTTAGCTTTTCTAAGAACTCTGTCTGCTATTGCTGGGCCAACCCCGCTCCCCGTACTTCCAATAATTTCCTTAAGGAAATTGTCTTCTCGATCTTGCTTTATGTGTTTTTCTTCTATTATCGAAGCGTTATAGTCAACTCTTAACCTGTTTTTTAGGCCTAAACTTTCTATTTCTTTAAAGAACACTTCAAGAGAGATGTTTGCACCAGGAGCTATCATTAATCTCGTACTTTCGCAGACGAACGCGCTGGGAGTTAGTCTTAGTTTATACGTTTTGCCACTAACAACTACAGTATGTCCTGCGTTGATAGAGCCAGTTCTAACTGAGATGGCGGGGCGATCCCTCAGTGCGAGGTAGGCTGAAATTTTGCCTTCTAGGGGCCTTAAAGCTTTCCCTCATCGCCCCAGAAACCAGACACAATTACCTTTAGCGTCATTTTCTGCTTTCAGCATAGCAAAAATCTATTATTTAAGTTCTTCTTATAAAAGGGAGGGGAAATGCGGCGAGAGCCTGTTCATCCAATAGACTATAGGTACGGAGATCCAACAATACTTGAACTCTTTACCGAAAGAGAAAAGTACAAAACGATGATTGAGGTTGAAAAGACTGTTGCAGAAGTTCAAAGCGATCTAGGCCTAATCCCAAAGGAAGCAGCAGAAGTGATAAGTCAATTTGCAAAAAAAGATGTTGACATAGATGCAATCAAAAAGCTCGAAGCAGAAACAAAACATGAAGTTGCTGCACTTGTTAGCTACATAGAAAAGAACTGTGGAGACTACGGTAGATTCGTGCATTTTGGACTAACTTCTAACGATGTCATAGACACCTCTAATGCGGTCATAATTCAAAAAGCAGGAACAATTATCCTTGAACGTCTACTAAGCATAATAAAAATACTCGCCAAGAAGGCTCTAGAAAATAGAAGCACAATTTGTGTTGCAAGAACTCATGGAATTCATGCCGAACCATATGTATTTGGGTTGAAGTTTTCAGTATGGGTGTGGGAGGTTTCTAGATCGTATGCCAAAATAAAGGAAGCTCTGGAAGATATGCGGTATGGAAAGATAAGCGGTGCAGTAGGAACTTACTTAATCATGGGAGAGAAAGGAATAGAAGTTGAAAAAATTGCATTAAGTAAACTTGGGCTAAAACAACCTGCTGTAGCCACACAAATTCTAAGCAGAGACTTATATGCTAGGCTTATTGCTGAGATAGCGATACTTTCGACTATCTTAGATAAAATCGCAACAGAGATTAGAAACCTCCAAAGAACTGAAATAGACGAGGTTAGAGAAAAATTTGTAGCTGAGCAGGTTGGCTCTTCTGCTATGCCACACAAGAGAAACCCAATAAACTGCGAAAAAGTTTCTGGAATAGCAAGAGTTCTAAGAGGGCTGACTATTTCAATGCTTGAGAACATAGTCTTATGGCATGAAAGAGACCTAAGTAATAGCTCGACTGAAAGGTTAGTGCTTCCAGAAGTATTTGGGCTATTGTCTGAACAACTAGTTACTTTTCAAAAGGTTATCAAAGACCTTGAGATAAACAAGGAAAGAATGATAAAAAACTTAGAACTCACAAACGGAAAAATATACTCTGAACTTTTGCTAACAGAACTCATCAAGAGAGGAATGTCAAGGAAGAAAGCTCATAGCTTAGTTTCTGCTGTTTCCGACGAAGTTGAAGAAAGCAAAACAAACTTTTTTGAAGTAGCTAAGCAGCACAAGGAAATTTCTAACCTGATTAAAGAAGAAGACCTAAAAAATCTCTTTAACCAAGAAGCTTTCTTAAAAGTTGTTGAGAAAATAATTTTAAGAGTTATAGATGAGAGCGAAAAAATTGTAGGTCAAAGTCTAGTGAGCTAGAATGAGAGTTCTTGTAGGTACGTGTGGGTTTGCAACTTCAAAGAACACCTACTTTAAGAAGTTCAACACAGTTGAAATTCAAGAAACATTTTATAACATTCCATCTGAAAAGACAGCCAAGAAATGGAAAGAAGAAGCGCCTGAAGACTTTGTTTATACGTTGAAGGCTTGGCAAGGTATTACACATCCTGCCAGTAGTCCAACTTGGAAAAGGTACAAGGGGAAGCAGAAAATAAATTTGGCAAACTATGGAAACTTTATGCCAACTAAAGAAGTGTTTGAGGCTTGGAAAGCTACCGCTGAATTTGCTAAGGCGTTGGGCGCAAAGATAATAATCTTTCAATCGCCTCCAAGCTTTGAACCTAGCATGAGAAACAAGGGCAACGTGGAAAACTTTTTTTCAAGCATTGAACGATATGGATTTAAACTTGGTTGGGAACCACGAGGAGAATGGCTTAATGAAAAGACGGTACTAAAACAAATTATAGAAAAGTACGACCTAATTCACGTAGTCGACCCATTTTGGGACCAACCTGTTGTTGAGCAAGAGGTGCGCTACTTTAGGCTTCACGGGCTTGGAAGAAGATACAACTACAAATATGAGTACACAAGTAAGGACTTAGAAAAATTGCTTAAAATTGTTTTAGAGCAAGGCTTTGAAGAAGTTTATGTAATGTTTAATGTAATAAGCATGATGAAAACTGCCGAAGAATTTCTGAAGCTACTAAAAAAGCAAAAAATCTACCCCTAAATTATAAAAACGAAACAAATTTATACTAGTTTGTAAGCTAAAAGTGGGCGAAATGGAAGAGGAAAAATCTTCGATTGTCTATAGATGTTTAGCTTGCAGGAGTGTTTTTACTCCAGAAATGATGAATCCTAGAGAAATAAGGTGCCCGTACTGTGGGTATAAAGTATTGGAAAAAATAAGAAAAGAAACAGTAAAAATGGTAAAAGCTATTTAGTTGTGATACGTTTTTACTACGCCTTTCCGAACATTAACTTCACGTTAAAAGCCATTTCAGGTATGGGTCAAACCACATTGACCAATACTGTGCTGGATTTTTTATCGGTGTTGGATTCTCTGATTCGTTTTCTGGCATTTCTTGAGGTTTTGGAACTTCGAACAATTCTGAAAGATAAAATGGGATTCTCTCAGAGATCGACGCATCTAAGTTGTTGAGAAGTATCTTATCAGCCTCTTTTGTTAAGTTAAGTTTTTCTAAAAGGTCTATGAGGTAGACCGTTTCTCTTGGCCAAACTACATAGCCGTGGTACTGTTCATCTCCTAAGTAAAGTGCATGTTCTCTTTTCTGCGTAATTAAACCGAAGGGGTAAGCTTCAGAGCCAAGCCTCATGAGCTTCCTATAGACAACAAGTTCTTTTTGCGCTGTTTCAAGAGCTTTTTGCAGAATGTCCTCGCTTAAGTAAGACTTTAGGATTGAAACCGAAGAAAAAGAAGCAGAAGATAGAGTTTCATCCTTTAGGTGTTCGTTTTTGTGACTTACGTAAATTATATTTGGTGGAATATTAGTCTTGCTATTTTTTAAAATTTCAAGGTATCTTTCAAGTGATTCTTCAGCCAGCTTTGAGGTGTTGTTGTTCGTAGTTTTTACTATTCTTTCGTACTCGTTTGAAATGAGACAAAAAATTGCTTGGACTTCTGGTAAAAAGAATGACGAAGAATTAAGTAGTTCGTAAACATCTTTCTCATCTTGATATTTAAAGAGAAATTCTCTTAACATATCCGTCGAAACTCTACTAGGAAAATTGTGTATCGTTTTGTTGCCAATTTTTATGTCGTACCTACTATCAATCCAACTGTAGTATGGGGGTGAAAGAATTAAACCTCCATCTATTCTAACGCTTTTTATTTTATCCTCTCTAGCAGCATCAACAAACTTCCTAAAAGCTTTATGTGCCTTTTCTAGTAAGGCTTTGTCGTTAGTTATTTGGCCTAACTTCAAGACTAGCCTATGAAATAGTAAAGTAGCGTCAATTGATTCAAAGTTCAATGTTTTTCTTTCTCCTTCAAATACAATAAAATTTGGCAACATGCCATGGTCGTTCATCAGCGAAAAACCAAAATCTATCTGGCTGGCAACAAAATTGTAAAGACCTGCTATCAAATAAGTGTTAAGGCTCCAGAAAAGTCCTTCGTAGAGATCTCTAAGCCAAATTTCCCTAAACCACCATGCTCCTGCTTCAGGCACAAGATACTTTTTTGAGTTTAGAGAAATCCTTTTCCCAAAAGTTAGTAGTGCAACTAGTCTTCCCCTCATAGCTTCTCTTATGTTTTCATCGTTTATCCCTTCAAATGGAATAGATGATAATATCTCATTAACATGAGAATAATTTATAGGAGATAAACAAAGTAATTCTCTAAGTACTTCCTCTTTTGAATGTTTTGTTTCACCAGCTATAACTTTAAGTTCAATAGGCTCCTCAGATACGTTAGTATAAAAAGGCCCAATTATGTATATCTCTTCCTGTTCACTTTTAAACGACACCCTGTCGTTTTCCTTATATCTGAAGCCATAACCTTGCTTATAATTCCATACTAAAGATCTAACTTTACTTATGTCTGAGTATATGCTCTGGTTACTTTCAACTTTTACTTCCACTTTACTGCTTGAGCAAAGAACACCTTCAGGATGCTTCGAGAAAACATTACATGGGATATAGTTTCCCTTTATTGGTCTAAGCTTTAGAAGAAAATAAAAGAAATACTTAAACCTTAAAGGAATTCTCTCCTGAGATATTTTTATTCTTAAAGAAGCAACGTTAGGTAGTCTAGTATTGCACAAAGAAAAATCTAAAGAAATCTCTCCATGCTTTTTTACTTCGTAGAAGTACTTTGCAGACAAAACGTTATAGTATACTTTAGTTGGACTAATCTCAACTTCTTGAAGGTTTTCATCTCTTAAGGAAATGCCAAAAGAGTCAAGAACCTTCCACGTACTACCGTGTAAATCACAAAGAAAACCTTCGACAGGATAATCTCTGTTTGGAGTAAAAAATGACTCTTCCTTAAATATGTTTACTTTCGCTGAAAAAACACTGCTTGACCATTCTGAGATGGGATTCTTAAGAAGAACCCTGTGGTTCCTTGCAAAATCATTGTTATAGTTTTCTTTTGGTTCTAGAACAACATGAGGTAACAATTTTGTTTTTTGTATTAAAGTAGTAGTTATTTTAACTTTACTCCTGAGCTAAGAAAGTCATGTTAGCTTAGGCTCCATAAACGTAATCTCCTCTAATGCCCTCGAAATAAGCTTTTACTAGCTCTTTTTGGCGGCTGAGTGAAAAGTAAAGTTAGTTGCTCAAGCATGTTCTAGTTATGAACTTTTTAGTAGATGGAAGTAACTACAAAGTTTTCAGCTCTACCTTAAGTTCTTAAGTTTTTTCAATTTACCGATAGCAAACTACGAGTGAAAAATTAGTCTTTTGTCTTTCAAATGCGAACATAAGTTAGGCTCATAGTCCTTAGGCTAAAACCTTAAGTTAACAGAGCGAAAGCAACTAGCTTAGTAAACTTTAAAAGCTTTACTTTGCTCTTCAAAAAAACTACAACTTAAGGTTGGTTTCCCTAAATATCCTTTATGAAGCACGAGATGTTAAGTTAGCGTACTTCTTCAAGAACATGGAAACTTTAAAGAAAGTAGTTCAAGCTTCATTTTTATTTTTCTTGTGGGTTTTCGCAATAGGTTTACTTATCCTTGTCTTTTCAACAACACTAGCTCTCTCGTTTCAAGCTTCGCAAAACCTTTTTGTTCGTCTATTCTTTGTTGCTATTGGTCTTTTAGTAGAGTTTGGCATCTTTCGTTTTATTTTAGACTTTTTTACTATACGTTGCATCTTTTTACTCAAAGTGAGTAAATTTACTCCTAGCATTTTAAGGAACTCTATTTGTTCTTCTTTTCCGTTTTCTGTAGGGCTCTAGACTGCGACTCATAGCTAATAGCGTAGCCTTTGGAATTCATAAGCCTAGAGCTCCCCTTGAGTTCATCCTAGCTCTCATCGATTCTTTTTCCTATGAGTATGAACTTACCAAGCTATGAAGTTAGTAAAATGTTACTTGTGAATCTAAAAAAGCTACGCAAGTCTGTTTTAAAGTCACGTATTCCAAGAACTCACCTATTTTTTCCAAAAATTAGTAAAGATATGTTCTTGGGTCATCACCATCTGAAATTTCTCCTGCAAAGTTAAACAACATCATTTTCTTTATGTCCTCTGTATCAAAACCATGTCCCAGTAACCATCCAAGCTTTACATAAGCTGTTTCAGAAGTCATATCTGAAAGGTACGTTGCTCCAGATTTTAATGCAAGTCTTGCGTTTCTATATACATATGGGTCAACTCTTCCATAGATGCACTGAGAAGTTATGCCAACAAAAATCGACTGGTCTGTTGCTCTCTTTATAGCATTAAGCCAAGAGTTTCTCTGGTCTAAGGTTTGAGTTGGAACATGCCCTAAGCCAGTTCCCTCAAGAATTACGCCTCTGTAACCTTTGTCGATTAGAAATTCCAGAATTTCTGGATTTGAACCAGGATAAGTCTTTATGAGTGCAGTTTTCTCCTCAAATACGTCATCAACCCAAGGAGTATTTTTTGAACGCAATTTTAAGTTATGTACTAATACACTTATATTTCCATCTTTACTTACCTTAGCAAGTGGAATCTCATTTATTGGTCTAAAGGCATCTCTTCTCGAGGTATGCATTTTTCTAGCTCTCGTACCCCTTATTACAATTGCTTCATCGTCGCTCATTGAACTATGAAAAACTATAGAAACTACTGCGTACGGAAACTTTGTAGCTACAATTGCAGAAGAAATTATGTTAAAATCTGAGTCTCTTGATCCTCTATCAACAGACCTCTGAGCGCCAGTAAGTACTACAGGAGCATTCAGGCCCCTTATCATGAAAGACAATGCTGCGGCAGTAAAATGCATTGTATCTGTTCCATGTAAGATTACTACACCTTCATCACCTTCTCTTAAGAATTCAACTACTTTCCTTGCAATTTGTTTCCATTCGTTCGGAGTTAAGTCTTCGGAGGCTAAGGAGAACAATCTTTCTGCCTTTCTTATGTTTACGATGTTTTGAAGCTCTGGTACACCATTTAAAATTTCTTCAGGAGAGAAAAGCATAGCTACTCCTCCCGTTAGGTAGTCTATTCTAGAACTTATGGTACCACCAGTTGAAATAAATGAAATTCTTGGGAGTTCTAGTTTTTGTTTTACTTCAGTTAATTTGGGAAACTTTTCAAGCTCAATATGTTCTTCAGTCTTTCTTATACTACTTATGTTCGATATATTTATGCCAACATTGTATCCATTTTTTAACTTAATAACTATTGCGTCTTGGTCTCCAAAGTCTATTTCTTCCCTTGGTAAGAGGACTCCATATAGCTTTTCGCCATAAGCTTCAACCTCTACTATATCGCCCACTTTTATTCCATTCTTGATAAGAAGCTCTTGAACCTTCTTTGAGTACGGCATTATTTCATCACCTTTTCTATTTCTTCCTTAAGTAGCTCATAAACTAAGCTCCCCTGCGCTTTCCCCCTGAGGCGTTCCATTGCTAAGCCCATAAGAGGTTTAATGGCGTCTTTTCCTCTTTGATCTATTAGCTCTTTCTTTTCCAGAACAATCTGTTGAATGGTTTTTCTTACTTCCTCTTCTCCTACTACCTTATTCTTTATTTTGCTTACAACAGAACTTACTTCTTCTCCTTCCGATAGTAGTATTAAAGCCTCTTCAATTGCTTCTTTTGGCAGTTTCTCTTTAGAGAAGGCTAAAAGTAAGGAGCATAAATCGCTTTCACTTATTTCGTCTGTCCTCACGCCGCTTCTCCTTAGACTTGGAATCATGTTTAACAACACTGAAGAAACGAAAACAGGATCTACGTTCTCTTTTACTAACTTATAAAAAGTTTGAAGGTCAGGAGACCTTATAAGTTGTCTTGCCATTTGTTCACTAACTCCATACCCAACTATTTGCTTCATAACTTCCTCTGGAGCTGGTGGTAGTTGCGTTTTAAGTTCCTCGATGATGCTTTTTCTAACAACTATTGGTAGGAGATCTGTTTCCGGATACATCCTCGCCGCTCCAGGAAGTGGTCTTAAGTAGGAAGTCGTCCCGTCAGGATTAGCTTTTCTGGTTTCTGAAGGAACGCCCTCTAAGGCCGCATTTACTCTATTAAGAACTGCTTTTAATGCTAGTTCTGCTTTTCTTGCATCTGAAAAAACAATTACGAAAGCAGAGTCTTTATTTAAGTTTACTTCATTTCTAATCAAGGAGACTTCTTCTGCTGTAATTCCATAGCCTGGAAGTTCATCTGAATGAAGAATCCCTCTCACTCCTCCCCAAACCCTAGCATAATCTGCTAACTCTGTACCAAATCTTCTTTTTGGCTGAATTTGCATCCCAAGCAATCCTTCTAAGCCAGGAAGCGGAAGAAGGTAGGCCTTTTCTCCCCTTGTAAGAGCTTCCTTAACTAGTTTTGAGTTCGACTTTTTAAGAGCGTTAGTCACATCGAAGTAATTAAATTCAATTTTTTTTACTTTTCTTGAATTTAGCTCGTCCTTTATTTTAATCAAATTTCTTTGTCTTTCTATTTCATAGTTTATAATGTCCGGAATTAGCTCAAGTTCTTGGACTCCCTTTATTTCTTGTCTGCTTCCTCCTGTAATGCTTATGTTTAGATCTTGCCTAATGGAACCTAATCCTCTCTGAACATCTCCTGTTAATCTAAGCATTAGCCCGACTTTTTCTGCTACTTCAATAGCTTGCTCTGCAGAATGGATATCTGGTTCTGTTGCTAATTCTATCAACGGAATGCCTAATCTATCTAGTCTGTAAATTGCTTCTTCTCTTTCTGTTTCTTCAATAAATGCTGACTCCTCTTCTAAACAAAGAGTTTTAAGTCTAACATTGCCCTCCTTTGTTTCAAGAAAAGACTCCTTCGTACCTATTGCAACTAAAGCAGTTCTTTGAAATCCTGTGGTGTTGCTTCCATCTAAAACAACTTTCCTCATAACTCTTATCTCATCAAGTATTTGCATTCTAAACATTAAAGCAATCTTAAACGCTATTCTTAGCGCTTCTTCGTTAATTTCATGTGGAGGTGCTTCGTCAAGTTCAACAAGACAAGAGTTCATCGAACTAAAATCGTAGTAAAATTTTCTTGCTCTTTTGGCTTCAAGTACCGCAGCAGGATCCTGCTCGCCAAGCTCACTGTACGAAAGACGCATGTGTCTCATAATTCTTGATTCCGGCTTTAACCCAAGTATCGAAGGACAATCGCAAAAAAGCTTGTGTGTTTTTAGCCTCTGGTGCCATTCGAAGCCAATTGTTACTTCTGGCTCTTTAGTACTCATTTTAGTTCCCTCGATACGTATACGCCATCTTTTGAATAACCTAGCTTATAATAATATTCTCTTGTTCCTATTGCCGACGTAACTAGTACTTTGTGAGCATCAAAATCTTCCATAGCTATCTTTTCTGCTTCTTTTAGCAAGGAAGCTCCAAGTCCTCTATGCTGCCAAGATTTACTGTAAACTTTTCCAAATGGAGTTGCTCTTCCAACAACTTTAAGCTCTCTCACTATAGCAGAGTTGCTAGACTTAATTTCTGGCCTATGTGCAAACTCTGAAGGAATTCTAAGTCTTAAGTATCCAAATAGAATATCCGTTTTCGCATCTACATATTCAAGAAAAACTTCGTGTCCCAACGATGCCTCATAGTCAGTTCTCATTAGCTTGATTTCTGTAGCTTCAAAGAAGTTTCTCAAGCCCGCTTCTCTGAATCTCATTTCCTTGGTGCTTCTTCCACTCTCTAGAAGCTTCCTTAGTGCAAGTTCTCTTAAGTTCCCATGCTTTGGACCAGCAACTATTTTGGTTGACGGAATATCCCTTTGAACCCTCATAAACCTAACCCATCTTGGAGAAAGCTCGAATGCCTTCGCTACAATTTCTGTAGCTTCTTCGTCGTTTAAAGCGTTGTACTCTCCCCTTTTGTAAAGCTCATATAGTTTTGTTCCTTCTACAACCAACGTTGGATATATCTTTATCATATCTGGTTTAAATGCTTGATCTTCAAAAATTGTCTTGAACATCTCAATGTCTCTGTTAAAACTCGACAATGGCAACCCTGGCATTATGTGAATTACAACTTTTAATCCAGCATCCTTTGCAATTCTTATGGCCTCTATACTTTCCTTAACGGTATGTCCTCTATTAACAAATTTTAGAACGTCTTCATAAATTGACTGAACTCCAATTTCAACTCTAGTAGTACCATAGCTAAGCATCAAATCAACATGTTCTTCCTTGCAGTAGTCCGGGCGTGTCTCTATGGTTAGTGCTACATTCCTTCTCTTTGCTTTTTCAGCAATGCTTATTGCTTCTTCTAGAGAGCTTGAAGGCATAGCGTTGATTGCATCAAGACACCCTTTTATGAAAAACGTTTGATACTTGACTGGAAAGGAAGGAAAAGTTCCTCCCATAATTATTAGTTCAACTTTTTTTGTGCTATGACCCATTTGTTCTAGTTGTCTTAGCCTTGCTTCAACTTGTTCTTTTGGATTAAAGTTGTGCTGAATTGCTCTCATCGCAGCTGGCTCATAACCGGTGTAGCTTTGCGGGGTTCCAAACTTTGGTCCTCCTGGGCAGTATATGCATGGTCCTTCCTTATGTGGGCACGGTAACGGAGCAGTCATTGCTGCAACAACAACGACGCCTGAAGCTGACCTAGTTTTCTTTATCGCGAGCTCTTGAGATGCTTTTTCTCTGAAATCCTCTTCTAAAGCTAAAAGCACTTCTGTGTTAGAAGGAACTTTCGGTAACTTGTATTTTGAAGAAATCCTCTTCTTTATTTCTTCAAAGCGCTTTTTGTCAACGGGCCATAGTTTTTTTAGTTCATAAGCTATTTCTTCTATCGCTTTTTCGTAACTGTTAGAATACACCTGCAATTTTTACATGTTTTCTAAATGCAAAGGGTATTTAAATCTGACAGAGGCAAAATAAGCCTCTTCTAGAGCATGGAGCCCCCTATTTTGAGAGTTATCCTCTTCTACTTACTCTGGTCCTAGCTCAGTTAAACCCCTTAAGTTTTTGCGCTTCCTACTTGTCATTTACTCATCGGTAAAGTTTTACAAAACCGAAAGTCTATATCTTGTTCTTTTTCCCCTTCCTTCTTTCACTATGAGACCTTTACGTTGGAGTTCTTCAAGAAGTTTTCTTACAGAGCTTTCTTTTAACCCTAGTATTTTTTCAAGTTCCAGTCTTGCAACCTTTCCTTTTTTCCTTATGTATTCAACAGCAATCCTTTCCTTATCGCTAGTGTTCACCGAATACCTGCTCTTTACTTCAGCTTTAAACACTCCGTTAGAGTAGAAGGTAGGCTCACCATTTCCATTAAGCAGACATTTTTTAATGACTTCCAACGTTCCTATTCCCCACTTTTCTATGTACCCTAAGTTATAGAGTACGTTTGCTAACTTGGGGTTTCTGAGGACTGAACTGTGAGGTTTTTTAAGCTCATCAACTGTTATGCCTTGAGGTAATCCACCTGGATTTTCGATCGAAATCTTTTCTTCGTATATCTTTATGTAAATTGGGCTTTTAATAGAGTAATCTCTATGTGTTACGGCATTTACAATGAGCTCTCTGATTGCTTCAACGGGATATTCATAGATTTCTTCTCTTCTGAGTCCCTTTACTTTTATTTCCTTCCTTATTAAAGACAGAACTTCAGCATAGCTCTTTTCTATCTGCTCTACAAGGTCTCCCGTAATCTCCTTCTCAAAAATAGGTCTTGTGTCTTCCGCTAGGAATCTACCAATCTTCACCACAGCCCATGGAGCGAAAGCTTGTGGGTTCTTACCGAATAGCATTATAGCTGCTAGCTTAGCTTTGCTGTTCACTAGTCCAAGGTTTCTCAAAACAATGGTCTCATTTTCAGGTATTAAGCTAGATCTTGTTTCCCTGGCCCTATTTATGAAGGATCTTACTTTATTGAAGTCGATATCTTCAATGCTTGCAACTTCAACATCCTCATGTGATATTTCATAAACTTTCCTAAGTAAGCTTACGATCTCATCCCTATCCATCTTAACATTGTTCCTACCAACCCTTTTGTAGGCAATTCCTTTAGCAAAAACAGGTTTATCGCTACGTTCTGTAACTCTAATTTCTATGATGTTCTTGTCTTGAACTCGCTCAATTTTAATTTCAGGATATATTTTTGGGTTTGTGTTTTGTGAAATCCTATTCACAATTTCCTCTAAAGTTCCCTTACCAATGTCAATTCCTACAATTTTTCCATTGTCGTCAACACCGACCAGTATCCTTCCTCCTTTCGTGTTAGAAAAAGCGGATATTGTAGCCAGTATAGTGTCGAAATCAGATAAGGAACTCTTAAACTCTAGCGTCTCTCCTTCAACTTCTTTCATTTTTACATAAAACATAAAAGCATCGGCTTATAAATTTACCGTTACTTACCGTTATGTAACGTTATTAATTCAAACTTAATTAGCTCTAGGTTTCTAACCTTCTCCTTAAGAAAGACGCAGTGGCGAGAAGAAGCTATTTTTGTACTCTTCTGAAATGCAAGTAAATTGGGGAAAGTAAGGGAAAACAGATTGGTTTTGGCAAGTTGCTTATAACATGCTTTTTTTGTTCATCGGTTATCTTATCCACAGGTAGGTTCCATCACATGCGGTAGTTGTGAAGTGTGTTCATAGTCATAACCCCTTTAATTTTTTGTTGATTAAGTTAAAATGACGATGTGGTTTTAGCATAAACTTAAAATATTGGTGCGTATGAGTAGCTAAATAAGTAATGAATACAGGAAACAAGATGAATTCAAAGCCATTAGAAGAGAGAGTTTCTTTTCTTGAAGGAAAAGTTGAAGTTTTTATCAATCAAATAAACGAGCGCCTTAGAGGAATCGAAAGTGAGATTAGTAGTTTAAGAAGTGAAACCAAGAACGAAATCAATAGTTTAAGGAATGAAATGAAAAACGAAATTAAAGAGTTAAACAATAAGATAGACAACCAATTTAAGTGGTTGATTGGGCTTATTGTAGTTTCATGGTTAATTCCAATTCTTTTAATATTCTTCTTTCCTTGATTTTATTAAGTTCTAAGAACAAACTTACGATAGCAAATAGGTATTCTCTTAGGATTCGTTAATCATTTTCTAACATAGTGGAACCGCTAAAACATAAAAATTGTTCAATCATAGGCGCTGAAGAAGGTTAGTTCTCCGCCTCTTAAAGCTTAGCTCGAATGTTTCAGACGTAAGAAAAAGTTAACTCTCAGCCTAAAACCTTAAGTTAACACGTCAGACGATCTCCTAAAAGCCTTATATACTAGAGACACGGTAATAACTCGAAAGTACCAAGAATGGATGAAAGTTGAGTTGCTATTGGGATTTTCTTTATATTTATATGCATACTCGCAGCACTTGCTCCTGAGTTAGGTCTATTGACTCCTGGAGAACTATATGACCCAAGGATTGCAACTTTATGTTTCATAGGAGGGGTCATCTTCCTTCTTTTAGGTTTGGTATCTAAAGGGGAAAAGAAAGGGTAAGTTTTAGTAAGGTGCGGTTGCACCTTATGTTTGGTGAACTTAACTAGTATAATGAATTAAACTGGACAAGACCTTGAAGAGAAATAGGCGACTTACTTCTATCTTCCAATATTAAGTTTTGAGTCCCGTCCCTCGCCTATAAAAGCCTCTCCACTAAAGTATGGTATGTGTCTATCCCTAAGCTGAATAACATCATCCTTTCTAAGAGGAGCCCTAAGCTTGTATTCTTTAGTCAACAAGAATGTGTCTCATTTTTTGATTTAACATTTTGAATCCACAGGCTCTTGAAACAATGAGAAAAATATAAGGAAAATGTCTCACTATCCGACGGAAGATGGTAGAGGTATGAGAGAAAGCTTCTTGCTTCTTCTGCGTAACAGAGAGCGGCAACCACAATAATTACTAAAAATATAACTGTTGCTGTGATCATTATCTCATTATAGTCCTAAGAATAAATAGCTTCACATTCCAGGCATGACACAGAACTGATAAAGATGGGCTTGATAGAGCTTTCCGTAGAATTCAGGGCACCAACCGCTGTTTGAAAACATACCTAGCACAGGGTAAGCTAAGCAATCCAACTACTGCTTATCCGCCATGATGCGTTTTCAGAACCTTGCTTCATGTTGTCCCACCCCAAGGAGTACATTACTTAATACACTTCACAAGTCTCCTATTGTCTGAGGAGTCACCCAGAAATGACAAAGTTCCGACTCGCTATTTCACTGGATCTCAGAAGCCGTGCTATGAAGTCGTATATGGTGGTTCCTGAGGATATCTGAATCGCAAGACTCTGAGTTCCATATGAAGACCAAAAACATCATGAGTCAACAAAAAAACAATAAAGATAGCGAGACTTAAAAGCCACAACAAACATTCTGACTTTCTCAAGCTCTTCCACCTATCCTATTAACTTAAGAGTTTTATAGTCAAGGGTTACTTTTCCTATGTTTGAACTAAGTTTCGGGAGGCAGAGAACTTACGCTTAGTAGTTCTCTACGCTCTTTTCTTAGTAACCCTTGGCCTAGGCTATAGAAGAATTAGAGGATAGCAAGAAGACACGGAAAAGAACCCTTAGTTTTGATAGATATGCCAGATGATAGCTCTTTAAGAGGGAATAGTTTACAGAGGTCTATTGTATCATTCAGTAAGTACTTTGAGAATATCCTTTCATGGTATGGTATATATTGGGAAGAGACTAGGCTTTACAGCACTATATGCCAAAATGTGGGGGAAAAACTTGAATTGAGACAAATAACTAAAAATATGAGAATTATGATATGTCCAAAATGTGGCTTTAAAGAAGATAGGGGTAACATTCAATTGTATTGTGCAATAAATAAACTCCCTCCTAAAAGGGGCAAGCTTCTTAACTCTTTAGTGAAAATCCAGTTTTAGCGATAAATTCATCTATTTTTTGTTTATCTGAATAAAGTGCTTAAAGTATCCTTGGCAACACTTAAGGCCGGCATTCTCATTTATAAGCACCTGCAGTAGCATGAGAAACGTCTACGAAGCAAAACTAAGCTTAACTCGCCCGTTCACCATCGTTACAATTCGCATTAGTAACTCTTTTCATGAAAGGAACATTGTCGAAGTGTTTATCAAAACTGTATATTTCACTTATGTTCATTCTCATTGAAATCGCGCATGCTATAGCATCGTTTGGACTTATTTTGAACCTAGAGGATATAACTAAAGCTTCTTCATAGTCTTTTCTTTCTACTTTTTCTATCCTTATGTTTTCCATGGCAAGGAGATCTTCTAGGAAATGAGCCGCTCTATCTAATCCAAGTCTTGCTTCTATTATGTTAAGAACTTCCGAAACATGAACTGTTGATATAACAACTTCTTCTCCTCTTTCAACGCTCTCAAGTATGTTTGATGCGTTTTCCTTTATCTTCTTTTCTGTATCCTTAAGCTTTCTTCTTGGTTTCAAGTAAGCATGTAGAAAAATTGAAGAGTCTAAAAATCTAGCCATATACGACACTTCTTAATTCATGAGTATCTTCGAAATTGTCTACGTCTTCGATTTCTATAGAGTCTACTAAATCAGTTAACTTACCGCGTTTTTTTATAGACTTTATCAGAATTTCATCATCGCTTAGTTTAACCATTAGTACTTTTTTTCCCAAATTTTTTCTCCATTCTGCGGGTATGACTATTCTTCCCATCTTATCCATTTGAGTGGTTTTTTCTTCCATTTTTACCATTTATTATAACATTTACCAACTTATAAACATTATGGTATTTTAGTGGAGACTTTCAACTTAAGACTTAGAGATTCATTAGGGGTTCTTATTATATCGAGCAACACTTTAAATTTTGTAACGACTGTTTAAAATAACCTTGTTTATTGTTCTTTAACAGAAAATTTCTTAAGTAAGTATCAGTCTTTTTAAAAAATTATAGTTAATTTTGTCTGATTTAATCTTTAACGTGTTTTTTCTCATATATTAAGAAACGTGTTAGTATCGTGTTATTATCTTCCTGCCACAAAATCGGGCATACTCCAGGGACATAAAACACTTGCAGCAAGTTATAGTAAGAAAGATTCATACGTTGGCATAGAACAGCTAGAAATTCCAAAATTCTCAGGAGTTGTACCAGATTTTCTGTCTTCTATTATCACTTTGCCCGAAGAAAAAGGTCCTCTTTACCATCTTGCCCAAGGGTTCGAAAAAGAACTAGTTAAAGGAGAGGTCGTAGTTCGCACTGCAGACGAATACCTTTATCCGTTGCAATAAACTCGTTGTTTTTTAAGGTTACCAGTTTATGAATTTTAGATAAAAATTTTCTCGATAACTAGCGCATTGTTTACTCTAGGCCGTGCTTTCTCGCAACGCCTTTCTTCACTTCTTTTACTAGCTTCCAGAAGTCTTCGTTTTTTACACTAATTCCCCGTTTGTTTATAATCTCCTGTAGTACGCCTATCTCCACCCACTCAACTATCTCTTTGTTGAGCCTTTCTAGTATCTCTTTGTATTCTTCCTTCAGCTCCTCAGGAACTTCTACCTTAATAATTAACT
>JBAMLO010000014.1:46180-152562 GCA_039793485.1 Nitrososphaera sp. | reverse complement strand
AGGGGTTCGTGGGTTCAAATCCCACCCTCCGCACCATATTGAAACTCTTTTTCTCAATATGCACTTTTTAGAATCTAAGTACTCTTGTTGAGCAACGCTACCACCCCGGCTTTACAGTACAAATCAAGCTAAATCGTACACCTACATGGCTTTCTTCTATAACTTTCTTCGTGTGCAACTTTCTAATTTCCGTTATTTGTCTAATGTTTTCTTTAGTTGAGGTCCGTTTATTTCTAGAGTTCCAACAACCTTTAGTTTAAGTGACTCTATGAGTTCATTAAAATGTTTGTGGCTCTCTGCTCCATTCGTAAGAGCTAAGGATAACTCTATATTTTACTGAAGGACGTAGAGTTTTGACTAAATACATAGCATAAAGCATCAAGGGGTGCGCTCCTTCTAAAACTGTTGATGTAGCAAAAACTATAGCTCTAGAGTCAACAAAGTCTCTTGTTATATTGCCTATATCAGCTAAAACTTAAATTGTAAGCAGAAATCTCATATTTTCCTTCATTAGAGTTTCAGAGATAATTTGAGCCATTTTGTGTTGTAACCTTCCTTCTTTTTAGCTCAATATTTGTACTGAACTAATAAAGTTTAAAGCATCTAAATTAGCACACTTCCATCGTTAGGGCTTTCAGTTCCAATTTATCCACTAAAATTTAATTCTTCGTTGCGTGAGAAGTAGATTTTAAATCATTATTCTGATTTACCGCGTCTCTTATCTTTGCTTCTTTGGTAACACTTAAAGCTTATAAGTGGTCCTTCCTTTAGATTAACCCTTTCCTCTTAAAGTAACGTTAATAGTTATTTGAATGCTCGGCATGAGGGTACTAAAGTAAGAAAAAAATACGATTGAAGAATTCCGAAGCGTGCATTCAAAGAACTTTGTTTTAGGCCATTCTCCGCTCTTTGAGTGTCCTTTTTTCTTTGATAGCTAACTCTAAACTTAAAAACAAGCTTTTAGTAAAGAAAGTCAAAGATGCTGCTTTCAATAGGAATCGATGATACAGACTCATATGCCGGAGGTTGTACTACTTACGTTGCTTACAAGATTGTAAAAAATATAAAAAACAGTTACAACTTACTTCCAAAGGATTATCCTCATCTAGTGCGACTTAACCCAAACGTACCTTACAAAACAAAAGGTAATGGTGCGGTAAAGCTAGTGTACGAATTATCTGAACTACAGAAAGAAGAAATTGTACAAAAGATAGTTGAAACTGTAAGAGAGAACTCATACTTGAACTACGAGGGAACTGATCCCGCCATTGCTCTTTGCTTTAATGATGTTAATGAAGAGCTATACAAGTTCTACCTGGGGGCGCTCACCACACTAGTAACAGAAGAACTGGCTATTGATTTGGCAGAAAAAAATAAAGTTGAAATAATAAGCCTTAAGAAAGGTTCAAAAAAGGGAGTAGTTGGAGCCCTTGCTGCATTAGGTGCTACCTTTCTTGACGACTACACTTACGAGCTTTTGATCTACAGGGTAAAAGAGAACTTTGGTAAGAAAAGAAGAATAGACTCAGAAAGTGTTAAAGAAATGGACGTTGCAACTTATCCTTTTACTTTTAATAACTACGACTATGAAAGAAAGCGAGTTTTAATCACACCTCATGGACCAGACCCAGTACTAGCAGGAATAAGAGGTGAAGATCCAAGTATTTTGCTAAAAGCTGTCAGCTACCTTAAAATCGAAGAACAAATAGAAGGATGGATGATTTTCATAACTAACCAGGGTACGGATGCCCATTTTACATACTTACAGGATAAAAACTTAGAAAATAGTTTAAAGCCATTCAACGTGATAAAAATTTTTGGAAAAGTAAGTAGTGTACCTAGCATACTTCCTGGAGGGCACGTAAAGTTTGAAGTTGAAGCAAACGGCAAGAGCGTCGAAGTTGTATGCTTCAAAGAAAGTGGGAAGCTTAACAATGTTGTAAGAAAACTGAGAAATGGAGATGAAGTCTTAGTTTCAGGAGGAACCAGAGAATTTAACAATAAGATTTGCGTAAATCTGGAGAAACTGGAGATATTAAAACTCGTTGAACTAAAAAAAGCAAGAGCGCCACTTTGTCCAAATTGCAACGTAAGATGCAAGAAAAAGGGAAAAAGACAGGGTTATGAATGCGAAAAATGTGGGTTTAAGTGCAAGGAGCCAGAGATAGTAATAGAAAAAAGGGAGTTAAGCCCTGGAATCTATCTACCTGACCCCGCCTCCATGAGGCACTTAGCAAAGCCTCTGCAAAGATATGGCTTGCAAAAGCATGAAAAAAGGTTTTCGCTTATAGAAGGATGGCTAAGGTAGCTTTAGTAGAATGAAGAATGGAACCTCTTCTTGTTCTAAAAGAGCACGCCACTTGTTTCCAACAGCTAGAAGAAAGAAAGCGCCTGCAATTTTTGCTTTTGTTTTTTCAACTAGTCGCATTAAGCAAAGCTGAGTCTCTCCAGTTCTTATTACATCGTCAACTATTAGTATTGAATCGCTTCTCTTTATTGAATTTTTGGGGATATATAGTGTCCTGACTATTGCAGTATCGCTTGGGATAAATGTTTCTTCAACAAACTCTTCTATTCCTGCTTCTTTTCTATCTTTTGCGACTACGAGATCTAAGCCTAACTCGTTTGCTATTAAAGTAGCAAGAGGAACACCATCGGCAGAAGCTGTTAGCACTTTTGTTATAACAAGTCCTTCAAACCTGCTGGCAACTATTTTAGAAACAAGTCGAAGTAGTTCGATGTCCCATATTAACGAGGTTACGTTGTAGTAGCCTTGATGAGTTTTTTGAATCGAGGAAGCTAAAATTTCTTCAATTGGAATCTTTTTAGTTAGCTTTTCTACAATTTCATCTGCACGCTCTTCTTTGGGCAAAACGTGTCCTTTAGTGTATCTTGCGAGTACTGCCGGAGGGAGGCCTGTAAACTCAGAAATCTCTTTATAAGTGTACCTCCTCTTTAGTATGGAAAGAATCTCACTAAGAAGCATTTTCTTTTTTATCAGGTCTACTTTGCTTATTTTTTTCATTGAGAAATATAGTAAAAACTAGGCTTATCGAAGGGTTATAAAGCTTTACTGCAAGAGTAAGAAATAAAAAGTCTACAAGAAAAAAATAAGCGGGCCCGTGGCCTAGTATGGATCAAGGCGGCAGCCTCCTAAGCTGCACATCAGGGGTTCAAAAACTTAAAATGGGTTGGAAGTCCCCTCGGGCCCGCTCTAAATTAAAGCTTGGAAAAGTTTTAAGAAAAGCAATGGCCTCCTATGGTGCTAATAGAGTAAGGTTTTTACTCATTAAGCAGTAGAAGATCGAGAGGATTAGCAAAACGCAATCCAGGTTACATTGGATAAGAAGCGTTGGCGACTTTTAAGGTTAATGATGTTAAGCACCGTGGGCGAAGTTTCATTATAAGGGTTGTCCAAAATCAAAGATCGTAGCTAAAAAGTAATTTTTGTTACAGAATTCCACAATATTCCTTAAGAGGCAAGTCCCAAGGCTCCATTTAAGCTTTTTCTCTTTCTTATTTTAAGCAACTCTTTGTTAGTATTATTATCTACGTTAATTTTTGGCAAAAATTTTCTGCAAATCTTTAATAATTGCATTTTTTCACATGAGTTCATGAAGTTCATAAATGTAATACAAGCATCACCCGTTGAAAACCAGCCAATAGAGGTTGTTGAAAGGAAGGGTATAGGGCATCCTGATACTATCGTAGACAGTATCGTGGATGCGATCTCTGTAGAGCTAAACAAAGAGTATATCCGAAAGTTTGGTGGCATACTACATTATAACTTAGACAAAGCTCTTCTTGCTGCGGGGAGCTCTAAGCCTACTTTTGGCGGAGGTACTATAGAAAAACCTATGCTAATAATTTTTGGTGATAGGGCAACAACATCATTAGATGGAGAAACAGTCGACATAGATCTTCTAGCAAAGAAAGTTGCAAAAAATTGGATAAAGAATAATCTGAGATTTCTTGACGTAGATAACCATATAAGGTTTCAAAGCGAAATTGGTAAAAGTGCTGGGAATTTATCGGATATATTCAAAAGAAAAAGTGGAAAATTTTTAGGAGCTAACGATACTTCTGCAGCCGTTGGATACGCTCCTCTAACAAAGACAGAGAAAGTCGTATTAGATCTAGAACGGAAGCTTAATTCTAGCGATTTTAAGAAACAATTTCCTGAAACTGGCGAGGATGTTAAAGTGATGGCAGTTAGGATAAAAAACAAACTGGATGTAACCATTTCTATGGCTTTCATAGATCGTTTTATAGATAGTGAGCTAAGTTACTTTAGAAGAAAATCTGAAGTAATGGAGCAAATAAAGTCTTATCTTGATGACTCTCCCTTTGCCGGTAACTATGAGTTGCACCTAAACAACCTTGATGCCGAGGGAAGAGGAGAAAATGGTCTCTACCTTACAGTTACTGGAACTTCTGCTGAATCTGGAGACAGTGGTCAAGTTGGACGGGGCAACAGAGTAAATGGGCTAATTTCTCTTGCAAGACCGGCAGGTTCTGAGGCGGCAGCAGGAAAAAATCCTGTAAGTCACGTAGGTAAGATCTACAACTTGCTTTCATTTGAAATTGCAAACTCTATACATAAGGAAGTCAGCGAAGTTGTCGAAGTCTATGTATGGTTGGTATCAAGGATTGGCCAGCCCATCAATATTCCTTCCAATATTGCGGTTCAAGTTATACCTAAGGGAAATTCTAAGGAAGACGAAATAGTTAAGAAAGTGTCCAGAATTTTAGAAGAAACTCTCTCTGAAAGCTATCTTAGTGAGTTTATAAATAGACTTATAGAAGGTAAGGTTAAAGTCTGCTAAGGATCAAGTCGCGCAGTCTTAGATAAACCTAAGTGGCTCTTAGAGTTCACTGGATCTTCGTCTTCTTGAGTTTTTTTGGTGGGCGATGCTTTAAGCATTTGTTCAATGGGTTGTGGGTGAGCTCACTCTGAGTCTTTACTGTTTCCTCTTCTTTTTCGTTGGTTTCACTAAAGGCCCCGAAGCTAAGTGGCAAAAGGTGCTTTAGAGAATAGGAAGCCGCAATCTGAGGGGTACTTTTTTGATGCTTTTTAGGTCTTTCAACAACTTATGTTTGTTCAAAAATCGGTCTATTTTAAAGCTACTGAACAGGCAAAGAATTTTATACTCCTTGTTTTTTATTCAATAACTCATAAGTAAGTTGGAATCGATTGCTTCTACAATTTCAAATGCTTTGAGGAAGTTCATAAATAAGGCATACGTTGAAGAGGAAGATGTTCAAGAATTAGTTAGAGAGTTACAAAGGGCTTTACTTAAGGCTGACGTACCTGTTGAACTTGTGCTAAAGTTTTCAGAAACAGTAAAATCAAAAGCGAAGCAAAAAGTTCTAGGAATTTCTACTAGAGAGCTTGCTGTAAATGCTGTTTACGAAGAATTAACTAAACTAATTGGTGAAAATCCTGTAGAAATAAAAATAACTTCGAAACCTTCTAAGTGGCTCTTTGTAGGAATTCAAGGGTATGGAAAAACAACAACGGTAGCTAAAGTTGCTTACTACTACAAGAAGTTGGGCTACAATGTTTGTGTAGTTTGCGCTGATACATATCGCCCTGCTGCTTTCGATCAGCTTAAACAACTTCTAAAAGATCAAGATGTTCCTGTTTTTGGGAGTGAGTTTGAGAAAAACCCAATAAAAATTTTTGCTAGTGCTATAAAGGAAATTGAGGAAAAAAACTTGAATCCTGACCTCATACTTATCGATACTGCTGGAAGGCACAAAGACGAAGAAAATTTGTTAAAAGAGCTTCATGAACTCGTAAGGGCGATTAATCCTGAAGCAGTTTTTCTAGTGCTTGATGCATCAATAGGTCAAAGAGCCAGAACGCAAGCTGAAGCTTTTAATAAAGTTGCAAAAGTCGGGTACATCATTCTAACTAAGATGGACTCTTCTGCTAAGGGTGGTGGTGCTCTTGCTGCTGTTTCTGCCACCAATGCAAAAGTTGCCTTTGTTGGAACTGGTGAAAAGATATCTGACCTAGAAAAGTTTGTTCCCGTAGAGTATGCCTCAAACTTACTTGGAATGCCTGACTTGAAGAGCATAATAAAAAAGGTTTCGGAGACAATAAACATCGACAGAGCAAAACAAATTTCATCCGGAAAGTTTACAATAGAGGATTTTGTTTTTCAACTTAATGAATTATTTAAAAGTGATCTCTATTCAACAGTTTTAAAGATGATTCCTGGTGCAAATAAGCTTCCCAGCAACCTTAAAGAAGTTACCGAAGAAAAAGCAAGGATCTGGCTCTCAATAATCAATTCAATGAATAAAGAAGAACGTCAAGATCCGTCGATAATAAACAGTAGCAGAATAAGAAGAATCGCAAGAGGATCTGGAAGATCTGAAAAAGAAGTTAAAGAATTGCTCGAACAATATGAGAAATCTAAAAAGATGATTAAACGCATGCGAGGCTACAGAGGGCTGTTTCCAATTGATAAGAAAATCGGACGTTCTTGAAGTTTCCAGACTAATTTTGAGTAAATATTCGCTGTGCGACCGCTGTCTTGGTAGGCAATTCCATCTGCTTGATGAAAAAGCAGATAGCGAAGAAATTGGACATTCCATAAAGCTTTGCTTGCATTTAAAAGCAGTAAAACTTCTCAGTGAAGGAAAAAGAAAGGTAGCTGTTAGCGTCTTAAGAGCTCTCGTAAGATCTGGTTTTAAGCAGTCGAAAACAACGTTAGAAAGCCTAGGCGTAAAGAACTCTCATGAAGAAAAATGTTATGTGTGTGGTAACTCGCTCTTCTCAAATTTAGATACTTTTCTAAGGCTTATTGAAAATCAGATGTCTGAGGTAGAGTTCAATACCTTTCAGGTCACTTCCTCTATACCCAAGGAAATCTTAAGTAAGGATGACCTCATTAAAATTGAATTCGGAATTTCTACTGGAGAAAGCATAAAAACTGAATTTAATCGAGTACTCAGCAACTTAATTGAAGAAAAAATAAGAAGGAGGCATTCTGCAGTTTCTCCAGATATTACTTTATTGCTTGATCCAATAAAAAAGATAGTAACCGTACACCCTAACCCATTGTATGTGTATGGTAAATACAGAAAACTTTCTTCTGGTATATCTCAAACGAGAAAAGTCGGAAAGGACCCCTTAACTTCTATAGAAGGATTACTTGCTTCTGTTTTTGTTCCTGCTTTTAAAGCAAAAGATGTGAAACTTCATGGTGCTGGAAGAGAAGATGTTGATGCTCTCATGCTTGGTAGCGGGAGGCCTTTTGTTTTAGAAATAATCGAGCCAAAAAAAAGAACGGCAGTTCTCTCTTCTCTTGAAACTACATTTAACTCGTCCTTTAAGGGCATAGCTGAAATTAGCTCTCTACGCTTTTGTAGTAGAAAAGAAATAGTTAAGATAAAAATGGTTGGAGAAAAAATAAGCAAGGTGTATAGGCTCAGGGTTAAGGCTGACAATATTCCAAGTGAAGAAGAAATTGCTAATGTGGAGAAAATGGTGCAGAACCTAGTTATCTACCAAAGAACTCCCACTCGCGTTCTATGGAGAAGGGCTGATAAAGTTAGAAAGAAGATAATAAAGTGGATTAAGATTTCTCCCATTAACGAAAAAGAAATGGAAGTTACGTTAGAAGCTCAAGGTGGAACATACGTAAAAGAGTTCATAGACGGCGACAACGGCAGAACTAAACCTTCGCTTGCAGAATTGTTAAATACCCCTTTAAAGTGGGAATCGCTTGAAGTACTGGAGATAAAAGGTGAGTAAACTTTGCCCCAAACTCATGGAAAAAGGATAAAAACTCGAGATCTGCTTTCTAAGGAGGTAAGAGAAAAAGGACTAAAAACTCTTTCCAAGTTTATGTACGAGTACAAGGAAGGCGATGAAGTAGTAATAAAAATAGATCCTTCTGTTCATGATGGAATGCCTTTCAGAAGGTTCCACGGAAAGAGGGGGCTGATTGTTGAGAAACGTGGAAGAGCTTTTTTAGTTAAAATATTGGATGGTAAGAAAGAAAAGTTGGTAATTGCAAGGCCTGAACATTTAGTGCTGGTGCAAAAAAATGCCTAGGAAAAAAATTGAAGAAACAGACATAACAAATGCAGAAGCAAAAGAAATAATAGAGTCCCTTCCTAAGTCTCCATCGTCTTTTAGGAGAGCCTTAGAATCCTACCTAAAGGAGATAGTTCGTATTGATGCTGCTACCGCTAAAAAAATGGTTGAAGAACTAGTTAAAGAAGCAAATCTAACTAGAAAGGATGCGATCATGCTAGTAAACCTGCTTCCAACTAATCCCGTAGAAATAAAATCAATACTTTCTAGTGGTAATAGGCCATTTGTTTCAAGCGAACAAGCTGAGAAAGCTGCAGAAATAATTAAGAAGTATAAACCTTAAAAAAGGCTGCTGCTTAAAAGGACGTTCAAGAAAAAGAATGGAAAAAAATTATATAGGAGAGGTTTTTTCTAAGAGTGAAGGGGAAAAAGTTAAACTGGCTGGATGGGTTCACACCGTAGCTTCGCTAGGAAAACTGCTCTTTATTAATTTAAGAGATTCATCAGGGCTTGTTCAAGTTGTTATAAAGAAGGATAAGATGGATCCAAAGGAGTTCGATGAAATAAAGGGGCTTGGAAGAGAAAGCTCAGTTATAGTTGAGGGTGAAGTTAGGAGGGACAAACGTGCACCTGGCGGCGTTGAAATTCTCGCGCAAAAAGTGGTTGTTGTTTCTGCTTCTAATAAGGATTTTCCCATAAGGAAAGGTGTTTCAAGCAAAGTTTTGGGAAACTATAGACATCTCTCAATTAGGAGCAGAAAATTTTCAAAACTTCTACTGATTAGGTCTGAGTTACTTAGGCTCTTTAGGGAGTGGCTTATTAGGAATGGCTTTAGAGAATTTTCTTGTCCCACTCTAATAACAGCAGCTTGCGAAGGTGGAGCTACCCTTTTTGAGCTAAATTACTTTGGCAAAAAAGCTTATCTAACCCAAAGTTCTCAGTTTTACCTTGAAGCCGGAATTTTTTCTTTAGAAAAAGTATTTACGTTACAACCTTCCTTCAGAGCTGAAAAATCAAAAACAAGACGTCACCTAACAGAGTTTTGGCATCTTGAAGTTGAAGAAGCATGGTGTGATCTTAATGGAATAATTAACTTAGAGGAGGCTATTGTTACAGATGTTTTGAGAGAACTAGATTCGAAAATGGGGCACGAAATAAGGTCGATAAACCCAAATTTCAGTCCTCCTCAAAAACCGTTCAAAAGAATTACTTATGATGAAGCTATAACCCTACTCTCAAGAGAGGGTATAAAGATCGAGTGGGGTTCTGACTTAGGAGCAGATGAAGAAAAGACGCTTGTTAACATCGTTGGTGGTCCTGTATTTATAACGCACTTCCCTAAAAATACTAGAGCTTTTTACCATAAGCCTGACCCTCAAAGAAACGAAGTTGTACTCTCAAATGACCTATTATTCCCGAAAGTTGGAGAAATAATAGGTGGTGGAGAAAGAATTTCTGACTACGATGTTCTGTTAAAAAGAATAAAGGAAGAGGGCTACTCCCCAGAGGACTATTCTTGGTACCTAGATCTCAGAAAGTATGGCTCTGTTCCTCACGCTGGATTTGGATTGGGAATAGAAAGAATTCTCGTTTATATTTTAGACTTACCAAACATAAAGTTCGCAGTTCCTTTTCCAAGAACTATAAGCAGGATATATCCTTGAGCTTAGAGCTATGAGCTACATAAGCGTAAGAAAAGCGCTTGAAAATTTACTCAAAGAATACGACATTACATTAAAAGACCTACTTGATGCAATGGACGAAGACAAAGAATCCATTGAAGCTTCGTTAAGAAAAGTTTGTTCGCTTTCAGACGAAGAACTAGAAGAAATAGAGAGCGAACTAAGTAGTAAAGAATTGAATCTTCTCCTCTTTGTAATTCATGCTTTTTACATAGCTGACTTAAGTGGCCTTTACAAAGATAGCCTCATCCTTCCGTCCAGAGAAGAAATAATGGTTGGAGGCAGGGTTACTTTTGAAGGTTTTAAAAAATTGGCAAAGTCTTTAGGTCTTACTGTAGAATAGAGTCCTGTCTTTCACCGTAGACTTCTCGATATAACAAACTTTCCCCTTGGCGTAGGTACTATTTTTACCTTTGGATTTCTATGAAGCGGTTCTTTACCCTCGAAATATCTATCCAGGAAAAGTGCTATAGCTGCAACTTCCGAGTGCGGCTGGTTTGTTACTGCTAAGTTATAGTCTGCAACTTCGTAAGCAACTTGCGGAACTTTCTTTCCGCCAACTATAACTAAAACTTTCTTTTTCTCATCTTTTATCAAGTTTATAACATCTTCAAATGGTAAGCCGTACATTGTCAGATGAACGACAGTTCCTTCTTCGCTTTTCCATTTTTTCACGAAATCAATCCAGTTGCTAACAAAACTTACAACAAACTCTCCTCCCCATGTTTTGTTTACTTCCTCTACCTTTTCTTTTATTTTTGGGTCTGCATCACCTTCAATATAAATTCCGCTTGCCCCAAAAGCTCTTCCAACAAGTGCAAGATGTGTAGTTATTCTTTTGTCTCTAAAAACTCTATGTCCTAATCTAAGTATCCAAACTTCAGGTTCTTGAGTCATTTTCTCTTTTTCTTCCGCGCATGTCAAAAACTTCTCCAAGAGTTAAATTCGCAGGTTTTGATTTCAGTAATGAAGTTTCTGTACTAGCTTCTTCTTTCTCCTCTTCCAAAAGAGCTACCTTTAATACTCTCTCCAATTTTTTTGCGCTTTCGATTGGTGGTATTAACTTTCCAGCCTCGATTTTCTTTAAGGTCGATTCCTTTAGACCAACAGCCATGGAAAGCTGTAATATGCTTAACCCCTGTTTTTCTCTTGCTTCCTTCACAATCTTCGCAAAATCTCTAACTGGCTTCAGCTTAAGTTCGCTTTCTATTTGTTTTAAAGCAACTTTTCTTTCGGTTCTCTTATTTTCTGTCATAACCTTTTTTGCTGGCTTAGTACTTTGTTCTAGTTGCGGTACTTTCTTTAGTTTTTTAGCGCACTCGTCACAAGCATAGAGAAACGCCCCTCCAACCTTTACGAGTTTTGGCTTTCCAACAATCTTCTTACCACAAATTTCGCAATTCATTCTTTTAAGATAACACTGGAACGCTTAAAAGTTTTTAACTCTATCTTTACTGAACCGAAGAGCCTAGAGAAATGAGCATTATAGACGAAAAAGAATTCTTCAGGCTTATGCTAGTTAACATAGCGAATTATCAGTTTGGCTTCTCAGTTGGAGAGAAACTGTTTCCTCCAGGCGAAGTTAGCTTTGTTTTTTCAAAATTTTTTAACAGACCAAAACAAATTCTAAACTCATGCGGTGAAACTATAGCAACGCTGGACAGTGCGACAGGAACCTTACTTCTGCATAGAGCTGGTGCGAGAACGTTGCACGCTGAAGTAATGCCTCCTAACATCAGGGTGTTTGTGAATGACGAATCATATACTTTCGCTAGACGCGGTCATAACGTCTTTTGTAGGCACGTCATTAAAGTTGATGAAAACCTTAGAGTTGGGTCCGAAGTTTTAGTTGTAAACAGTAATGATGAGTTAGCTGCTGTTGGAAAATTAGTAGTCCCCCCCAGTGCTATTGGGGTACTAAAGAGAGGTGTCGCAGTAAAGGTAAGATGGGGTCTTGCTCCTGAGCCCTAAAGATAAAGCATAAATAATAGTTTCTTTCTTAAATAGAGACACGTGGGCTGGTAGCTCAGAGTTTAGATACGAGCAGACTGGGAGAGCGCTCGGCTGAAGAGAACTCTCTCAGAAACCGAGTTGTCGTCGGTTCAAATCCGACCCAGCCCACGCTTATCCCAAAATCGTAATTTTTGTTTGCTTCCAAAGAAAGCGAAATAAATCTTTATAATAGCTCTCTCTTGAGGTAAAGAGTGCGAAGAAATTATGTCTTCATTAGAAGAAGAGTTTAGGCGGCTTTATGCCGAGTCGAAGGCACTAGAAGAATACATTCAAGCTCTTAGGCAACGTTACCAGCTTTTAGAAGCATCAGAAAGCACACTACTAACTGCAAAAGATGCCATTAAGGCGTTAACACAATCTCAAGAAGGCCAGCAAATGCTTGTCGATATTGGAGGTGGTGTTTACATAAGGGCGAGCATTGTTGACAGTAAAAGAGCGTTAATAAACATTGGAGAAGGTGTATTCGTCGATAAAACCATAGATGACTGCCAAAAAATCTTAGAAGAACGAGTCGAGTCGATAAGGAAAGCTAAACAGAGTGCACTCGAAGAAATGATGCAAGCTCAGCAACAACTAAATGACAAACAGTCAAAATTGGTTCAAATAAGCCAAAGACTACAAACTGCAACGAAATGAGTAAGTCATTAGGTTTTTCTGTTAAGTCGTTTTTTAGCAAATTATTATCAAGAAAACTCTCCGATAAAGAACTCGAAGAATTGGAAGATGAATTCAAGCTGAAACTAGTAGAAAACGACATAGCTTACGACCTAGCTGATATTTTTTCAAAACACATTATAAACAAACTAAAGGAAAGAAAATTTCCAATGTTCTCTTCGAACATTCAAAACACCTTAGTTGAAGAAGCAAAACAATACTTATTGAGCGTGCTCCCAACAGAAGAAGTAGACCTAGTTAGAGAAGCATCCCATGCCGTTAGCTTAGGCGGAAAATTCATAGTTATGTTCGTAGGCTCTAATGGAACCGGGAAATCAACTACCTTGGCAAAGTTTGCAAGACTTTTTAAAGAGGAGGGCCTAAAGCCTCTGTTAGTTTGCGCGGATACGTTTAGAGCTGGAGCTATTGAGCAACTAAAACATCATGCAAGCGCTCTAAACCTCCCTTTCTACTCTGGCAAGTACGGCGAAGATCCAGCCTCCGTTGCATACGATGCCATAAAATTCTCTGAATACAACAACTTAAATGTTATCCTAGTTGATACTGCTGGAAGAACACATGTGAACGTGAACTTAATGAACGAACTTAGAAAAATTAAAAGGGTCATAGAGCCAAACCACACAATACTAATAGTAGACGCCTTAACAGGAAATGATGCGGTTGAGCAAGCAAGAACTTTTTTAGAGTTTGTTGGATTCGATTCAATAGTTTTGACTAAGTTTGATGCAGACGTAAAAGGTGGCGCTGCAATTTCGGTCTCTTACGTCTCAAAAAAACCCATCTCCTACGTTGGAACCGGACAAAAATACTCAGATTTAAGACCCTTTTCTATGAAGAGTTACGTGTGTGAGTTGTTGTTTTCTTAAGTTCTTTTTAGTTTCCAAAACTTAGTTAAAGAATAAAGTAAATACTTAAAAAAGAGATTTTCTCTACTTTATGGAGAGAGAAAGTGTTGTTGGAATTAATTGAGAAAATAAGGAGAATGCTAAAAGTATCGACAAAGCCTAGTATGGACGATTTTATTCACTCATTAAAGATAACTTTTCTGGGAATCACCGTCGTAGGTATAATAACTTACCTCGTCCAGTTCTTGGCATTGCTATTGCAACTAAGGCCTAGGTGAATCTTATGTTTTTTATAGTAAAAGTTACACCTGGTAGGGAAAGAGCGGTAGCAGAAGTTATAATGTATAAAGCTTTAGCTGAGAATTTTGAGATTTTTTCGGTAACCGTTCCAGAAGATCTGAAGGGTTTTATTTATGTAGAGGCAAAAACTGCCTACCAGGTAGACCTTGTTTCTCAAGACGTAAAGGATGTTAGGGGAAGACTGCAAGGCATAGTCAAAGACGAAGAAATTTCAAAATACTTTACCGAGAAGCCTACAACTGAAGAGTTTTCTATAGGTGATGTGGTCGAAGTAAAAACGGGAGTCTTCAAAAGAATGAGAGCAAGAGTCGTAGACATAGACCGGGCAAAGAACGAGGTTACTATAGAGCTACAAGAAAGTGGCTCCATATTTCCTATAACTTTGTCTATGGACTTAGTGAGGCTTGTCGAGAAGGGGAAAAAACAGGTTTAAAAATAAGTCAGGGCAGAGGTGTAGCGCATAGAGATGCCAGAAAAAGTAGAAATTTCAGCGATCGTTACGGGTGGTCAGGTAAGCGGAGGGCCTCCTTTAGGCCCACAGCTGGGACCCCTGGGTGTTAACATAGGCGCAATAGTAGCAGAAATAAACAAAGCTACAGCTAATTTTCAAGGAAGCAAGGTGCCCGTTAAGATTATAGTCGATACGGAAACCAAAAAGTTTGAAATTCAAGTTGGTCTTCCTCCAACTTCTGCTTTACTCTTTAAAGCAGCTGGTGTTGAAAAAGGTTCTTCTAATGGAATAAAGCAACCAATAGGAAACGTTACGTTTAAAGACATAATTGAAATAGCAAAGACAAAGTATGTTGCTACAAAAAGAGGCAGCCTTAAAGCCACAGTACTTCAAGTGTTGGGAACATGTGTAAGCGTAGGAATAACTGTAGACGGAAAAAACCCTAAGGATGTGATACAAATGGTAAAAGAAGGAAAATTAAGTGTTCCTCAAGGAGGTGAGTCCTAAGCTGCCTTCTTTAGAAGAAGTTACAAGGCAACTTATTGAAAAGGCATTAAACGAAACAAATAACAAGAAAAGAAACTTTCTGCAGTCTGTCGAGCTCTACGTTAAGTTAAGAGAAATTGACCTTAAAAAGCCAGAAAATAGATTTTCTTTACAGGTTGAACTTCCAAACTTCCCCTCTTCAAAGGAGAATAAAGTAGCGGTAATAACTTCTGGGGCCTTATTAGCGCAGGCGAGGAAATTAAACGTTCCAGTAATTTCAAGAGAAGATCTAGAATCTCTTGCGGGCAATAAAAAAGCAGCAAGGAAGCTTGCTTCACAGTATGACTTCTTTATCTCTGAAGTTTCTCTTATGCCCTTGGTTGGAAAAATACTTGGGCCATTTCTGGGTCCAAAAGACAGAATGCCTATAGCTGTTGCTCCAAACGCGGACATTACATCGACCGTTGAGAGGCTTAAGAGGAGCGTTTTAGTAAGGATAAAATCTCAATCCACAGTCTCAAGCTTCATAGGAACTGAAGATATGCCTGTAGAAAAACTAAACGAAAATGCAGCAAAAATAATTTCAGCTCTAGAACAAAAAATTCAAGATGCGCGAAGAAAGATTGATAAGATCGTAGTAAAAACAACGATGGGTTCTCCAGTTCACTACAAGAGGAGAAAAGGTGAATAGAATGCAAAGAGTTAGAGCATCTCTCGTAAAAAAAGGAAAAAGAGTAGAAGAGCTAGTTGCTTTAATAAATTCCTACAAGTATGTTATGGTGATTGAAGCTAATGGTCTTAGAACGAAAGTCATTAATGAAATGAGAGAGATTTTTAGGGGAAGAGTTAAGTTTAAGTTCGAAAAACCATCGTTGTTTAAGAGAGCTGCAGAAAAAACAGGCAACAAAAACTTAATTGAGCTTGCGCAAAAGTACACTAGTGGTTCAATTCTTCTAGCTTTCACCAACGAGGATCCATTTAAGCTGTCAAGAGAATTTGTAAAGAATGCTCTTCTTCTTCCAGCAAAAGCTGGAAGCGTCTTAGAAGAGGATCTTGTCGTTAAACCTGGGAATACTGGTTTGCCCCCGGGTCCAATGATTTCCGAGCTTAACGAAGCGGGAATTCCCACAAGAATAGACAAAGGCAGTATTTGGATTACTAAGGAAGCTGTAGTTGCAAGGGCTGGCGAGAAAATTAACGCAAAGCTCGCCGCCGCCTTATCAAAACTTGGTTTAAAGCCAATAAGAATGTACTTGAGACCCAGAGCTGCTCTAATCGATGGCACCATAGTAGAAGGAGCACTGTTGACAACTGAACCAGAAAAAATACTAAGCGAACTTGTAGAAGCCAACAGAAAGTATGTTGTTTTAGCAACAGAAATAAACTACTTTACAAAAGATACTTTACCACTACTTCTCATTAAAGCTCACAGAGAAGCACAAATTTTAAGTTTAGAAGCTTCGATAGTTACGGAAGATAACATTGCTTTATTGTTACAAATGGCGGAGAATAAGTCTTTGCTACTTAATAAGCTCATTGAGAGTGCTTCAAAGTCTTAAAAGAAGGCGCGCAATAAACTAAACAGTCTCAGGAATGAACGTTCTTTCAAGAAGACACATTTTTTTCATAAGTTGTGTCAGTTAGGCCGAAAGGGCGGGTTGACTCCTAAAATATAAAAAAAATAAAAAAGAAGTAACGTTGCTAAAAATAAGCCTAGACTCAAGAAAAACTTTGCTCCTTCGCTCTTGCTTATAAGGCAGCAGGGCTCCATCTTTAGATCTAGTTACAAAAAGTAGTCTTTATATACTGGTGCTTTCTTAAGCTTAGGATCGAGCCGAAGATGTCTGAATATCTTCATGCTGTACTTCTCCTTCACTCTGTAAAGAAGGAGATAAACGAAGAAAGCATAGCTAACGTCATAAAGGCAGCTGGAACCGAACCAGACATGCAAAGAATAAAAATGATCGTTTCAGCACTATCTAACGTTGACATAGACAAAGTTCTTTCAAGCGCAGCTTCTTTTCTTTCTGCTCCTGTTAGCGTAGCACCTGCAGCTCCTCAAGCGCCACAAAAGGCTGAAGAAAAGCCAAAGGAGGAAAAGAAAGAGGAGAAAGCTGAGGAAATTGCTGGCTTAGGAGCCCTCTTTGAATAATAGAAAGAAGAAAAAAGTAAAAAGCTAAAACTTTGAATGTTTATATTAGTTTTGCGCCACAGTTGTAACAAAATGTTGCGTCCGCTGGGTTCTCAGCTCCGCATTTCGGACAAATTTTCTTTTCTTTCTTCTTTTGTTCTGAGGTAACGGTAGCTGTTGACGCAGGAGGCGTTGAAGCTTTTGTAGGTGTTTGTGCTACCAGCTTTTCTTCCGTTTTTGTTTCGTAGATCGGAGGAGGTATGGTGAGTGGTGGGGGTGTAGCTGGTATTTCTTCTTCTTTCGAAACAGGCCTAAATTGGTTAACATAGGAGGTTATCTTGTTCCAATTATCTCTAATGGTGTTCATTAAGCTTGCAATTGCTCTACTGAATTCGTCTAAGTTTTGGAAGCGCATCGTGTAGCTTGCTCTGTTTACCTTATACTGGTCTTCAGGAACCGCACCAATAGTGTACTTAACTTCTAGAGTTTCAAGGTAGTGCTTTATCTCTTTTGCTTCGTCCTTTACTTTTGTCTGCTTGGTAGCAACAGCTTCTTCTATTTCGCTGTATTTGTTTGAGTATGCATTTACTCTATTTGTTATTTCTTCCAAGACTTCTTTAAATACTTGGTCGCTTACTTTTCCTTCGTTCTTTAAGGCTACTAGCCTTTCTATCTGCTGCCTTACTCTTTGGAGTTGTGTTGAAAATAGCTCAATTTCGTGTTTAAATTCTTCGTCTGTTAAATATTCCATGCTCAATCCCTTAATCAAGGTTATCTATGCCAATTGAACATATAAATTCTTTACTCACGAATACTTTAGGTATTTTACTAATAAAATTAAGGAGTGGGCCGGGCCAGATTTGAACTGGCGACCTTCTGCGTGTCAGGCAGATATCCTAACCAGACTAGACGACCGGCCCCCAGAGAAGCAAGCAGTTTACTTAAGGCTGAATTAAAAAACTTTTCGTAAGAAATCAGCTTATGTTTGCTTTTTCAATCCATCGTTGTTTCTTGTTTAGGTATCTTTAAGACTTAAAAGAGGGCCAAAATAAGTACTTCTTTATGGACGTAGAAACAAAACTAGAGCTAATCAAGAGACCACCCACAGAAGAAATAATCACCGAAAAAGAACTTAAAGAATTACTTGAGACAAACGAGCATCCTAAACATTACATAGGCTTTGAGATTTCAGGTTTGCTACACCTTGGTACTTTGGTAGTTAGTGGTTACAAAATAAACGATTTAGCGGAAGCTGGTGTTGAGGTCACTGTTTATCTTGCAGATTGGCATAGTTTCATAAATAAGAAACTTGGAGGTCGTTGGGATAATATCTTAAAGGCCGCGAAGTACTTTGAAGAAGCTTTCAAGTTCTTTTGCCCAAAAGCAAAGATAGTGCTTGGTTCTGACTTGTACCACAATAACGATGAATATTGGAAAGATGTAATAAGATTTTCATCCAATGTAACTCTCAATAGAGTTACACGTTGTTTAACCATAATGGGAAGAACAGAAAAAGAATCGTTAAATTTTGCTCAGTATATATATCCTCCAATGCAGGCTGTTGACATAAAATACTTAGGCGAAGATATTCCTCATGGTGGAATGGACCAAAGGAAGGTACATGTTTTGGCGAGAGAAGTTTTCCCTAAGCTAGGGTGGAAAAAGCCCATAGCGCTTCATCACCATCTACTGATGGGTTTAGCAGAACCTCCAAAAGTAAACTTTGAGGATAAAACAGAGCAAGTAATAGCTTCAAAAATGAGCAAAAGCCAACCTTGGACTGCAATTTTTATTCACGACTCTGAGGAACAAATAAGAGAAAAACTATTAAAGGCATGGTGCCCAGAAAAACAAGCTGAAATGAACCCTGTACTAGAATTAGCAAAGTACCTTATATTTCATGAGAAGAAAGAATTTCTAGTGGAAAGAGCTGCTAAATATGGTGGTGATATTATTTTTTCGTCCTATGAAGAGCTGGAAAAAGAATATATTGAAGGAAAACTACATCCAATGGACCTAAAGTTATCCGTTGCCAGAGAGATCTCAAGCATAATCGACCCAATTAGAAGATATTTTGAGAAGCCATCAAACAAAAAATTGTTAGAAGTCTTTCAGTCTTCTGAGATAACAAGATAAAACTTATTTTTTTATGTACATTTGAAAAAGCTCAATTACGAGTCCTACGTCAAGAAATCCTTTGGTCTTCCAGGACTAGAAATTCCTATGAGCTTTTCTTAAGAAGCCTAGTTAAGCTTATGAAAAGCATACTGTTTACTTACACTTTATTACAACCTGTAGCTCTTTAAACCTTGTTCCATAGAAACTTACGAATTTAGTTATTCGAAGTAATTGAAAGATGTAGTACAAAAGAATAGAACCTGAATGCTTCGATGCTTACGTAAGAAAGTTTGCAGATTAGAACACGTCTAGCCTAAACTTATTTTGCTTGTTTAATCAAGAAGAAAGAATGAACTTAATTTCAGATTGAGGGCCCCTAAGTTTCCTATTTACTTCCTAGGAGAATAATAAAAGAATCTAGTTCTTACGACGATACTTCCCTTGAAACTTAAATTAACAGAGCAAGTTTAGGTAAGCGCAAAGTTTATTTATTCGTTTTTTCTTGGCTTAAGAATTGGTGGGGCCATGGTCTAACCAGGTATATAGGCCACGTAAAATGTGGCCTAGCCAATGACGACGGGCTCCAGCCATTATAGGGTTTTCTGATGACAAGATGAAGAAAGGTTGGAGCTTGGAAGAAACCCGTTTATGGGCGTTCAAAAGGCTTGTAAGCTTGAGAATCGCCCTGGCCCCACCTTCTGTTGCTTTAAAGTAGTGTAGAGAATAAAACTAACATTTCCATAGAAACATTTAAATTTATACTTTTAGCAAAAATTAAAACGGATGAGATAAATGTCCTTCTCGCATGCGTATGTTTTGGTAAATGTTGAAATTGGCGCCGAATCACGTATAGTGAATGAACTTAAAAAAGTTCCTGAAATTGCAGAAGCTTGGGTTGTTTATGGTGTTTATGACATAGTCGTAAAAGTTAAGGCGGAAAATCCCGAAAAGCTTAAAGAGATAGTCTCTGAAAGGATAAGAAAAATTGACGGCGTACGAAATACTTTAACTCTTATACCGATAGAAGGATTTCCATGAAGAAACTTTCAAGAAGAGACCAAGAACGATTACTTAAAAGACTCGGCATAAATCTTGAAGAAGTCGAAGGCATAAAAGAAGTGAGACTTATAATGGATGAAAAAACAATAGTCATAAGAAACCCAACAGTTTTTAGAATAAAAAATCCAGAGCAGTCAATGTACCAAATAGTTGGCGAAGAAGTTGAAGAAGGAGGCGAAGAAAAAGAAGGCTACGAGCCTTCCGAGGAAGACATCCTGCTTGTTGCACAACAGACGGGTAAAAGCGTGGAAGAAGCAAAATCTGCCCTTAAGATGACAAACGGTGATTTGGCTCAAGCTATAATGATGCTAAAAAGTAAGTCGGTTTAGTTTTGGCTCTTTGCTTTATAGTATTTTTTATAAAATATGGTACTGTTTCAAATGGTTCGGCAAGAAAGCCTAGAACCTCAGTTCTGGGATGAGTTGCCGACAGATTTTAAAATAAGTAATTAATATTCTCGACGAGTTGTCCGTGAAAAAGCGGGCTATGAGCTATACACTCATAGCAGGGCTGGCTTAACATAGCCCAGAACTCGATATTAGTGAAGCCATAGAGGCTGAACCAGAGAATCTCCTGGCTTTAGCTGTAGAGAAATGTCAATCAGGCAACTCAGGCAAGCGAGACCATTCAGAGAAAAGCTTAAATACGTATAGTTACGTATACGTTACGTAGAAATGAAGCAGATAAAGATAAGCACCAGACACGAAGAAAGCCAAATTGAACTTTCCGCTGACTCTTTAGAAGAAATTAATGAACTTTTGGACAAGTTGCCAGAAGTAATTTCAAAACTTGACTCAGTAAAGGAGCAGCTTGTTGCAAAAGTTGGTGACGTTGATCTAAAAGGCATAGTTAAAGTGGATGAAAAGGGGTTGCCAGTACTGAGTGGACTACATAGAGAAGTGACAGATAAAGAGGCAATAATGCTTTTGCTGTACCCACTGAAAGAGGAGGGCCTAAAAAGTGGTGACATAGGAATGTTACTCAATAAGAGCGGTATAGTTTCAACTGGGTATGCTGCTAGACTTTATGAAATGAGACGAGAAGGCATTGTTACAAAAAAAGAAACAGGTGAATACATACTCACAGAAAAAGGAAAAGTTCTTGCAAGAGAGCTCGCTAAGAAACTTAGAGGGGTGGTTGTGCAACAATGAGCCAAAGTAACGTAGAAGTATACTTGGAAATAAAAGCCGATAACTTAAATGTCTCTTCTAAGTTTTCCGGAGATGCTAAGTCTGTTGCATTTGAAGTTGAAAAATTCCTTTTCACTCACTTACCTCAGCTTCAAGTTCTGAGCAAACTTGTCTTGGCCTTTCCCACAAGCCAAGAAATTGTTGATTTCTTATCAAATGACCTAAGAATAAGCGGAAGCGAAATCATTTTCTTGCGCAAACCAAAAGATACCATAGAAGGTATAAAGAAAGCTTTGCTTGCCGCTAGACTATCGTATGAGCTTGGTTTAAGACCTTCTCCAAGCTTGTCTATCAGGGAACTTTCAACAATAATAGCTGCATCTCAAAAGACTATAGGAAATAACCTCTCTCTGTTAGTAAAATTGGGCGAGGTTGAAAGAGTAGATAAAGGTACATACAAACTTTCTGATAGGGGTGTTTTTTCTTCTATCCCCCTAGAAAGTTTGAAGAATTCTGGAAGAGCAAGCTCACAAGAGTAGAAATGAAATGAGCATCGAAACTAACACAGGACTTCTAAGTAAGGAGTTGTCAAAAGAAGACGAAAAAGGAATTCTTGATCTAGCTGGGAACATAGTCCCAATAAGTAGTGATTCTGACGAAGCAGTACCAATAGTTGCTGTGGATTCTTCCTTCGTTGTACTCGGCCAGGATGCCGAAAACTATTACATTTTACTTAGGTCTGCGCTAGTTTTTCGAAAAAATCGGAACAACATTCGCGTGATTAGAAGCGGCCCTTTTTTATTTAGGTCTGAGAGCTCTGACAGTTATTTTCATGAAATGGAAATCGATGCCATAATACGTGCAAATGAAATTATCTCTAACGGAATTGTTCTTGTAGATGGTTTAGACTTAAAGGAAGTTGAAAGCAAACTTAAAAGTTACCATAAGAATTTTCTTATAAGTGTGGATAAAGTCTTTCAGGTTGAGAACGTGAAGGTATTTTCAGTTTTTCCAAAGCATCCTTTCGTAGTAAATTTAAAAGATAATACCTTTCTAGCTAGGCTTTCCCCTAATGGTTTTATTGTTAAGCTCAGTTTACTAAGCAACAATACCACAGAAGCTTGTAAGATTTTATCTATGCTTATAAAAAACGATGAACTTTCTTTTGGATATCCTCTAACTTTGAAGTTAGCGCATATTTTTGCTAAGATTCTTCCGTACGAAGCGTCGAGTGCAAGGCTTTCTCTTTACATGAAAGAAAAAATAAATGTTACAAGAAAATTGGATGGTAGGAAGCTTTTGCTAGGTTCGCTATGGGGTTGACTCATAATGCTTGCTCTTTTTGGTAAAACTGGTCAATACTTCGAAATCTTAGAAACTCCTCCTGACGAAGTAAACATAGGAGACTTCTTAGAAATTTTTGAAGTTCAATCGAACAGGTCCTTAATTTTACAAGTTGTAGATGTAGCATATCTAAGTATACCTGGAGAACTGGAAGAGATAATGCGATTAACAAAAGCTCAAGAAGTAGTCGTGGAAAATGAAGGCCACGATACATCTATTGAACAATTCGATGATGAAATTATAAGCTCAAAAATCCTTAAGTGTAAGATAAGGGGTGCTTTGCTGAACGGACATTTTTATAGAAGTACTCTCTGGGTGCCATCAAGGCACAAAACAATAGTTAAGAAAATTTCTACAAGTGAAATAAGGTCTGTCATGGGCAACGAAAATAGAATCCCCTTTTCAATTGGAGAGCTTTTAAGTGAACCTGGGGGCAACGTTGTTATCGACCTAACTAAGTTCGACGGCTCCTTAAACATAATACTTGGAAGAAAAGGTGCTGGTAAGTCCATGTTAGCAAAAACTCTAGTAAAGGCTCTTGTTAACAATGGCGCAAAATGTTTCGTTATAGACATCAACAACGAATATTCTGTTAGTCATAGTTCGAGGAATTTTGTTTCTTTAGTTCCAGGGAAAAATCTAAAATTTTCTTTTCACTCTATTTCAAAGCCCGTGTTCATTTCTATACTTCAAAATCTTTTTAATCTTCCACAATCTTCTATCATGGAAATCTCAAGAATTTGGGATAGGTTGAGAGAGTCTGGGCATCTCTCGTTTAAGTCGCTAAAAAAAGAAATAGCTTTTGCGCAAATAAATGATTACATTAGGGATGCATTAATCCGAAGATTAGAGTTGCTTGAGTCTTCTGGAATAATTACAGACGATTTACCAGAAAAAACGTTTATCGACGAATTTAGGTCATCTGAAGGAAGGTGCATTTCTCTTATGTTACGAGGACAATCTTCAATATTTAGAAAGTTAATTATACAGCTTTCAATGAATCAGCTCCTTGAATCTTTGGAGAACGGATCGCTAGAGCCAATTTTTCTTTTTGCTGAGGAAGCGCATTTGTATCAGGATATGAGTTTCTGGGAGGACCTTGTAACGAGGATGCGTCACTTAGGTCTATCTCTATTTTTTATAACAAATGAGCCTGAAAGCCTCTCAAAGTTTATATACCGCCAATCTGACTCTATTTTTATTTTTAATTATATTAATGATAATGATATCGCTTTCTTATCCAAAGTTACCGACCTTGATTCTGACTCCCTGACTGCGTTTATTTCAAATTTGCCAGAGAAATGTTGCTTAGCAACTGGAAAAATAACCAATAACATACCTTTACTTGTAAAAACAGAACCCTTAAATGACTTTAAGGGTGGTTTTACACGTTTATTCTTTAAGAAAGAATATCTTAAGTTTTGAATAGTTGCTTTCCAATATACTTTGCTTTTTCGCCTAACTCTTCATTTATTCTAAGTAGTCTGTTGTATTTTGCGGTTCTCTCCCCTCTGCATGGAGCACCAGTTTTTATTTCTCCTGTACATTTGCCAACAGCTATGTCTGCGATGTAATCGTCTTCTGTTTCTCCCGATCTGTGACTAACTACAACTTTATAGTTTTTTGAGAGTGCTAGTTCCATGGTGCTAAACGCTTCGGTTAAAGTTCCAATCTGGTTCACCTTAAATAAAAGCGCATTTGCAATGCCTTTTTCAATTCCAAACTCAAGTTTTTTCTTGTTTGTCACAAAAATGTCGTCTCCAATTATCTGCAACCTGCTTCCAAATCTCTTAGTAAATTCTGCGAAGTTTTCATAATCTTCTTCCTGAAACGGGTCTTCGATAGACACCAAGGGGAACTCTTCTATTATTTCTGAGTAGTACTCTATTAGCTCACCGCCGCTTAGTTTTTTTCCATCGATTAAATAAGTTTTGTCCTTTTCATTGTAAAACGAAGAAGCCGCTGCATCTAGTCCTAACGCTATTTCTTTCTCAGTATAACCTGCTGCTTCTATTGCCTTAAGTAACATACTAAGCGCCTCTTTAGTTGACTTCATAGGTGGCGCAAATCCTCCCTCATCTCCTACATTTATTGCAGAGGGACCATAATTTTCTCGTAAAAGTTCCTTTAATTTTTGATACGTCTCTACGCCCTGTCTTAAAGCTTCAGGAAAGCTATCAGCGCCATAGGGAATTATCTTAAACTCTTGTATAGCAAGTTCATTACCTGCATGTTTTCCTCCGTTTATGATGTTCATTAGAGGCACAGGCATCACGTAACTTTCTTTTTTGCTCAGGTACTCGTACAGTGGCATCTTCGTATATGCTGCAGCAGCCTTAGCGGTTGCTAAAGAAACTGCAAGTATGGCATTTCCCCCAAGTCTACTTTTTTGTTCCGTTCCATCTAGGTTAATCATAGTTTCGTCTACTTGTTTCTGGTTTAGCGCATCTTTTCCAACTAAAGCTTTAGATATTATTTCATTAATGTTTTTTACAGCTTCTAGAACTCCTTTTCCATTAAATCTCTTTTTGTCTTTATCTCTAAGCTCAATTGCTTCCCATTTTCCAGTCGAAGCGCCAGATGGAACAGAAGCTCTTCCTGTGTCTCCACTTTGTAGGATAACTTCTGCTTCAACCGTAGGGTTTCCTCTCGAATCTAAAATTTCCCTTGCGTGAATTTTCCTTATTCTAGAACCTTCCTCAGTCATTCTGCGTCGAGGTTATTTTCTGCTAATGTTATTAAATCTTTTTCTTCATGAAAATCATAAAGCCCCTTGCCTTTGTTATAAAAGAAGAGGCAGTATAAATTGTGAGAAAAATGCCAGCAATAAAGCTCCGTATATAAGCTCCTTCCCCAAATACTTGTTTATTTTAGTAACATAAAGTACAATTCCAACTACTCCTAAGGGTGCGTACAGTGCGCTAGTTATGTCAAGAGTAACTTTTAGAACTCTTCGCGCAAAATAAATCGTTGTTTGCTCAACTACGTTTAGCACATTGTCTATGATGTCGGTAAACTTGTTCGTTTGTCCTGTAAAATTATAGTATGGCTCTCCAAGAGAAGTACTAACTGCTTCGCTTATAATCAGACACAACAATAAAATAACAAAAACGAATTCTTTCTTATTAACTAGGTTGTTTTTCATTTTTCTTTTATCTGTTTTTCACTTAAAGTATATTCGCCTTATAAGCTCCAATGTTCTTCCTTCCTAGGGTAGCAAAGGTCAAGGAATGGATAAGAATCCGATTATTCTATTTTTTATGAGCTATAAAGCCGTGAACATTTTTAGGATTGTTTGTTTCTTGAAAATCATAAAAAGTCTTAACAACTCTAAAAAAGAAAAGGTTTTTTAACTTATTCCTTCTCTATTTTTCTTCGGTGGTGATGGTGGGCTGGGTGCTCGCCGTACCCTCTCCCCGAAACCGGCGATATGCGGGGGCCCGAAACTCAAGGATAACAGAAGTTTCAGAAGTACCACAGGTGTAGGTGCCTAATGAGGACCCCAAAGTTTTAAACAGGAAGTAGGCGCGCTAGGAGCTCGTAGGGGCTCCGAAACGTCTAATTGCCGAACCTGCTAGGCTCGGGAGAGAGCAGCAGTAAGGCAAACTTCCTGTGTTAAAACGTAGGGGTATAAAGGCTTTCTGCGCCTGTGCCTCTGAAACTTCTGTGAACCTTGAGGACCATCACCACCATCTTCTATCAACGAAAGAAATAAATCTGCTTTTTTCAACTAGACTGAGTGGGCCGGTGGTCTAGCCTGGTTAGGATGCCACCCTTACAAGGTGGTGATCGTCAGTTCGAATCTGACCCGGCCCACTTCTAACTTTCCCATAAGGGGAATTAACTTTAAGAACGTTAAAAGTCATGGATTTTGTGAAAAATTAGTGATGAGAGTATTGAACCATGATCAAGAAAAAAATTTTATAGTCTTAATCCCCACTTCTCTTGAGGACCTACTACTTCTGTATGACTTCATAGATAAAAAGGATTTAGTTTCGGGAAGGACACATCGTGTAATTAAATTTGGAGAAAATCAAGAGGAAAAAGAAAAGGTGCAGATAGACGTAACAATCGAAACCGAAGAAAAGTTTTTAGATTTTCAGAAAGGTTGCTTACATGTTTCAGGAAGAATAATCGAAGGGCCTGAAGACATAGAAGGCATTAAAGGAAAACTTCAGACCATCTCCATACTCATGAACAAAGAGTATAAAATACAGAAAAGAGCAGAAGATAAGTTCAAGTGGACCTTGCTTTTTAGAAGATTGGAAGAAAAGGCAAGAAGGCTTATAGTTTTAGCCGTAGATTCAGAAGAAGCAACTTTGGCGATTATTCCTGAAGTAGGTGAGATTGAGGTTCAAACTTTTTTTGGAGAGTCTTCTGATAAGAGAGATGCCAAAGCAAGAGAACATCTCCTCTCGAGTTTCATCGATGAACTTGAAAAAAGCGTCGTTGGGAAACTTAAAACTGTAGATGCGCCAATTGTTATTGCTGGTCCTGGTTTTGTTAAAGAAAAGCTAGCTGAAAGATTAAAAAGCTATGATGAAATTCGCGATAAGGTTGTTGCTGTAGTACCATCGACTTCAGCTTCTATAGCTGGAATTAATGAAGTGATTAAAAGCGAGGTTGTAGGTAAAGCGCTGGGGGAGTTTAAAGCCTACAGGGAAGCAAGAGCTGTCGAAGACGTACTCAGGCAACTGGGTCATGATCCTTCCTTAGTTTTGTTCGATGTTGAAAAAATACGAGAGTTCGCGCAAAGAGGTGCTATCTCGCTTTTGTTGCTTGTTGATAATATAACTTCAATACTAAATCCTAAAGTTTATGGTTTGTTAAACGAAACTTTAATAGAAGTTGAAGGACATGGAGGAACTGTTATACTCGTAAATTCGAAAAGCGAAGCTGGAAAAAAACTAAGATCTCTTGGTGGAATTGTTGCTATGCTAAGATATAAAATCTTTTGACTTTAAAGATTCTTTGCATTGAGGATAGCTACTCTCCCTTGATTGAGCAAGTAAACTGCAAAAGATCCTGTTGTCGGAGTCATGCCAAGGCCTTCTTGATAAGGCGTTACTTCCTGCAGGGTTCCACTATTTATAATTCTTGTGCCTCTGTAAGTATCTGCCCCACTTATATGAACATGCCCTGCATGAAAAACATCTGGTTTTTCTTCGATTACTAATTTGTCTTCTACTTCGAGGGCAATTTGAGTATTGTTACCGTATATTGGTGCTAGATGTCTAACCCTAAGTAAGTATTTCATGCTCTGTTCGGGTTGGTAATAATTAATATTTGGAACAGAAGACGTTATATCTTCAAGACTCTGCCCATGGAAGATCAAAAAGTTAACCTCGTGTAACGAGACAAAACAAGGATTGCTCAAGTTGTAGAAATTCTTCCTCTCTTTCTTAAATTCCAATATGTTTTCATCGTCTATGGGTGGTTGTGGAATTGCTTTTCTTACAACGTCGTGATTTCCAGGAATTACTATTATAGTAATGTAATCTGGGATCTCTCTGATGTAGTCCACAACTTTTTCGTATTGTTTTGAAACTTCTGTTATTTCAAGTTCTTTTTCTTGTCCTGGATAAATTAGCACTCCGTCAACTAGATCTCCTGCTATTATCACATACTTTATTTTGTTCATAATTTGAGCTAACTGTTCATTAACGTACCCCCTTCCTTTTACAGCATTTATAATCTTATAGAAATATTTCTCTGAAAAAAATTTGCTTCCAACGTGAAAATCGGACAAAAGTAAAGCTGCTATGTCTTGTTCCGATTTTTTCGCTCCTCCTTCTGGCAGATCCGGAAAAACAACATCTGTTAATAAAAAAGTTTTATTCTTTTTCAAGACCTCAATTCCAATCACCGAGTCCACTACAACTTCAGAAATCTTCTCACGAACTTTTTCATCGTTTATCCCAACCACTTCTAGTCTTCCAGTAAGATCTTCAACTGTTAGCCTATTTCTTTTTTTATCAAACACCATAACTATGCTCTTAAACGGGCCCTCTTCTTTACTCTTCATTATGTATTCTAAGTCTACAGCCCTAGAAAAATCCACTCTTTGCCTTAGTATGCCTGAAATTTTTTCAAATCTTGATGCGAAGTATTTTACTTTATTTTGTATTATGTCTGTTGATTTTTCAGATCCAAGATAAGAGCTTATGATTTTTACTTTTTCCTCAACTTGCTTTGCAATAGGCTCTCTCGAAAGTGTTTCGTTTTCTCCTTTTTTACCCTTTATTATAGAAATAGCTAAGTTCACGTGTCTTTTTTCAACCATGCTTAGGTTCTCTTTCTTTGCTATTTCTGCTACTTCTAGAACTATTTCATCAGAATAATTTTCTTCTATTATTTTTAGCGCGTCTGGAGCAATGAAAATGCCTTCCTTAAGCAATTTTTCAACAATTTTCTTCCTAAAAGACTCTGGAAAAATAGGAGACATTCTTAGTTCTTATCTTGCTCTACAACTCTGCTTTTTTTACTTATTTATGTTTTCTTAAGGTAGCAAAATGAACAGAAACTCTTAAATATTCCTAATTTTTACGACTTTAAGTAAAGCTATGAGCAAGAAGAGCAAGTCAAAAAAGAGCAAAGATTCCTCACGGTTACCTCCAACGGGGATTGGTTTAGTTACTTTCCTAGATGAAGATACTGGAGGGCCTAAGATTAACCCAGAAGTTGTCTTATTGATATCTTTCTTGTTTATTGTCGTGAGTCTTGCTGCTGTCCTTCTGTTTCCTGTAAAGTAGTTTTTTCTTCTTTGCTTCTGGGCAACTTTACTACTATTTCTATTGCTGAAACCTTTATTTCTCCATTTGGTGTTGTTACTCTATCTGAAACCAAGTTCACCTTATCTATTACAAGGTCAGTGTAGAAGCTTCTTTTTATTGCATTAACTACTTCTACTGCCTTGTATATGTTTTTTCCTCTTGCTCTAATAACTACTTTGTCTCCACTTGTATTCATGTGTGTTACAACTGCTGTTACATAGGACCAAACTTTTTTTGTTCCAACTTTTACAGTAAACATTTCTTCTTTTTTCATGCCTCTTTCATCTCTACCCTCTCAACTATAGTTTTTTTAGTAACTAGCACATAAGTTTCTCCAGTGAATTGGTCCTTTTTTGCATCGACCCACAATACCCTCACTGGAGTGTTTATCTTAAGTTCTCTTATCTTTTCACAATCATCTCGCCAAGATACAACCCTTATCAAACCTGTGTCATCTGCAACATTAACTTCTGCCTTTTCTATTGTATTGCCTGCTTCGTCTGTAAATTCTTGTCTTTTTACAGTAGATATTACTAAACCTTCAACAATTATGTTCCTTTGATTTTCTTTTATGTCTTTTATTTTTACTGGTTTTAGTTGTACTGGTGGAAGCAACTTTAGGGTTTTGTCTTCAACTTTTGAAATACCACTTAGGTTAGTATAAAGAATCACTTCGGGTGGTCCCTTCCTAACCTTTGCTCCACTAAGCTTTATGATTTCTCCTTCTTCTAATTCAGGCATTATTTCATTCTCGTTTGCCCAAATTGTCACAGTAGCCACTCCTGAATCATCATAAACTATGAATTCCTTCACTTTTCTTGTACCAAAGCCTGGAATGTTTCTCTTGCTTTCTTCAAAAACTTTTAAGATCTTGCACCTCAAGTTTACAGTTGCTCCTTCTTTTACATCTTTTATTTTTTGTTCAACAAAATAGCCTTCTTCAAGTGCTCCCAACCTTAAGCATCCATTTTCATCTAATGAAAGTTCAAGCTTCCCGTTTATACCAAGTCTAGTTTTTGCTCCTACAAGATAGACCCATTTCCCCACATCTTCCTCGCTAACTAGTTTGCTCATGCTTTGCCATAATGATACTGCAATCTCTGATTTTTCATCAGCAACGGTAATTCTTCTTAGTTTCCCTTTTTGTGGAGAGACCCTCTTTATTATTCCCTTGGTGTTAATGATCGTTTGTTTTTCTGGGATCTCCGAAATTGAAGTAAAAAACGTGTCGCTTGAGGGCAAATTATAACTTTCTTGAACTTTTGTAATAGTTCCAAAACTCCCTACATGAACTTCGACCGTTCCGAATCTTCCTTCTTTTGAATAGCCTCCTTGAACCTGCACCACGTCGTTTTCTTTTATCGACAGTAGCTCGGGAAGCTCTGCTTTTTCTCTCCAGAGAACTACTACACACTGTCCCGTTTCATCTCCTAGATACATTTTCGAAACTCTCACTTCTTCTTCGTCATGCTTAGTGATACTTTTTGAGGAGATTCCAATAACTCTACCGATTAAAGTTACGCTTCTCAAGTTAGGTAGGATGTTACCAATTTTTACTGCTTGTTCCGCTAAACTTGCCTGTTCTAATTTTATTCCGAGTTCCTGAGCCACTAAAAAAAGCGTATAAAGTTTTTTGTAGTTGTTTCCAATTTTAACCTTTTTGCTTCTCTCTTCTATCATTTTCAGTAATTGTTCTCTTGAAATGTCTGGTCTACTACTTATAATTACAGAAATGTACTTATCAACCAGGTTCTGTTCCATAAAGCTTCACTTCCTATTGAAAAGCGCCTAGCTTTAAATATTTAGTAAGTGCATTACTTTAAAAAGGTAAAAAAACTTTATTTATTGCTCATTTTTGTTGTTGGCGTGAAGAAACATGGTTAAAGTAAAAGTAGATAGAGAAGCATGCATAGGCTGCGGCGTTTGCGTAAGTTTGTGCCCAACAGTATTCGCGCTAGATGAGGAAGGAAAGTCAAAAGTAATAAAACAACCGGAAGAAGGAGAATGCGACGTAGATGCTGCCGCTTCATCTTGCCCTGTGGGAGCTATTACCGTTGAGAAGTGAACTAAAGTTATTCCTTTTCTGTTTTCTTTATTTTTTCTTTACTCGTTATTGTTATAAGAACTATAATAGTTACCAAAGTTGCCAAACCAAGCAGTAGAAGCGTTGGGTTTAGGATGGTAAAGAAGCTACCTATGTCCATACCTTCTAGCCTTCAAAGAGAAATATTTTAATTTATCCTCAGTACCCTATAAGAGATGAAAATGAGCAGAGAGAAGCAAGAGATTACATTTCCACTGTCTGAAGCAATCTCGTTTGCTGTTGAGAGCATTAGAAGGCGCTTTTCTAGGGCTTTAATAACAGTTGTTTCAATAGTTTTAGGAATAGCGTTTTTATCTGCTTTATTAACAATAACGAGAATAGTTAGTGCACTTAGCGGGGGCTTAAGCCAAACTTCACAAGGTCCACCACTTTATCAAATATGGATGGCTGCTATTGCGTTACTAGTTTGTGGTGTTGGAATTATAAACAGCATGCTGATGAGTGTTACTGAAAGATACAAAGAAATAGGAACCTTGAAGACGCTAGGGGCTGAAGACATTCATATCTTAGAACTCTTCTTGATCGAAGGCGCATTAATGGGCCTAATAGGTGGCATAATAGGTGCTTTTGGAGGTTGGCTGGTTGCGTTTGTAATGTACTACGTACAGTCATCTTCTCCACAACTGGTTCTCCAAGCTTCCTTAAGTTCTCTTGACATAGTTGGAATTTCAATTGTGCTAAGTATTGTCTTGTCTCTCGTGTCCTCAATAGTTCCTGCGTATATGGCGTCAAAGTTAAATCCTGTAGAAGCATTAAGGTATGAGGTGTGAAAGCCATGGCATCTGCACTAAGGTATGAATACACTGTAGAAACAGAGGACCTTGCAAAAACTTATGTTATGGGCCCAGTTTCAGTTAAAGCTCTTGACGGCATTTCAGTAAAGATAAGAAGGGGTGAGTACCTCTCAATAATGGGTCCTTCTGGCTCAGGAAAAACTACGTTCTTTAATATGGTTGGAGGCTTAGACCGTCCAACAAGGGGAAAAGTGTACATAGATGAGGTAGACATAGCAAAACTAGACGCTTACGAATTAGCTTGGTTAAGAGCCAGAAAAATTGGCTACATATTCCAAACTTTTAACTTAATTCCTGTGCTAACGGCAATGGAAAACGTTTCTTTACCTATGATTTTTGCCGGAGTCGGAAGAGAAGAGCGCCTAAAACGAGCTAGAGAATTGCTTGAAAGAGTAGGTCTAGGAAATAGGTTAGACCATAAGCCTTCAGAGTTGTCTGGTGGTCAGCAACAGAGAGTTGCTATAGCAAGAGCTTTGGCTAACAATCCTGTTATAGTTCTAGCAGACGAGCCTACTGGTAACCTAGACCTTCATACTGGACTCGACATAATCAATTTACTGAAGACTTTAAACACAGAAAAAGGTGTTACAATTATAACTGCAACGCACGACCTAAAAATGATCGACGTAAGCGATAGAATCTTCTGGATCAGAGACGGAAAGCTCGAGAGAATAGAGACACGAGCCCAAGTTTCAGCTAGAGCTGAAGAATAAGCTTACTGGGCGTCAGGTTTTTATTTATTGTTTTTTGGTTAGTGGTTTCTATGACAGACTGGGATAAGCTGCGCGAGCTCTTTGACAAAAACAATATGTATGAGAAAGTATGTAACTTTCCAAATTATTTCGAAGAATCAATAAAAATAAGCGAAAACTCTAACCTTAAGGTTGGAGACAACATAAAAGAAGTTGTTGCATGTGGAATGGGTGGTTCTGCTATTAGTTTAGAGCTAACTAGGTCTATGGTTGTCGATAAGCTCTTAGTTCCGTTTACGGTAGTTCGAGACTATTTCTTACCCAAGCATGTTAATGAAAACTCATTAGTTTTTATTTCGTCTTACTCTGGAAACACAGAAGAAACTATAAGTTGCTTACAGGAAGCAATTAGAAGAGGTTCCAAGATAATTGCAGTTAGTTCAAATGGCGAAGTGGAATCAATTTGCAAGAAAAATAATTTATTTTTTGTGAAGATTCCTAAGGGTTTGCCGCCGAGAGCCGCATTTCCATACTTGTTTTCACCACTGTTTTTTACCCTAATTAAGAATAACTTAGTTACAGAAAAAGAAAAAGTTCTGAACGAAATCTACCCAACTGTAAACTTGTTAAAAAGTGTTTTAAGTTCAGTTAGATTAGAGACTCCTGAAGAGGATAACGAATCAAAAAGACTAGCTAAAACTTTACTCGGGTCAGTTCCAGTAATTTATGGATACGGAGTCATGAGTAGCGTTGCTTTAAGATTTAAACAACAAATCAACGAAAATGCCAAATCTTTTGCCATTTTCAATAGCTTTCCCGAACTTAATCATAACGAATTCGAAGGCGTTAGGTTTTTAAACTTGGTAAATCCTGTACTCGTACTATTAAGAAATTCCCAAGAGCCAGAAAGAGTAAAGAGGAGAATAGAGGCAACAAAAAAGATTCTCAATAGATTCTATGGTAAAGTTTTAGAGTTGAGAGGAACTGGTAGTACCACAATTCAGGAAGCATTTACTTTAATGTTGAAGCTGGATATGGCAAGTGTGTATCTGGCGCTACTAAGGGGCATAGACCCTACTCCAACCCATAACATTGACGAGCTAAAATCTGAGCTTTCATCTTATACTAAGTTTTAAGATCTTCTTCAGACTTCGCAATAGGCATACGTAAGTGAGTTCTTTCTTATGGAAAATGAAGTCTCAAAAAAATCTAGAACTTTAATAATTTTCAGGATCAAAGTCACTGAACAACTCCATGGGTGTCCTTGGTAGGAAAGAAAGTTTTCGACGAGTAAAACTATCTTAAAAACCTTTAAATCCCCCTTTTAAAGTAACTTCGGTTTACGAAGATGTGGTTCGTTCAAATAGAAAGTACGATGATGCTGATACTTAATCTTCTAACAGAGCAAGCATTAGATGTAGGAACTATTTTAAATTTGGTTTTTTTGATCTTATTCTTCATCTTTATAGTTTGGGGACAGCGCATTCAGATGATGGTTATACTTAGAGATATAGAGTTTGCAATAGGACGATTAAAACTGATGAAAGATTCAGCCAGAAATGCAGTTGTCGAAAGGATGAAAAAATTCTCCAGCTCTGATCCATCCGGTTTTGTAGATAAGGTTATAGAATACGTTACGATAGAACCCGTCTCTCTTGATCCTTCTGGTATTGTTTGGAAATACGATTACCTGTTAAAAACTTCTGAAGATAGGATAAAATCTGAGGTTTATTCTTTTGCAAGTCAAGCAAAGGAAGAAGAAAAAAGCAACCTTCTCAATGTACTCGAGGTTCTTGCAAATCTTAACCTGCTTTACAAGTTGATGAGGCACTACTACATAATGGGTAAAAAAACGGGGAGTGCTTTTATAATAATTCAACTTCAAGCGATTCTTCCCGAAGTTTTAATGAATGCTGATGCTTTAATGGGCGCACTGTTTGCTTTTTCTTACGGACATCCTGTAGGAGATGGTGTTGGTGCACTGGTTGCTGCAAAGCTGATAGGAAATAAAGCAAATGAAGTCAAAGAAGTCGCAAGAGATACTATTTATGTAGAAACTACTTTAGAAAATAGAAAACTCGGCATCATAAAGGCGAGAGGCCCTGGCGGTACTGTGGGCTATCCTGGAGACGCCGTTATGAGCCTTTTGGAGCAAGAGAAATACGACCTAGTAGTAATGGTTGATGCTGGTTTAAAACTAGAGGGTGAAAAATCTGGGTCTGTAGTTGAGGGCGTTGGTGCTGCCATAGGCGGAATAGGGACAGAAAAGTATAAAATCGAAGAAGTGGTAAGTAAGAAGGGGATTCCTCTTTATGGTGTAATTGTTAGAATGTCGATGAAAGAGGCAATTACTCCAATGACTGAAGAGTTGTATAAAGCTTCAGAACAAGTTATCAATAGAATAAAAGAGCTTATAAAAGAAAAGGTTCCAGAAGGTGGGTCTATGCTTTTAATTGGTGTTGGCAACACTATAGGGATAAGGTGATGTTAGAAATGGAAAAAACTTCAGAAAGGTATGACATAAACATATCTCTGTTTTTCTTTCTTTTAGGCTTTTTGCTGTTTGTCTCTATAACTCTAATCTTCAATGGTGTTAGTGAGGTTAGCTCAGGAAAAACAATAAATGGGATTATGTCTTTTTCGCTAGGTATCCTAGGTTTTGCTTTAGTAGCATACAACATAAACAAGATAAGGCATCGTCTTTCACTACCGGCAGTATTGTCTCTTGGTCCCCGAGTAGTCACTGTTGAAATATGTGAGAATTGCGGTTACAGAACAGAAAGGTTGTTTAAGGAAGGGGACTTTATTTTTGGTAGAGGAGATAAATGCCCTAAGTGCAATTCAGAAACTCCTATGCTGATTGAAGGAATTTACTTAAAAAAAGAGTTCCTTGTTAAGGCACAAGGTCGATAACCTTATCGTCCACAAACATTAAAGTTGTTTCTCGTTGCGCTACTGGTGAGCCTCCTGCTTCAACTAGAACGTTGTATCTTACCAAAGGTATTCTCTTCATAATGCTTGGGTCAAGTTTCTTTTTTCTAATCCATCTTTCGCAAAAAGGTAGACTAGAAAAATAATCCTTCATCTCTTTTGGTGCTTTGTTCAAAGATGACAATTTAAATATTAAAGTTGTTTGAATTTCTTCTACGTAACCTTTTCCAAAGCTGTAGGTGAAAAATGGTTCTATGGCCACAACCATACCATTTGCAAATCTAGCGTTGGTTTTGTTTGGAACGTTTGGAATCGATAAACCTGAGTGTAAGTTGAACCTTTTTATTTCATGACCATGAAGGTTGGATATAACTCTAAAACCACCCTCCCTCGCAACATTGTCTACTATTTCTCCTACTCTTGATATCTTATCCCCTACTCTTATTCCCTTTACTACTTCTTCAAGTGCTCTATTTACTTCCTCAACTATTTTTTTGTCTGTATTTGATAAAGCTACACTAAAAGCAGTATCTACTATGTAGCCTTCTAAATGAACTCCATAATCAATTTTTACTAGTGCTCCAGGTGGTATCGTAGTAGAATCTTCTGGTGTTGCCGTGTAGTGTGCTGCAACGTCATTTATTCCTATGTTGCATGGAAATGCTGGATTTCCTCCGAGCTCTTCTATTTCGTTTTCTATAGCTTCGCAGAGTTCAAGAACTCTTGTTCCTTCTTTAACCTTGTTTTCGAAAATTTTTCTTATTTTTCTTGCTATTTTTCCAGCCTGAATGTAGTAGTCTTCTTCTTGGTCAGAAAAGTTTTTAGTGTAGTCCATGTTGCTCTAAGACCAGAAGTTGAGCATAGAAAATATAAAGGTTGAGCTTAAGAAAACTTACAATAAGGGTGCCGTGGGCGGAACCTTTGATGAGTTTCATGTGGGCCACGAAAGACTATTAACCTTTGCTGCTAAAATGTGTAAGAAAGTCATAGTTGGAGTTACAAGTGATGAGTTTGTAAAAAAGTATAAGGACCATAATGTTGAAAGTTTCAATGTTAGAGTAGAAAGAGTAAAACGCTTTCTTGAAAGTTTTAAAGAAGAATCATGTTTTGAGGTTGTTATGATAGAAGACAAATACGGTCCAGCAATAGAAGATCGAGAACTGGAATCTATATTCGTTACAATTGATACCATTGAGTCTGCCTTTGAAATAAATAAAATAAGAAGAGAAAAAGGCCTTGATGCCCTAGAGATAGTAATTGTTCCGATGGTTGCTGCTGAGGGCGGTGGCTTTGTTTCTTCGAGCAGAATACGTTCTGGGGAAATCGATAGGAACGGAAAAAAGCTAATAATGGACAAGAAGTAATTTAGCGCAAGAAATGAATAGCTTTGAGCTTTCACAGACTCAGAGAAAGATTCTCAAATTTTTACTAAAGGAGAAGGAAGCTAGGATAAGCCAATTGGCAAAAGAGCTTAACATTACTCAAGAGGGGTTATTCAGCGTTACAGAAGCTTTAAAAAATTTGGGTTTTTTAGATTTAAGAGAAACTGAAGAAAGATTCCTCAAACTGACAGAAGAAGGAAAGCTTTATCTGAAGCAGGGACTTCCAGAACGAAGAATCATAAACCTTATTGGAAGGTGCGGCGAGCTGGATATAAGTTCGCTCTATAAGCTAGGATTAAGTAAAGAAGAAGTAGCCATAGGATTAAAGTGGATAAAAGAAAAAAATTGGGGATACATACAAAAAGGAAAGCTAATCATTAGTAAAGTGCCAGAAGTTGGCGAAGATGAAAAAATTATTCAACTATTTCATAGCGCCGAAGTGATAAAGGAAAGCGAGGATATAAAGAAAGCAGTAGACGTCTTGGTTCGGAGAAACTTGTTAACGATCGAGGTGAAGAAAGATGGTGTTGTGCAATTAACTGAGAAAGGAAAAGAAGAAGCGCAAAAGCTAGAAAAAATTGGTTTTGAACCTCAAGAGATTAAAGTTGTTTCTTCGTACGACATATTGAGCGGCGAATGGAAAAAGAAAAAGATAAAGAAGTATAACCTAGAAGCAAGACCAAAAAGGTACTATGGTGGAGGTCTTCATCCATACTACTCTTTCGAAGAAAAAATTCGAGAAATCCTAGTAGGAATGGGCTTTGAAGAAAGTGATGGTCCATTTATAGAACCAGAATTCTGGGTCTTTGACGTCTTGTTTCAAAGACAAAATCATCCTGCTAGAGAACTTTTTGATACATACCGACTGAAAAACTTAAAAACTTCACTTAACTTTACTGAAAATGTAAAAGTAGTTAAGGAGCTTCATGAGAAAACTTATGGTGAGGCTTGGAGTGAAGACGTTGCCTCGAGACTTGTGCTTCGAGGGCAAACAACTTGTGTGTCTGCAAGATTTCTTTTTGAAAGGAAAAAACCTCCAATAAAAATGTTTGTAATTTCTGATGTGTTTCGGAGCGATGTTATTGATGCTACACATCATATTCAATTTAAACAAATTGAGGGTATCATGGGAGACTATGGCGTAACATTCAGGCATCTGCTTGGCGTATTAGATGAGTTCTATAAGAAGGTTGGGTTTGCTGAGATAAAATTTATACCCTCCTACTTCCCCTTTACTGAACCTAGCGTTGAAATAGTAGCAAAGCATGAAAAACTTGGCTGGATCGAGATGGGTGGAGCTGGTATGTTTAGGCCAGAAGTTTTAAAAGCAGTAAGTGTTGATTTTCCAGTTGCTGCATGGGGTCTTGGATTCGATAGACTTGCTATGATTGCATTGGGAATAGATGACATAAGAAAGCTTAGAACTGTAGATCTTCTAGAACTTCGGGGTGAATCTTAAGTTGCCAACTATAAAAATTAATTATGAGGACTTAATTGGCCTAATTGGAAGAAGCTTTGATCCTAGCAAAATAAAGGAAGTACTCCCTAATGCTAAGTGCAACATTGAGAGTATAGAAGGTAACATTTGGACGCTGGAAGTTACTTCAGATAGGCCTGATCACTTTAGTTCAGAAGGAATTGCTAGAACGTTAAAGGGCTTGCTTGGAGTTGAAGAAGGTCTTAGAAAGTTTGAAACAAAGATTTCAGAAGTTGAGGTTGTAGTTGATGAAAGTGTAAAGAGCATAAGACCCTTCATAATGTCGGCTGTAGTTAACAATCTAAAATTAGACGATGAAAGTATAGTTCAAATGATGCAGTTGCAGGATAAGCTCCATGACGGAATCGGCCAGAGAAGAAAGCTCGTTTCTATGGGCACATATGATCTTGATAAGCTTGGAAGAAAAATATTTTACAAAATCATGAAGTTGAGGGACATAGTCTTTGTGCCACTTGGGTATAACACTGAAATGAATGGAAAAGAAATTCTAGAAGTTACTGAGCAGGGGAAAAAATTTAGAAGCATACTGCCGAACGATGAAGCTCCCGTTCTTGAGGATGAAAAAGGAAATATTCTCTCTATGCCTCCAATAATAAATGGGGAGCAAAGTAGAGTTACCGAGAATACAAAGAACATATTTATTGATGTGACTGGCTTAAGTAAAGTGCGAGTTGAAGATGCTCTTATTGTTCTTTCTACATCTCTGTGCGAGCGCGGATATGGTATAGAGTGGGTAAAAGTAATAGATGAAAGCACTAGTTCTATTACTTTGCCCAACGATAAGAATAAAGAGTTAAAGATTTCTCCAAAAGATGTAAAGAAAAATCTTGGACTAGAGCTCGAAAGTGAAAAAATTATCAAATTGCTTAGGTCTGTTAGGTTTGAAGCGAACTTAGTTGGTGATGAGGTTGTAGTAAAAGTTCCTATCTACAGGAGAGATGTGTTTAGTAGCATTGATGTTATAGAAGATGTTGCTATTGCTTTTGGTTACAACAATCTTATTCCTGAAAGTTTTCCAATGAAAACAACTGGCAGATCAAGTGAGAAGAAAATACTCGAAAGAAAAGCTAAGCTAGTTATGGTCGGTATGGAATTTCAAGAAGTAGTAACGCCTTTCCTTTGTTCACTTCAAAAAGCTAACAACTGGAACTACAATCTAGGATCAAGGGTCATAGAACTCGAGAATCCCTCAATAGAAGGTTATGATTCTGTTAGACCTTCCCTCATTCCTGGACTTCTAAGTTCAATAAGGAGAAGCGCACATGCTTCTCTTCCACATAAGGTTTTTGAAGTTGGGCGAGTTGCTGTAGCTGTGGACTCAAAGGTTCATGAGTCTACAAATATCGCCGCTGCAATCTCTGACGATAAGGTTGACCTTGGAGAGGGTCACATGAGACTATTCTGGTTTATAAAAAGCATGACAGGAAGTGAGCCGAAACTAGAGGCCTTTAGCTTTGACAAGTTCATAGAAGGACGAAGCGCGCAAATCAAGGTTAACGACTTGCTCGTGGGTGTAATTGGAGAAGTCAATCCTGATAACTTGCTGGAAGAGGGGATACACAACCCAACAGTTGTCTGGGAGCTTAACTTAGAAAAGCTTGTTTTTTAGGGTTTTAAGAAGGAAAGGTTGTAGGCTATGTCGATAAGTACTAAAAAGTACTAAAGGTGAAGCCTGCGTACATCTTGTCTAGCTCTATAGGAGCTAAGTCCCCTAGCTACTGGTTGCTTAATCAAACAAAAAGTCTCCTAAAAAATCTCCACAACGCGGATCTGAAGATCTAGGTTTTCTGGGTAAATGTTTTTAGGTCAAGTGCTTTTATTTAAACTGTTGGTCCAGCTCTTAATCTTAACTCCTCAGGAAAGCAAAAATTAAAATATTGATCCCTTTCTTCTTACTTGTGTGGCTGGTTGGAACACCCCATTCAAAGCGGATCCTACTGAGGCGGAAGATCCAGCGATGAGGGCGGAGTACCCAGAATGGGGAAAGCCAGCCACGGCTCGACTTAAGAGGTTGGGGAGGATGGGCTTAGGCCCCCAATGAGGCCAATTGTCAGGGTCGAGCTAAAGTTTGAATATTTGATTTTTTCAACTAATCTTGGAAGCCCCTCTATGTCTTTAACATTTCTCGTAACAAGTACTCTAAATTTTTTCCACGTAAAATAATCAACCTCTGCGATTCCTCTTAGAGCTTTAGACCACTGTTGGTATTTTTCTTCTCCTTTTCTATCAAAGTCAGGCATTATTATCACTCTCCTACGCCTTCCTTCCTCTTGTAGTTTACATATTAGCTTTGAGAAGTTTCTTCCTTTAACTTGAAAAATTTCAGCCTTAGTTCCTAAACTCTTAAGCGCAACTGCATCTTTTTTACCCTCTACTAGTATCAAACTACTTTCATCAAGTGAAACTAAATACTCTACAAGCTTCATGATTTTGTTTACATCGTCAAAGTTTATCCTCTTATTGTAGTTCTTCTGGAACAACTGCTGTTTAACGAGATGCATGTAGAACTAAAGCCTTAAAAAGCTTACTTGTCGAATAATAGGTACAAGAGGTGATGCTTAAACTTTGACCACAGAGTCTGAGGCTCATGGAGGTCCCTACTTTAAGTATCTTATAAAGATAAAATTTGAGGTTGAGGGTGTAGTGGAAAGGGATTAGCCCCCACAAAAACATGATGTTATAGGCGCCATATTTGGCCAAACTGAAGGTTTGTTCGATGAAACCCTCGACCTCAAAAAGCTACAGAAGTCTGGAAGAGTAGGTCGCATAGATGTAGATCTAAAAGCCGAGAACAATAAAACTACTGGCATAGCTACAGTTCCTTCCTCTCTAGATCAGGCTACAACCGCTTTAATCGCGGCGTCTATCGAAAGTATCGAAAAGGTAGGACCTTACAACGCTAGCTTTTCACTCGTAGAAATTGAAGACTTTAGGGAAAAGAAGAGAAAGGAAATTTTGAAGCGGGCTCAAGAAATAATGATAAAGTGGAAAGCAGTTAGAAAGACTGAAGAATCAAAAGCACTCTCTACAGTAATGGAAAAAGCTGAGTCTGCAAAGCCTGTAAGTTGGGGTCCAGACGAGCTACCTGCTGGGCCTGAAGTTGATAGCTCTGAGGAGTTAATCGTTGTTGAAGGAAGAGCTGATGTTGCCCTTCTTCTCTCAATAGGAATAAAAAACATAGTTGCTACAAATGGTGTAAACATTTCTCAGTCCTTAGTTGAGCTAACAAAGACAAAGAAAAAAGTGACTGCTTTCGTAGATGGAGATAGAGTTGGAGAAATGATACTTAAAGAACTTCTTAGGCTGAACGCAAAAATTGACTATGTTGCAGTGGCACCAAAAGGTAAAGAAGTCGAAGAGCTTTCTCCTTCTGAGGCATTAGAAATTCTCAACAAAGCTTTACCCTTACAAGAGTACCTTTCTACAACAGCTTCGCAGAAGAAACTCTTGCAGCTATCAAAAGAGCAGATAATGCTTTTAAAAGAAAAGGTAGCTCAAACTAAGGGTAAGTTAACTTCATTACTTTTGGATGAAAGTGGGAATGTTATCGAAGAAATACCGATAGGCGAACTATACGAAAAGCTAGATCAGCACGATAATGTAAAGTATCTCGTGTTCGATGGAGTCGTGACTCAAAGGTTACTTGACAAGTCTGCAAGTCTAGGAATTCAAGTAATTGTAGGTGAGCGAATAGGGAAAGTTGAGAAACAGCCGGAAAAGCTACTCGTACTTAGAAGCGAAGACTTACTGCAGCTTAGTGAGCAATAAGTTCACGTCAGTATAACTCGAAAAAAACTCAGCATTCAACTTTACAAATTCAACACCCCACTTAAATTTGTTTAATATCGTCACAGCTTCTTCATGGAACCCAAGACAAAGAAGCGCGGTGGCTAAAGCTTCAGCAGAAGATAGCTCAAATGGCTTTCCGTAGTTCACGGGGTTTGCAGCTATTAGCGTAGGAAGCCTTCTCTGCTCTCCTCTCCTAATTTTTCCAAATATTTCATAACCTTTTTTCCATGAAGAGTCAATAACAACGAGGCCATGATCTGAAACCAGTGTCGTGTCCTCCTTTGAAAGCACTTCTTTTGCTAACGGGTTTAGAACTATTGCTTTTTTTGGTATTTGGCGAGCCCTTTTTATTATCCTCAATATTCCATATTTTGCTAGTTTTTTGCTCGTGCATTTCTTTGGATCATCTTGCGCAAGGTAGTAAGCAAATATTTTTATTCTCATTTTTTCAAAAATATAAGCTTAAGTTAAAGATAAAAAACTTTTTATCGTGTTTTACTTCCTCCTCCTTTTTGTAGGAAAAGCTAGAGCAACCAAAAAGAAAAATCCTTATATTCCCCTCTTTAAGTACTAAGAAGTGGCCGTAAGTTGACGGCGAGTTCTCCCAGAACTTGGGCGGTAGCCCAACCATGAAGGGGAGGCCTCCACTTACGGTTAAAGTATGAATGAGGACCAAGCACTATGATATTGGTCTGATGTAGTCGTCCAACCGATCAATTGGTGTGCGGTCGTCTCCCAAAACCGATTGATCCTGTCGGACCTCACTGCTACTGGGATGGGACTAAGCCATGCGAGTCGCGCGCCTCCAGGCATCGGGAGGACGCGGCGAACGGCTCAGTAACGCGTAGCTAACCTACCCAGAGGATGGGGATAACCGCGGGAAACTGCGCTAATCCCCAATAGGTGAGAGCTTCTGGAAGGGGCTCTCGCTGAAAGGGCCTTTGCACGATCCTGCAAAGGTCGCCTCTGGATGGGGCTGCGTCTGATCAGGTAGTTGGTGGGGTAACGGCCCACCAAGCCTAAGACCAGTACGGGCCCTGAGAGGGGGAGCCCGGAGATGGGGACTGAGACAAGGCCCCAGGTCCTACGGGGCGCAGCAGGCGCGAAACTTCTGCAATGCGCGAAAGCGTGACAGAGCCATCCCAGGTGCTTCCCGCTGAGGGAAGCTTTTCTCCAGTCTAAAAAGCTGGAGGAATAAGGGGGGGGCAAGCCGGGTGTCAGCCGCCGCGGTAATACCCGCTCCCCGAGTGGTGAGGGCGATTATTGGGCTTAAAGCGTCCGTAGCCGGCTCTACAAGTCTTCCGTAAAATCCAAAGGCCTAACCTTTGGACTGCGGAAGATACTGTAGGGCTTGGAGGCGGGAGAGGTCGCGGGTACTTCCTGGGTAGGGGCGAAATCCTCTGATCCAGGAAGGACCACCAGTGGCGAAGGCGCGCGGCCAGAACGCGCTCGACGGTGAGGGACGAAAGCTGGGGGAGCGAACCGGATTAGATACCCGGGTAGTCCCAGCTGTAAACGATGCGGACTAAGCGTCGGAGTGGGTACGGCCTACTCCGGTGCTGCAGGGAAACCATTAAGTCCGCCGCCTGGGGAGTACGGCCGCAAGGCTGAAACTTAAAGGAATTGGCGGGGGAGCACACAAGGGGTGAATGCTGCGGCTTAATTGGAGTCAACGCCGGGAACCTTACCAGGGGCGACAGCTGGATGAAGGTCAGATTGAAGGTCTTACCAGACTAGCTGAGAGGAGGTGCATGGCCGTCTTCTCAGCTTGGGGGCAACCCTAACTGGGACGGTAAGCCAGCTCGTGCCGTGAGGTGTCCTGTTAAGTCAGGTAACGAGCGAGACCCCCATCTTCTGTTGCTACTCCTGCCCATCTGGGTAGGAAGCACTCAGAAGAGACTGCCACCGACAAGGTGGAGGAAGGAGGGGGCAACGGCAGGTCAGTATGCCCCGAAACCCCTGGGCCGCACGCGGCAGATAATGGTAGGGACAGAGGGTTCCGACCCCGAAAGGGGAAGGCAATCCCTAAACCCTACCTTGGTTGGGATCGAGGGCTGCAACTCGCCCTCGTGAACGTGGAATCCCTAGTAACCGCGTGTCATCATCGCGCGGTGAATACGTCCCTGCTCCTTGCACACACCGCCCGTCGCTCCATCCAAGCGAGGCTTGGGTGAGGCTCAGCTCGAGGGGGCTGAGACGAGCCTAAGCCTTGTGAGGAGGGAGAAGTCGTAACAAGGTGGCCGTACGGGAACGTGCGGCCGGATCACCTCCACGTAAGGGGGCGATCGCATACCAGATCATAGGTTGGACGACTACAACCTTCATGACCTCGAGATGAAAATCTCGAGCGAAAGGTGCAATCTTCTCCTGGTGAGAAGAGATGAGCACCGGCATAGGACATGTGTAATTTTCCCAGCAGCTGTGGGGAAACTGCCTGACATGATACGCCGCTTGGTGGATGGCTCGGCTCGGTCGCCGAAGAAGGGCGCGGCAAGCTGCGATAAGCCTCGGGGAGGAGCAAGCATCCGTCGATCCGAGGATTCCCGAATGGGAGGTCCCACCCGTCTAAAGGACGGGTATTCCCGATAAGGGAAGGGGAACCAGCCGAAAGGAAACATCTGAGTAGGCTGAGGAAAAGAAATCAAACGAGATTCCCCGAGTAACGGCGAGTGAAAGGGGAAGAGTCCAAACCGAACAGGGCAGAGAAATCTGCCTTGGATGTGGGGTAGTGGGCTAGACCTCCTCCCTGCTCCGCGATCCGAAGAGACCTGGAAAGGTCCGCCATAGAGGGTGATAGCCCCGTAGGAGTAGTGGAGCGAGAGATGGGTCTAGTTCCGGAGTACTCTGCCTCGAATATGGCTGAGGAATCTGGGAGGATCTCCTTCCAAGACTAAATACGTACCGAGACCGATAGCGCACCAGTACGGTGACGGAAAGCTGAAAAGTACCCCGGAAGGGGGGTGAAAAGCGCCTGAAACCAAGCGGTTAAAGACGTGCGTGGCTCAAAAGGGTTTAATCCTCCCAAAGGTTTTCCGAGGGAGGATACCAGAGTCACGCGCTCCGTCTAGAAACACGGGCCAGGGAGTTCATGGTCATGGCGAGCCTAAGGGGGTCAACCCCGAAGGCGCAGGGAAACCGACTGCTCGCAACCGCTTCAAGCGGTGAGGAGCGGGATGTGCTCGTCCGTAGTCATGGCCATGAAACTAGAAACCAGACGATCTAGCCCTGGGCAGGGCGAAGCCGGGCGAAAGCCTGGTGGAGGCCCGAAGGGGTGCTAACGTGCAAATTGTTCCTCTGACCTGGGGCTAGGGGACAAAAACCAATCTAGTCTGGTGATAGCTAGTTCCCTCCGAAGTAGGTCGCAGCCTAGCGCGCCTGGAGGATGTCAGTGGGGTAGAGCACCGATTGACAGGTAAGGACCCGAAAGGGTTCGCCTGTCTTTCGAACTCCGAATCCACTGACTCCGTAGAAGGGCGTAGACGGGTTCTTGGGGGTAAGCTCCAAGACCGAGAGGGGGACAACCCAGACCAAGGTTAAGGCCCCCAAGTGCTGGCTAAGTGTCAAACCAAAAGGCGTCTCCTTCCTTAGACAGCGGGGGGGTAGGCTTAGAAGCAGCCATCCCTTAAAAAGTGCGTAACAGCTTACCCGCCGAGGAAGGGGGCCCTGAAAATGGACGGGGCTAAAGCCAGCCGCCGATACCTTGGAGTGCAGCATTTTTTGCTGCATCTGGTAGGAGGGCGTCCTGGTCGGGCCGAAGTCGGGCCGTGAGGTCCGATGGACCGACCTGGAGTGCAGATCCTGGTGGTAGTAACAGCAAAGTCGGGTGAGAATCCCGACCGCCGAAAGGACTAGGGTTCCCCGGCAATGCGTCGTCAGCCGGGGGTTAGTCGGTCCTAACCTTCGACCTTAACACGGTCGAGAGGAAGGAGGGAAGCCGGTTAATATTCCGGCACCAAGCGGGTACGTGCGGTAACGCTAGGCTCTCTTGCTGACGCCTAGGGGTAGACTGAGCGAGGCCATCGCCTCGTCTAACTGTATAAGTCTGGGGAGTGCCGTAAAGGCGAGAACCAGACGAAAGCAGGAATGGCACGCCATTTAGGCGTGTTCAGTCGAACCCCTGGGACAAGGAAAAGGCAAGAGAGAAGGATCCCGCTTGACCGTACCGAGATCCGACACAGGTGTTCCTGGGTGAGAAGCCCAAGGCGTGTCGGGCCACTCCGTGGCGAGGGAACTCGGCAAATTGGCCCCGTACCTTCGGTATAAGGGGTGCCTGAGGTTGCCTTCGGTAACCTCAGGTCGCAGTGACTAGGGGGTCCCGACTGTTTACTAAAAACATAGGGAACCGCCAGCCCGAAAGGGTGTGCACGGTTCCTGAATCCTGGCCAGTGGCGGTATCTGAAACCCAGGTTCAACTGGGCCAAGGACCGCTAAACGCCGGGAGTAACTCTGACTCTCTTAAGGTAGCCAAATGCCTTGTCGGGTAAGTTCCGACGTGCATGAATGGATCAACGAGGGCCCCACTGTCCCCGCCCGGAGCCCGGTGAACCCACTTAACGTGGACGAACAGTCCACGAACCTCCAGCGGGAAAAGAAGTCCCTGTGGAGCTTTACTGCAGCCTGCTGCTGGGATGAGGTCATTGATGCATAGCGTAGGTGGGAGCCGTTATCAGCTTCACCCTCCCGGGGGTGAAGTGAGGCGACCATGAAACACCACCCATCGGTGACCTCATCTCTTACTTGGGGGGAACCCCAAGGACAACGGTTGGTGGGCAGTTTGGCTGGGGCGGTCCCCCCTTGAAAAGGTATCGAGGGGGCCCAAAGGTCGGCTCAGGCGGGTCAGAACTCCGCCGTAGAGGGCAAGGCCAAAAGCCGGCCTGACTGCGATTCTCACAATACGAATCGCAGAGGCGAAAGCCGGGCCTAGCGAACCTCTGTGTCCCTAGAGATAGGGGCCAGAGCTGTCAGAAAAGTTACCCCAGGGATAACAGGCTCGTCGCGGGCGAGAGTTCCCATCGACCCCGCGGTTTGGTACCTCGATGTCGGCTCTTCCCATCCTGGCGGTGCATCAGCCGCCAAGGGTAGGGCTGCTCGCCCGTTAAAGGGGAACGTGAGCTGGGTTTAGACCGTCGCGAGACAGGTCGGTCTTTATCTGCTGGGGGTGCTGGTCGCCTGAGGGGAAGATATCCATAGTACGAGAGGAACTGGGTGTCGCGGCCGCCTGTTCATCGGTTGTCCGATAGGGCATCGCCGAGCAGCTGCGCCGCTGCGGGTAAGAGCTGAAAGCATCTAAGCTCGAAACCGCTCCCGAAAATAGGCGACCATTCTGGGGAGGAGCTCTCGGTAACGAGGGCGTTCCCCAGACGAGAGCTGGGGTAGAACACCCCGTTGATAGGGTGGGGGTGTAAGCAGCAAGGCTTCGGCCGAGCTGTTTAGCCCGCCACTACTAATCGCTCGAGGTGTTGGGTAGTTGACTCATGGTTGCTGGGAAAACATAGAGTGTCCTATGCCGGTGTTTTTAGTAGTTTTTTTGTATTTTGTAAGAAAACAAAGATTTATTTGTTTGTTTTTCCTTTTACTATTTTCAGCTTGGGTGAGCTGGTGGGCGGACTTCGGGCCTAAAAGGCCTGAGGAAACTTCCCTCTCCTCATGGGTCTCATGGCGTCGTAAGACGCAAGGGGAGACCCTTAGCTACGAGACAGAAACTCCCCCCATCACAGGATGTGAATGATGGACATGGAAAAGTCCTGACTATTGTGAGAGAGGGGTTGAAAACCTCAGCCTCATGAGGAGCAAGGCCAAACGGGTCAGATGACTACCCATGGGATGACCGGGTAGGCCGCTTAGACGGATTCCGCCTAAAAACAAAAAGGGAGTTACGGCCAGCACACCCAAGCGTTTTTATAACAATGGTAAAACGAAGTAAACTTTTTATTTACTTATCCTAAAGAAGTACGGGAGCCCCGGTAGCTCAGCCTGGTAGAGTAAAGCTAGGTTGCGCTCAATGCCTTGGTAAGGCAGAGGTCACGGGTTCGAAGCGCAATGCGGAAGGCCCGTCCGGGGCTTTTCAACAAAAAATTAGTTCTATACGTAAATTTTTCGTGAACCTAAAGTTTAATTACCTAGATCTTCTACGCTTCCATCAATTAAGGATGAATGGTAATTTCATGGATGAAAGATCTCTAGAGCTTGAGTTGAGCAAGTTAAGTAGCCTTAAGAGTGAGCTTGAAGCTGTAGTTAAAAGCAAAAAAAATAACGAAAACATTGTAGAAGAAACAACGTTACTAAAACAGTCAATAAACAAAGCAATTTTAAGAAGAAAAATACAGCTTAAGCTAATAGCGCTAAAAAAACACATGCAGCCAATAGAAGCACTAAAAGAGAAACTTTATCTTTTTAACAAGTTTTACTTTAGATTTCTGGAGGAAAAGTTAAAGGAATCACCTAGCTACTCTGCCGAAGAAATAATTGAGTTGCCTTCCTCTGACGAAATTAAAGAAAAACTTTACGAAATAAGGGCAAAATACCTCGAGCTCATAAATAATGATTTAATAACGCAAGAAGATGTTGGCGAAACATGAATGAGCTAAAGTTCTTATACTTGGCTTTTGTATAATAAGGTGTCAATTATGGAACAAGATACGAATTCGAATGATTCTTATCTAATTCGAAAAAAGATCGTTGATCTTGATATAGTCATACATAGAATAAAAGCAGTGGAACAGAACTTAACAAGAAGGGCTGATTCTCTTAAGAGCATCACCAGCGAGCTACTAGCAAGTGGAGATACGACAAGAGCAAAAAACTATGCACTAGAAATTGCTCACATAAAATTCTTATTGAAGAGAATACTTTATACTGAAATGTTGCTGGAAGTTGCAAAAACTCGGCTTGAAATAATTTCTATAGTTCAGCCAATAGCAGAACAGATAAAAGTTGTGAATTCTCTCATAATGGAAGCTAAAAGTATTGCAAAGTTTACCTCTCCGGAACTTTCAGAGCTTAACGAAATAGATAAAACACTTGAAGGGCTGGTTTTACCTGTAAACGAAACTATTTCTTCAGAAACTGTACAAGACGAGGAAATAAAAAATATACTTAGAATGGCTTCCGAAAGTGCATCAAGAAAAATTCAAGAGATGTATCCTGAAGTTCCAGTTGAACAAAAATCCCTAAAAGATAAACTGTACGAGTATGCAAAGTCAAAAGGAGGTCGGTTTGTCATGGAAGACGCAATAAGGGAGCTAAAGGCCTCAAGAGATGAAATAGTAGCTGCTTTAAAGGAACTACAAAAAGATGGAAGAATCATCTTAGAAGAGTCTGAAGGTTATTAAAGAAGCCAGAGCGTGTAGCTTGTGTCCGTTTACTCACTTCCAAACCTTTGTTTCCATTCCTCATATTTTTTAAGGCTGTTCGCGTCTATCGAAGGTGCTCTTGAATTTATTGCCTTAAAGAAATCCTGCATTGTAACATGTCTTCTTTCTCCTCTTCCACCTGTTTTTTGGAAAACTTCTTCAGCAAGCATGTTTTCTATATCTTTTACAATGTTGTACAGGTCGTCTGCAGAATAGTTCTCTGTTATTTTAGCTAGGTAACTAAAGTTCACATCAGGCGAAAGCCTAAAGCCTGCTTTTTGGACGTAAAGCTTTAAGATTTTTTCTCTATCTTGTTCTCCTGGTGGACCAACATATATTCTCTTCGTAAACCTCCTGAGAAATCGCTCATCTAAGTTCCATGGTTCATTTGTCGCAGCGATTATGTAAATCTTACTGTTTTTGCCCTTACTATCTAAGCCATCCATTTCTATTGAAAGTTGGCTTCTTACTCTGTTTTCTCCCCCAACTTCTAGCACGTTCTTTCCTATTATACTGTCAACTTCATCAAAAAAGAGCACGACCTTGGCTCCGTTGTTAGCTCTACTTCTTGCGTAGTTAAAAATTCTCGTAATGTTCTTTTCGGACTCTCCAAGGAAGTGAGAGAACACATTCTTTACTTCGTAAAACTCGGCGTTTATTGATGTTGCAACTGCAGCTGCTAAGTAAGTTTTTCCACAGCCCGGAGGCCCATAAAGAAGAACGTACTTGCTCGGCCCAAGTTTGTATAAGTCAGGTCTTTTGTCAGGGTATTCTATAGCGCTTCTTATTGCTCTTTTAGCGTGTTCTAAACCTATAACTTCTTCCCAGCTTATGTTCTTTTTTTCAAGTTTCATAATATCTGAAATTTTGTTGTCGTCATCAACCGTTACTTTTATTGGTTCTTTTTGAGATTCAAGTTCCGAGATCCTTCTTTTATATTTTTCGATTAACCCAAGGTAGGTTCTTCTCAGAGTGTCCTCTTCAACGAGGTTGCACAGCCTCCCCAGTATTTCAATCACGTTTTTGTATTCTACAATTGCTTTTTCTCTTTCATTTGCTAGGTCGTATTGAACTGCTAAGTTTGCTTTTTGACTGGCTATATCCTCAAGTTCATTAACCGCCATGGTGTTTTATACTCAATTTAACTCGTATATTTGGTCTTTTTCTTTAGAATGATAGACTAATTATTTCATATTTGTTTAAGTGGTGCAGATGAGAAAAATGGTGCTAGATTTCCTATTTGGTAGGAGTAAAGTAAAGCCAGAAAAGCCCATAGAACCGATAGCTGAAAAAATAGATTATCGCCAAAAAATACAAGAAATAAACGTTAAGCTCAAGATACAAAAGGAAAAGCTAGAAAGAAGCTTAGCTAACTTAGAGTACAAAAACAAACAGCTTTTTGATAAAGTCGTAAAAGCTCAAGCAGAAAAGAACAAAGAATGGGCGATACTTTACGCAAATGAAATGGTTCAAGTTAAAAAAATAGCAAGCACGATTTCTACTGCAATAGCTGCACTTGAAAAAGTTTCTTTGAGGCTCGAAACAGTACTTGTTACAATGGACGTTAAAGATCTGTTAACTTCTCCAGAGGTTGCAATATTAAAGCCACTTTCCGAGTCATTAAGAGGTGTTATGCCGGAAGTTTCGATGGAGCTCAACAAAATTTCAGAGTCTCTAGATGAAGTTGCTCTTTCCTTTGGAGCTGCTGAAGGTTACAGTACAGTACAGTATGTTAAAGACGAAGATGTTCAATCAATACTTAGAGAAGCCTCAATCGCTGCAGCGCAAAGAATCAAAAACACCTTTGCTCAGCCTGATTTCGACTCGTTGAAAGAAAACGAAAAAGCTTCCTCTACGACTGTAGGAAACAACTGGTAAGTTGTAAAGTAATGCTTTTATAGCAAAAGTTTATTTATTTTATTTTTTTTATTGTTTTGATGAGTGGGGGCGTCGGCTAGCTTGGTTTAGGCTCTACGGCTCGGGCCCGTAAGACCCCGGTTCGAAATTTCAACGAAAATCCGGGCGCCCCCACTTTAAATTATTTAGGTTCGAGGCAGTCACTAGTAGTGCGCTCTAAGCTGCATTCTATAAGAATGTTCTATGCTTTACGTCTTATCGCAAGGAATTATTTTCTTTTTTTACTTTTTTAAGATTTTTGGAGTCTGTCAACTTAAGGCTATTCGCAACCTTGGCGATTGTTCGAATGCAACCACGGTTCTTATTTGAAAAACGAACGCCGAACCACATTATCCTCCTTTTAAACCAAGCAACAAGAGCAAGGTTGCTTTATGCATGCAATGCTCAAGTTCTTTTACCTCATTAACATTGTTAAGGGTAGACTAGACCTTCAGGTCTTAAGTTAGCCAATTATTTTGTTCATAGTTTCGCTATAGAGTGGTCTTAGTCTTTTCAATATTTTTGGTTTTTAAATGGAACTGGGAGTTTAGTTTTTATTGCACATTTGTATTGAAGTAGTCAAACCTTGTTATGCTCTTTATAGAAGGAAAAATTTAAAACAGTCTCTAGAGGCTTAGAAATACTTGTGGGCCGGTAGCTCAGTTGGTAGAGTACTCGCTTGGCGCTCAACTTGAACAAAATGCGGGGTGTCGAGGGTTCGAATCCCTCCCGGTCCATCTTTACTTTCTTTTTTACATGCAACTAAAAGCCAATTTTTCAAAAAGTGATGCAAGCCTCGTGGGAAAAATTTAAATCCGAGTACGTCTGCAAGTAACGACAAAGGGCCCGTAGCTTAGCCAGGTAGAGCGGCAGGCTCATAACCTGTTGGTCGAGCGTTCAAAAGGCTTACGTCCTGAAAGTCGCTCCGGGCCCACCTAATGTTTCTAAAGCTCTTTCCTTAGGTAAAAAAATAAAAAGAGCTAAATGCTAAGAGAGGGTCAAATTGGAGCTGCAGAACTACAACCCTAAGGAAATCGAGGCTTACGTAAGAAGTTTCTGGGAAAACAACAAAATAAGAGAAAAAATAGAACAAACTAGAAAAGCCCAAAACAAGGGTAAGCTAGGTTATGTTGAAGGTCCTCCTACTTTAAATGGTCGATGTCATGCGGGGCACAGTAGAGGACGTGCTTTAAAAGATATATGGTATAGATTTAACACGATGCGAGGTTATTATGTGTTATTTAGGGCTGGGTGGGACACTCAAGGGCTCCCGGTTGAGCTTGAAGTAGAGAGAGAACTTAATTTAAAAAACAAAAAAGCAATAGAAACCGAGTTCGGGTTAGAACGTTTCATAGAGGAAGTGAAAAAGAATGTTGAGAAATATCACCAGTACTGGCTATCAGTAGATAAGAAGTTTGGGCTTTTCTTTGACTATGAAAAGGAGTATATGACTTATCGTGATGACTACATAGAAAGGGAATGGAGATACCTTAAAGTTGCTTGGGAACGAGATTTACTGAGCGAAGGCTATAGGGTAGTTGCATATTGTCCAAGTTGTCAAACTGCCTTAAGTGATGCTGAAGTTGGGCTTGGTTATGAACTTCTTGAAGATCCTTCGATATACTTTAAGTTTAAGTTGAAAGGAAGTGAGAATACTTACTTATTAATTTGGACTACCATGCCTTTTACAATAGTAACTGACATGCTTGTAGCTGTTAAACCAGATGCGGATTACATACTAGTAGAAACAAATCAGGGGAACTTAATATTGGCGAAAGAAAGAAAGCAAATTTTAGAACAACTTGGTCTAAATAACTATAAAGTGCTGAAAGAATTTAAGGGTAAAGATTTAATCGGAACAAAATATGAGCATCCACTACTAGATCTTATAAGTGGGTTAAAAAAGATACATGAAAAGGAAAACATACATAGAATTGTTGGTGCTGATTTTGTAGATTTAACAACAGGTACTGGAATAGTTCATCTTTCTCCTGGGAATGGCGAAGAGGACTTTAATGTTGGGATCCAAGAAGGATTGTCTATATTCTCTCCTTTTGATAATGAAGTGAAATTTACTGAAGATGCCGGTTACTTCAGTGGAATGTTTGCGAGGGATGCAGATGATGTTGTAATAAAGCTTTTGGAAGAGAAAGGTTTGCTTGTAAAAAAAGAAAAAATAGAGCACCTCTACCCTACGTGTTGGAGATCTCACCATAGGCTTATTTTTGTGGCTAGAAGAGAATACTACCTTTGGACTAACAAAATAGTGGATGATATCATCAAAGCTGCAGAGAAAGTAGAGTATTTCTATGAAGAACCAAAAAACAGATTCATTTCAATACTGAAAGAAGGGAAACCTTGGTGCATATCTAGAGAACGATACTGGGGTACTCCCTTACCAATATTTGTTTGTGAAAAATGCGGGCACAAAAAGCTAGTTAGCTCAAGGAAAGAAATAGTTGAGAATGCCATTGAGCTACCTGATGGTCCAAACTTTGAGTTACACAGGCCGTGGATTGATAAAATAAAACTAAAATGTGAAAAATGTGGTGGTATAATGCATAGAGAGCCCTTTGTGCTTGATACATGGCACAATAGCGGCGCTGCGCCACTTGCAAGCTTTAGCGATGAAGAGTTTTCAGAGTTCGTTCCAGTTGATTTCCTTACTGAAGGAATAGATCAAACTAGAGGTTGGGCAAACCGGCTTCTCCTACTAAATGTGATACTTAAGGGAAAACCTGAGCCACCTTACAAAGCATTTCTGTTTCAAGGTCACGTTCTCGACGAGCAAGGCAGAAAGATGAGTAAGAGCTTAGGAAACGTTGTTGATAGTGAAGAGATGATCGATAAGTATTCTGCGGATTTGTATAGATTTTACTTAGTTTGGAAAGCTAGCCCAATTGAAAGTATGAGCTTTAGCGAGAAAGAAATAATGGAGAGACCATTCCAAGTTTTAAGTACATTTTTCAACCTATGCAAATTTTTCTTGCAAAACGCAAAGTATGATAACTACAGCTGGGACAATTTTGATATAACCAAGGTGAACCTTTCAGACTTATCTTATGCTGATAAGTGGATTTTATCAAAAACTCAAAGACTAATAACTAACGTTACAGATTATATTGAGAGAGCTAGATATCATCATGCTCTAAGAGAGCTAGAGAATTTCATAGTCAACACCTTAAGTAGGATGTATATCCCATCAATTAGGCAAGAATTTTGGTTTGAAGAGGACGAGAGAAAGGTTATGACAAGGTATGCTATACTTTTCTATGTTCTGTTAACAGTTGCAAAGCTTATGAACCCCGCTACTCCCTTTATAACTGAGTACGTTTACCAAAATGTCTTTAAGCAATTTTCTAGGAACCTTAGCTTATCCATAAATCTTGAAGAATGGCCTAAGCATGACGAAAAGTTTTTGTTCAAGGAGGAAAAAACGTTAGACGTTGCTTTTAAAGTCGTTCCTGTAATTTTACATGCGAGACAAAAAGCTGGAATTAAAAGAAGGTGGCCATTGCGAAAAGCCACGCTAGTAATAGAGGACAGCCAAGTACTGGAAGAGGCAAAGAAAGCTCGTAATCTTATCGAAATGCTCTCGAACGTAAAGGAAGTAGACTTCGCTTCTGACAAGAGAGATCTAAACCTAAAACTGGAAGTTAGCTTAGATTTACAAAAACTTGGGCCAAAATACAAGAAAAAATTAGGCGATATCCTTAGAGAGGTTAAAAACAATGAGAAACAAATAGCTTATAGCTTGCTCGAATCTGGTAAAGCTGTAATTTTCTCAGGCGGTGAACAAATCCAGTTGACTAATGAAGATGTAAAAGTAATTTACCTTCCGCCGGAGGGAACTGTTTTTGTAGAAGATGAAGAGAAGAAAATTTCTGTTTTGCTTTCAAAAGAAAGAGACGAAGCTCTAATAGCAGAGGGTGTACTAAGAGATGTTGCAAGAAGAATACAGGATGCAAGAAAAAGAGCCGGTCTTAATCCTCCTGAGATAATAAGTCAAGTTGTACTCGCTGGGTTAGACGATGAGACCAAGAGGTTATTGGAGAACAATTTACAAGAACTAGCAAAGTTGGTTAGAGCGAAGAAAGTAACAATCTCAGAAGACCTTCCTCCGTCTTCTATGCAATTTGACTATGATTTCGAAGGTTGTAAGCTTAAGATAGGAATAAAAAAACTTTAAAAGCCAAAGAGAATCTTTCTCGTAGGGCCGGTAGTCTAGTGGTAAGACGCTGGCTTCGCATTTTTATAAGAAAGAGCCAGAGAGCGAGGGTTCGAATCCCTCCCGGTCCATCTTTATTTTTGCCTTAAACTAGTAGAGAAATTATGGCTTCTTGTCTTAGTAAGGAGGAAAAGAAATTTAAATTAAGGAGCCTTATTGCCTTTTGCGGCAAATGCCGGGGTGGCTGAACTGGACAAAGCGCAGGCCTTGAGAGCCTGTGGCGCATTGCGCCGTGCAGGTTCGAGTCCTGCCCCCGGCGCCTTTAGTTTCTCAAGCTACGAACTGCTCCCCTTGCTGCACCAAGGAGTCCTCTAGACTTAGCACACAAGTTCTAACACTCAACGATCATTATCAAAAAGATAAATAAACATGCTCACATGCTTTCTTTTCCATGGGCAAGCGTAGTTTTGAATTTTTAGAGCATACTTCCGACATTTATGTAAAGGGGTGTGGGGAGAACATAATTGACGCCATTGCTTCTTGTATCGAAGGTATGCTTAATCTTTTGTTATCTAACCCGGAAAAAGTAGAGTTAAAAGAGGAGAAAGTGTTTGAAGTAAGAGGAGATGACCTACAGGAGCTTGTTTACCTTGCTCTCGAACAGGTTCTCATACTTGTTGATTCTGAAGGTTTTCTAAGTAAGAGCTTTTCGGGAAAAATCATCGAAAACAACGGTCACTACTTGTTGCTTGGTAAGTTAAAAGGAGAAAAGTTTACTTTCGAAAAACATAAACCTAAAACTCACATAAAAGGAATAACTTTTCACGAGTTAACAATAAGCTCTTCTGACTCTGAAACTTGCGTAAAAGTCCTTCTTGATATTTAATGTTAGTCTCTGCGAGCTAGCGCTTTATCGATGGAACTTACTTAAATAAATATTTAAAATATTAAGTTAATAAAAAATTAATCGAAGATAAGAAGATTCAAAGAAATAAAAACATTTGTGCTTATAAAGAACAAAATTAATTAAAAATTGCGCCTCCAGGTTTTTAGCTTTCCTAAGTCTAAAGCTCTTCAAAGCGTTAACGAAAACTTAGCTCACTTCAATAAGGAGAAGACAAGTGAGGCCTTAATAGAACTCAAGAGAGTTTCTAAAGTTAGCTTATTAAAATTGAAAAGTTGCTATTGGGTTTTGGAGATCATAGAAAACAATGAAATCTCCTTCTCATTGTACGAGTGCATCTTAATGCTTACTGCTGAAGAAAGCGTTAGGTAAAGCAAAATTGGAGAATTAGGACTTTAAAAGGCGGCTTGGTAAAACCCTATTTTTTGATGAAGGTAAGCTTTATTTATTCGATTTTATTTTATGCGCTGACGAAGGCGCAGGACAAACATGCCTAAATTCGGGTATTCTACTGCTGCAGAGGCTCTAGGAAAAGAGGGAAACGTAGTTAAAGGTAGCCTACGTGAGGTCAGAATTTCTCCGAAAGACTCTGTTGAGATTGCAAAATGGTTAAAAGGTCTCAGCTTAGCGGAAGCGAGGGAAAGACTTCAAGGTGTTATTGAAAAAAGAATTGCTGTTCCTTATAAAAGGTATAATAAGAAAGTTCCGCATAGAAGAGGTCTACTAAAGTACTACGCTGGGCGTTATCCTGTTAAAGCAGCTTCAAAAGTTTTATCTTTGGTTCAAAACATGATCTCGGAAGCAGAAAACAGAAATTTAGATATTGAAAAGTTGAGAATCGTTCATGCTTCCGCCTATGGAGGTAGAAAAATAAAGAGGTATATGCCTAGAGCCTTTGGAAGAGCCTCTCCCAAGTTTAGCACCCTGACTCATTTTGAGTTGGTTGCTAAGGAGGTGAGCTAATTTTATGTTAAAGTCGTACATCCAAGAGGCAAAGAAAAAGGTTCTAGTTGAGGAGTTTCTTAAAGAATATCTAAAGTCCGCAGGTTACTCTAGTATGAAAATGGTTGAAACACCTATTGGAACGTCAATAACTCTAGTGGTTGGTAGACCAGGTCAAGTGATTGGTCCAGGAGGAAAGAACATAAGAGAGCTTTCAGAAATTCTATCTCAACGGTTTGGGCTAAAGAATCCTCAAATTTCTGTGGTTGAACTAAAAGATCCATTTCTCGATCCATATGTAGTTGCTACGAGAATCGGAGAGGCGATAGAACGTGGAATAAAATACAGGAGAGCAGTTAGGCTTTACTTACGAAGAATTCAAGCTGCTGGTGCTGTAGGTGCAGAAATAAAGGTTCAAGGCAAGTTAACTACAGAAAGATCTAGGTTTGAAAAGTATAGATTCGGCTACTTACCAGCGGCTGGAGAACCAAAAGATAAGTTTGTAAGAGTTGCAACTGTTAGTGTTTTAGTGCCTCAAGGTTTGATAGGAATTAAGGTAAAGATACTTCCTCCTGGAATCAAACTTCCAGATCAAGTTGAAGTCATAGAACCACAACCCCACGAAGAGACGTCAGAACAAGAACCGCTGCAAACTTCTCAGAAAGAAACTAAGCCTGAAGCAGGTGAGACAAATGAAAGCAAAAGTTAAGAAGTTAGTAGAACTTTCAGATGAAGAGCTCGACAAAAGGCTAGAAGAACTTCGAGCAGAGTTTGCTCGTCTAAAAGCTAAACCAACTGCGTCGACCGAAAACTTTAAGGCAATTAGAGAGATTAGAAAGGAAATAGCAAGAGTTTTAACGATTAAAAATTTAAAATTAAAAGGGAAACTGCAAAATGAAGGAAAATAGTGTTTCTTTAATTCCTCTTGAGTTTATTGGACTAAATGTTGAGGTTATCGAATCTTCTAACCCATCTTTAACTGGGCTTAAAGGCCTAGTTATAGGTGAAACAATGAAAACCTTTGTTGTCTTAACGGATAAAGGAAGAAAAATAGTTCCAAAAGATGTTGCTAAATTTAAGTTTATCACAAAAGACGGGAAGACTTTTGAAATTGAGGGGCGAAAACTATTAAAGAGGCCGGAAGAGAGACTGTGGAGGTGTTGCTTCTGAAAATGAGTCAAAAGTTAAGCTTCGTAGAAGAGCTTGGTCTTAGCATACCCTCTTCTACTTGTAATGATGCCAAGTGTCCTTTTCATGGTAAAGTTAAGGTTAGGGGCAGAATACTTGAAGGTGAGGTTGTTAGCGACAAAATGACTAGAAACGTTGTTGTACAGATTAATTACCTTCATTATGTTAAAAAGTATAAGCGTTATGAAAGAAGAAGAAGCAGAATTCCCGCTCACAATCCTCCCTGCATAGGAGCAAGAGTAGGAGATCATGTAGTAATAGGTGAAACTCGCCCCCTTTCAAAAACAGTCCATTTTGTTGTTCTTGGAAAAAAGGTGAAGTAAGATGGCGTTAAAGAAGTCTAGGGCTGTTTCTGCGAAGGGAATTCTGGAGTACAGGCTAAAGGGTGCGAGAGGTCTACCCCTAGGTTCAAGTTTAGTTTGTGCAGACAACAGCGGCGCTAAAAAACTTTCAGTGATTCAAGTTGTTCGATATGGTGGAAGATTGAGACGAATTCCTTCTGCAAATGTTGGAAGCTTAGTTTCTGTTTCAGTAAAGGAAGGTCCGCCCGACTTAAAGGGTCAAATCTTTTTTGCGATAGTAATAAGACAGAAATTTCCGTTTAGAAGGAGGGAAGGTATAAGAATATCTTTCGAAGATAATGCTGCCGTTTTAGTTACTAGGGAGGGTGACTTAAAGGGTACAGAAATTAGAGGCCCTGTTGCAAGAGAAGCTGCTGATATGTGGCCTAAACTTGCAGCAATGGCTTCCATAATAGTCTGACTTGGTGATAAAAAATGTCGTATAGCAAGAAACCCTCGAAACAAAGAAAAATGCTGTTCAACTTACCGTTGCATAAAAGAAAATTGTTGGTTAGAGCGCACGTAGCTGACAGCATAAGAGAAAAATATAAAATTAAGGCAATTACGCTGAGAAAGAACGACGAAGTAGTAATAATAAAAGGAGACTACAAAGGGGTAAAGGGATTAATTACGAGAGTAGATAGAAAAAAGGGTAAAATCTATGTTGAGGGTGTAACTCGAGAAAAAGCCGATGGTACAGTAGTTCCAATACCGATATCTCCTTCGAACGTTATAGTGACAAAACTTGACCTTTCTGATAAAAGAAGAATAGGGGTGAGCTCGTGAAAATGGCTAAAAAGGGTGGTAGCAGGCACATTAAGGCAATTGCCGCACCAAGACTTTGGCCAATTCAGAGGAAATCCAAAGTTTTTGTAGCTAAATCAATGCCAGGGCCGCACTCCCTCGAGACTTCGATTCCTCTTTTGGTTTTACTTCGAGACTTGTTGAAAGAAGTAAAGACCATAAGAGAAGCTAAGAAAGTTATAAAGGCGAAGAAGGTTTTAGTTGATGGTAAGGCAGTAGTTGACGAGAAAAGACCTGTTGGTCTCATGGACGTTATTTCTTTACCCTCTTATGGAAAATGTTACAGGATGACTGTTGACAGAAAGGGTAGGCTTAAGCCAATTGAAATACCAAAAGAAGAAGAAAACTTGAAGGTCGTTAAAGTGGTTAAAAAGGTAACGGTAGGTAAAGATAGATTTGGATTGACATTTCACGATGGCTCGTATCTTGAGCTAGGTTCTGAATTTCCAGTAAGGGTTGGTGACTCTATACTTATTTCTATTCCCGATCGAAAAGTTGTGGAGCTTCTGCCTTTTTCTGTTGGTTCGATTTGCTTTGTTTTCTCTGGTTCTTCTTCGGGTGTAATTGGTAAGATAATAAAAATAGAGCCTTCTTCTTTGAAGAGGAGGTCAATAGTTGAAGTTGAGACTGAGGACGGCAAAAGAATTGCAACTGTAAAAGAGTACGTTATTCCTGTTGGAAAAGACAGTGCTCCGAAGGTGAAGGTGCTATGAGCTCGCTAGCTCAAGAAGTAAGAGAGCATCCAATGTTAAGACTAAGAGTAGAGAAAGTAGTCGTTAATATCGGAGTTGGAAAGTCTGGTGAACCATTAGAAAAGGCTAAAACAGTTCTTTCTTTGATAACTGGTCGTAAAAAAATTTCTGAAAGGAAAGCAAAGAAAACAATCAAAGAGTTTGGAATAAGAAAGAAAGAGCCAATAGCTGCAGTTGTAACTTTAAGAGGTTCATCTGCTAAAGAGTTTCTGAGTAGAGCTTTCAGCGCAATTGGAAAAAGAGTAAAATTTGATTCAATTTCCGGAAGAACACTTTCGTTTGGAATAAAAGAGCACATACTTTTACCCGGTGTAAAGTACGACCCCGCGTACGGCATATTCGGCATGGACGTTTCCGTTACGTTCGGAAGACCTGGCTACAGGGTTCTCTATAGGAGACGAAGGAGAAGCAAAGTAGGAAAATCTGCTAGAATCAGCGAAGAAGATGTGGCAAAATACTTATCTGAGGAGTTTGGTGTCGAGGTGATAAGATAATGGCAAAATTAAAGCCACCTAAGAAAAGAAATTTTGGTAAAGCTGCACATCCTTGCATAAGGTGTGGTACCTATAATGCCGTTATAAAAGTTTATGGACTATACTATTGTAGGCACTGCTTTAGGGAGCTAGCCCCTTCTCTCGGCTTCAAAAAATACATGTAGGTGATGAAGATGACTCTAATGGATCCTCTTTCGAACGCTCTTGTTGCGATACAGAATGCCGAAGCCAGAAACAAAAAAAGTTGTACAATTGCTCCTGGGTCAAACTTAATTGGAAACATTCTAAGGGTGCTTCAAAAGAATGGTTACATAGGAGAGTTTGAGTTCATAGATGATGGAAAGTCAGGGATGTTCAAAGTCCAACTGTTGGGTAGAATAACAAAATGTAGGTCTATCAGGCCAAGGTTTAGTGTTAAGCATAACGAGTATCTGGAGTGGGAAAGGAAGTTGTTGCCTGCTTACAACGTTGGCTTAATTATTGTTTCTACTCCAAAAGGCGTTATGTCTCATAGAGAAGCTCAACAACAAAACTTAGGAGGGAGGTTACTTGCCTATGTATACTAAAGCAAAAGAGATAGTAAGCATAACTCTAAAAATTCCTGAAAACGTTAGTTTAAATATTGAAGGAAGCACCGTTATTGTAAAAGGCAAATTGGGAGAACTTAGAAAAGATTTTTCAAAATCAAGAGTGTGGTTTGAACTAAAAAATAACGAACTTTTCATTTTCACTGATCAAAAAGGGAGAAAAGGTAAAGCTTTAGTTGGTACCATCCGTAAAAAAATCATAAACATGATAACTGGAGTAAACAGAAAGTATGTTGTAAGACTAAAAGTTGCTCATTCTCACTTTCCAATAACTGTTAAAGTTGATAAAGGCTTCATAAGAATTGAGAACTTCATGGGAGAAAAAAGTCCAAGACTTGTAAGAATTCCAGAAGGCGTTGAAGTCCAAGTAAAAGGGCAAGACATCGTGCTCAGCGGTCTCGATATAGACTCTGTAACACTTTTAGGTGGAACACTAGAAAATGCCACAAGAGTAAAGGATAAAGATCAAAGAGTATTTCTTGATGGGATATATGTACAGAGTAAAGGTTATGAGTGATGGTGGTGGTTGCTTTGTCAAGTAGTACAAATTTAAAAGAAGTTAAAAAGAAACTAAAGCGTTTACTAAAAGAAAAGAAGAAAATCCCGGAGTTTATAAGGCAAGAAAGCTGGAGGTACGTTAGGCTTAAGGAGTCGTGGAGAAGACCAAAAGGCATAGACAACAAAGTGCGTTTAGAAGTGAAAGGGTGGCCTGCACGAGTTAAAATAGGCTACAGATCTCCAAAAGAAGTTCGAGGTCTTCATCCCTCAGGCTTAAGACCTATACTCATTCAAAACAAGAATCAGCTTTCAGAGTTAGAAAAAATAAAAGACAAGGTAATAGTCATAATTTCTTCTAAAGTTGGGAAAAAGAAAAAAAGAGAGATAACTGAAATGGCCAAACAACTAGGGCTCAGGGTTTCCAACCCATACAAAGAAGAGGTGTTCGAGTAGAAATGAGTATAAAAACGGTGAAGAGGTTAGCTGCTTCAATTTTGAAAGTTGGTACTTCAAGAATTTGGCTTGATCCTGAGAGGCTTGAGGATTTTAAAACTACGCTAACAAGAGCAGAGGTTAGGAAGTTGATAAAAGATGGGGCGATAAAAGTTAGACCCGCTTCAACTCCTTCGAGAGGCAGGAAAAAAGAAGCTAAGAGTAAAAAGTCTAAAGGGCGACGGAGAAGTTATGGAAGTAGAAAAGGTAAAAAGGGTGCTAGAATGTCAGAAGCTCAAAGTTGGGTCGCAAAAATTAGAGCGCAAAGAAAATTGTTGAAAGAGCTAAGGGACAGTGGCAAAATTGATAAGTCTACTTATAGGAAACTATATCTTAAAGCAAAAGGTGGTGCGTTTAGCTCAAAGAAAAATCTTTTAGACTATGTTAATAACCTGGTAGCACAAGGTGAAGTTAACAAATGACTGGTGTAATAAGATTAGCTCTTAAAAGAAGAAGATTAAGACTAACTAACTATAGACTAAGAAAGAGTTTAATCCTCTCTAAAAAACCAAGATTGGTGGTGCGGTCTTCAAATAAGTACATATATGCTGTGCTAACAATCAGTAAACCAGAAGGTGATCTTGTTCTAGTTAGTGCGAATTCAAAAGAACTGAAGAAATTTGGATGGAATTTAAGTTTTAAGAACTTGCCTGCTGCATATTTAACTGGAGCTTTACTTGCTAAAAAAGCCTCAAAGAAAGAACTAACAGAAGCTGTGTTAGATATTGGTCTTTCTTCTCCAACGAAGGGAAATAGAATTTTTGCGCTCGCGAAAGCATGCAACGACTTTGGCCTAAAAGTTCCATTGAATGAGTCTGTTGTACCTGATGAAAATAGAATTAAAGGTGCGCATATTGCTAGCTATATGAAACAGTCTACGCAAGAGCCTCAGTTTTCAAAAGTTAAAAAAATTTTGCGCTCTCCAGATGAAGTCGTTGAGATTTTTGAAAAAACTTTAGAAAAAATAAAGGAGGTTAAATAGTTATGTCATCCAATGAAAATTCTGTATCGCAAGAAACGTATGATGAAGGCCTTTCGCTGGTTAAAGCTGGTCAAATAACTACAATAGAAGAATACTTTGAAAGAGGTTACAAAATTAGGGATCCCCAAATTGTTGACCTTCTGCTTTCAAAACAAAGAGAAGAGCTTGTTGCACTGTCGCCTGTTCAAAAGCAAACTGATGCTGGTGAGAAAACGAGGATAAGAGCAGTAGTAGTTATAGGCGATGAAGAAGGTCATGTTGGAGTTGGCTCTGGGAAAGCTACCCAAGTGAATGATGCTATCGCTAAAGCTTCAAGGAAAGCAAAATTGAATATAATTCCAGTTAAGCGAGGATGTGGATCATGGGAATGTAAGTGCGGTCAACCTCACTCAATTCCATTTAGAGTAAATGGAAAAGAAGGTTCTGTGAAAATAGAGCTATATCCTGCTCCAAAGGGTCTGGGTTTAGTTGCTGGAGATACCATGAAGGTGGTTTTAAGACTCGCTGGTATAAAGGATGTTTGGTCAAGGTCTGAAGGCGATACGTCAACTTCTATCTCTTCTGTGTTCGCAACTTACAAGGCACTAAAGAAAACTTATACTTTTATAACTCCAGAAGAGTGGGGTGTTTAGCTAGATGGCTCAAATTTCTGAAGTTGAAAAAGAAAGTAATAGCGCTAGGATTAGGGGTCTTATACTTGCAATTAGAACAAAGGGAGACCCCAACATAAGGAAAGACATGAGGTATACACTCCAGCTTCTGAGGTTAAAGAGAGTTCATTCTGCTTCTCTCTTAAGACCAAGTCCAGAGATCCTTGGTATGCTTCAAAAGGTAAAAGATTTAGTCGTCTTTGGCGAGGTTGACGAAGACACCTTAGCTCTCCTGCTCGAAAAGAGAGCGAGAGTTTCTGGCAATCTCAAACTAACCTTAGATTATTTAAATAAAAAGTTTGGAGTAAGTAGCTTCAAAGAAATTGCTAAGAAGCTTATAACTGGTGAAATAAAAGATCTCAAGGCCCTTGGAATAAAACAATTTTTTAGGCTCTCTCCTCCTTCTGGAGGCTACGTAGTAAAGCTAAAAAATAAGACATTAAGAGGTAAGAAAAAAGTAGTAGGTAACATAGGTAAACAGATAAACTCTCTTGCAAGGAGGATGATTTAAAAAGTTGCAATACACAAAGAGAAAAGCTTATTTGTTGATTTTCTAAGGTGAACAACAAGGATGCCGACAGATCTAAGAAAAACTAGAAAGCTCAGAGGGAGTAGGACCCACGGTTGGGGTCAAGTAGGGCAACACAGAGATTCTGGTATGAAAGGAGGCCATGGCAAAGCTGGAAGATGGGACCATAAATTCTTAATGTTCTATGGAAAAATAGAGAAAAAGAAAGGTTTCATCAAAAAACCCCTTAGGAAAGAGCCAAAAACAATAAATCTGGGGGATTTAATCAAATTGAGCAAATATTTCAAGCAAGAAGGTGAAAATATTGTTATAAACCTGGCTAGTCTTGGGTACAATAAATTGTTAGCAAAAGGAGATGCGCTTCGAAACATTCAAGTGATAGTTCCTTCCTGGTCAAAGAAAGCGGAAGAAAAATTGGCAAAAGTTGGCTCAATGGTTAAAAAACCCTAGGTGTATTTTATGACTAGGTTCCTAGAAGTTACTGGAAAGCTCGGAAGACTTATTCCTGAAGTTTCTAAACCTAAAAGAAAACCTAGTTTAAATGAGAAGTTGATCTGGACTGCACTTGCGCTAGTGATTTACCTTGTAATGGGATTTATAGACCTTTATGGCATACCTGCCCAAACAGCTGATCCTCTTAGACAACTGAGAGTGCTAATAGGTGGTGCTAGAGGAACAATAGAAGAACTTGGAATAGGTCCAATAATCACAGGAGGTCTAATTTTGCAATTACTGGTGGGTTCTGGAATAATCTCTTATGATCAATCTGCTAGAGAAGACAGGGAGCTCTTTGCTGCTTCAAACAAACTTTTTTCTCTTATCTTTGCAGCTTTAACTGCTGCTCTATACGCCTTTGGGGGTACTTATGGCCAACTGCCCATGAATACTAGAATAATAATCTTCTCTCAACTTACTTTTGCTTGTTTCATTCTCATCCTTTTAGATGAGATGCTACAGAAAGGCTGGGGCTTAGGAAGTGGGATAAGCTTATTTATACTTGCGGGTGTAACAAAAGATATATTCTGGAAAACTTTTTCTCCTCTTGGACCAATGCCTGATGGTCTCGTCTATGGTTCAATTCTAGCTCTCATACAGTCAATTTTTTCTAAGAATTTTACCCTTTCTTCCTTGGTTATTAGAAAAAACGACCCATACTTACCAACAATCTTTGAGTTAGTATTTACTATAATACTGTTAGTGGTTTTAGTGTACCTGGACAAGATTAGTGTGGACGTCCCTATTTCCTCTTCAAGAGCAAGAGGTTTCAGTGCAAAGTACCCAATAAAGTTACTGTTTGTTTCAACAATGCCAATAATAATGGCTGCTGCGATTTTTACAAACGTTATGCTTCTAGCCTCCTACCTCCAGAATAATCCTAGCCTGTCAAGCTTTGGTTTAAAGAATTTTACTCTTGGTCCAATTTACATTCGTGAAATAACGCTTGGCTCCATAATTGGGCATCTGAATACAACTAACAACCAACCGATAGATGGCCTAGTCTACTACACTGAACCTCCAAGAAACATACTTACTGCTCTTTCAGATCCAGTAAGAAGTATCGTTTATATTGCAGTTTATGTGGTTTTAGCAGTCATATCTTCTGTCACATGGGTTATAGTGTCTGGTATGGATGCTAAGTCCATCGCTGACCAACTTGTTCAATCTGGAGTCGTGCTTCCAGGTTTTAGAAGTTCCTCAAAAGCAATTCAAGTAGTGATTTCAGATTATTTAGACGCTGTTACTGTTTTTGGTGGTGCTATAATCGGCCTCCTCGCTGGGATTGGTGACATACTTGGAGTTTACGGTGGTGGTGCTGGTTTACTGCTGTCAGTTGGAATTGTTTATGGAATTTACGAGATGATAGCTAGAGAGCAAATCGAGCTCCTTTATCCAAGACTTAAGAAGTTTATACCTAGGTGAGCTTTATTTTTCTTTTTACACTGTGATAGTAGAAGTGCTACAAAAAACCTTTTTTAAATACCGCTTGAATGCCTTCCTTTAGCGAGTAATGTCCAATGGAAAAATAGCTATAGTAGTAGGCGTACCCGGAGTTGGAAAATCTACTTTATTAAACAAAATGGTTACCATAGCTGCCCTAGAGAGAGTAAAGCTTTCAGTAGTGAACATTGGTTCAATTATGCTAGACATTGCTTTAAATAGGAACCTAGCAAAGAGTAGAGACGATATTAGGATGCTGAGCCTCAGTGTTCAAGAAGAGCTAAGAAAGGCTTCCTATAGTAAGTTAATTGAGCTAAAAAAGGTTAATGAATTAACAGTGATTGATACTCACTACCTAGTTAGGTCTAAAGGTGGTTATCTTATTGGGCTTCCTAAAAGTTTGTTAGATTGCATCCAGCCTGAATTTTTTGCAATAGTAGAAGCTCCAGTGAGTGACATACTGAGAAGGAGACAGATGGATAAAACTAGGAATAGAGGAGAAGTTTCTCTTGATGAAATAGAAGTAGAGCAGTCTATAACTAGAAACTCTGTCTTTGTCTTAGCGGCACTCTACAATGCAAACGTTGTTAGGGTAATTAATGAAGAAGGCAAAGTTGATGAAGCTGCAAGAAAGCTTTTTAATTTCCTAGTGAGGGGATAAAAGTTGGATTTGATGCAACTCGTTACAAACCCTGTAATAATTATTGCCGTAATTTCGTTCATTAATGTAGTTCTTCAAACTTTAATATCAAAGAAGTTCATGGATCCTAAGAAACTCAAACAGCTTAATGAAGAGCTAAAGGAGTACACCTCCGCTCTAGATGCCGCAAAAAAGGCTGGCGACAAAAAACTTTTGAAGCAGCTTGAAAAGAAAGAAAAATATATTAGTTCTCTCCAAAGTGAAGTTACAAAAGCAACAACTTATCAGATGTTGCTTTCGTTAGCGTTAACGCTTATAGTCTTTTACATGTTAAGTTATCTTTATAAACCTCAAGTGCCAGTAGCCTTTATTCCAACCTTTCTTATCTTTCCTTCTAAAGACTCCAACTTTATAAGCTTAGATTACATACTTTGGTTCATGGTTTCTTCTATTTTCTTTTCTGTAATAGTTAGAAAACTTTTAGGCATGAGCTGAAAATGTCAAGGGCTAAGATAATTCCAAAAGGACCAGTCATAATTTTTGGTGGGCTGCATGGAGTTGGAAAGTCAACTTACGCAAGGATGATTTCAGAAAAATTTAAGCTTGATTATGTTTCTACAGGTACTATGTTCAGGAAGCTTGCGTCAGAAAAAGGCCTTTCGCTAACAGAGCTATCTCAACTCGCATCAAAAGATCCTTCAATAGATAAAACGATAGATGAAATGAGTAAGGAAAGGATACTAAAAGGAAACGTAGTTTTTGATAGTTTGTTGGCTCCATTTTTGGCAAGAGACGTTGAATCCTTCAAAATTTATCTCTTTGCTCCTCTAGAAGTTAGAATAAATAGGATAGCTAATAGAGACCTAAAGCCAAGCGAACAATCCTGGAACGAAACTATTTTGAGAGAAAAACTCGAGATAAAAAGGTTTAAAGAATACTATGGTTTTGACTTAAACGACACTTCTTTCTACAACTTAATGCTTGATACCTCTTTGTTTGATGTTGAAGGTAACATTAAAATCTTAGAGTCTGCAGTAGGCGTCTATCTAGAAAGGAGGTGGAAAAGTTGGCTTTAATATCAGTTGGGAGAATATGCGTTAAAACTAAAGGAAGGGATGCAGGCAAAAGGTGCGTTATAGTTTCAATAATCGACGATAACTTCGTTTTAGTAACTGGACCAAAAAAACTAACTGGAGTTAGAAGAAAAAAAGTAAATATAAAACATCTTTTTCCGCTGCCTAAGCACATTCGCTTGCCGAGAGATGCAAGCGATGAAGTCGTTCTTTCTGTTCTTGAAAAGAACAACCTAATTGGCTACATGAAAGGTGAAGAAGTAGTTGAATCAAAAAATATTGAAGAAACCGAGGAGGCTAGTAGTTCTTAGCGATTCAGAAACCTCATGGGATTATGGTTATAATCCTAACCAAAGGCCAATAAACGAGCTCTTAAGCACGGGCTGCGTCGTGCTCGACAAGCATAGAGGACCAACCAGCCATGAAGTAACTAGCGACTTAAAGAAAATCCTAAATTTAAGGAAGGCTGGGCACACTGGGACCCTAGAAATTAAAGGGGACATCCCAATGTGTCCGGTATTCTTATAGTGCTTCTCGAAAATTCTACGGGCCTAGTCTCATACCTTCACTTGTTTGGTAAGGAATACGTTGGAATAGGTGAGCTTCATTGTGACTTTTCAAAACAGGAATTACTAGATTCTGTAAAGCTTCTAACTGGAAAAATATATCAACGACCCCCATTAAGATCTTCTGTAAGTCGAAGAATAAGAGTGCGCGAAGTCTACTACTTTGACTTACTAGAGATAAAAGAAAGGCGGTTTCTGTTCAGAGTTGGCACAGAATCTGGTACCTACATAAGAAAGCTTATCCATGACTTAGGCTTAATCATGGGTTGCGGTGCCCATATGGTTGAACTTAGAAGAACGAAAGATGGTCCATTTGATGAATCGAGGGCGAAGTCATTATGGGATGTTTTAGTAGCGAAAAAACTGCTCGATGAAGAGCACGACGAATCTTACATAAGAGAAGTAATACTTCCAATAGAACATGCTTTAGTTTCTTTTCCTTCCGTGTACGTTAAAGATAGTGCTGTCTCTGCATTGTGTCATGGAGCTAACCTGGCAGTTGGAGGTATTTCTTCGTTTGAGGAGCCGATAAACAGAGATGAAATAGTTGCTGTAAAAACATTAAAGGGAGAACTTATTGGAATGGGCAGAGCAATGAGAAACTCTCAGGAGCTAAGGACGTTAAAGAGTGGCTGGGCTATTAAAATGGAAAGGATAATAATGAGAAGAGACCTTTATCCAAAGATGTGGTAAAAGACTCTTATCGGCTTAAGAAAAGCCTTAAGCTATAATCACCCTTTCGTCGTTGATCTGTTGCCATGGCGAGCGTCCCTATAAGTTTGTATGCAATGTAAAAGTAGCTTCATCTACTTTTCCTAGCGCTTCCTATAAAGTTGTTTAAGTTATTTTCTTTTTAAAACTACCTTTTTGCCACATTTAAGAATGCCGCGGGCAGTTAGTTTAAGAAAAGTTTGCACTTCAACACTCCTTGTAACCTAGGCTTTACTCAATGGCAAATTCTACTTAAAAGTATTTTGTTACCTAAATCATTAGTTAATGGCGCCGAGGGTGGGACTTGAACCCACGAGGCGCGTTAGCGCCACAAGCTTTCTGTATTCGAGCTCCAGGCTTGCCTAGTACCAAGCTCTAGAACCTCGGCCCAATTCACGAATTATAAAGGAACTCAAATTTATACTTTATGTTTCTACCAAAGCGAAAGTTGCCTAACCTTTAAGTCCATTAATGATAGTTCTGGATTTTTTATTAGTTTAACTTCCCTCTACTTTTCTGAGCCTTCTTTGGTAGCTTCGTAAAAAAAGCCTAGTTTCTTTCTGCAGGCTTTTAAAGAAACTCATTCAACCTTATTTTAATTCAAGGACCCAAACAACTTCAGGCTCCTTTACTACTTTCGTAATAATGCACGTTTTAACTTGCTTAACAAATACTTAAAAAATTTCTTAGGCTAAGCCTACCTTATCTTCTTCTTCTCTTGTAACTATTCTTCCTGGAGCTCTGACGATTTCTTCTCCTATTTTTACTTTGCCGTGAATAATTAGTTGTCTTGCATGATGTAAGCTTTTGGCTAAACCTTTTGCAAACACTATTGATTGGAGTCTTCTCGATAGAATTGATCTCACAGTCAAAGAAAGAACGTCATCTAAAGTTGCATCTTCATTGACTAAGCTAAGGTTGTAAAGCCTTCTTATCAGTTCCTTCTCCTTTACAGATCTCTCTTCTGGTGGTAAAGCTAAGTAAGACCTTGCAGCTCTTCTTATTCTTCTGAGGATGGAGGCTGCTAGATAAAGCTCTCTCTTTGATCTAAGCCCAAATTCCCCGACTAACTCAAGTTCCATTGCTATTCTTTCTTTGTCCCAAGGTTGCTTTGGTTTTACGATTTCACTCCTAATTCTTCTTGGGTCTCCCATCGTAGTTCACCTACTTTTTCTCTCCACCTTTTCCGCTTTGGCTTTTTTGCTCAGAGATTGTTTTTCTAGTAACTCCTACTGTCCTTCCCTTCCTTCCAGTTGTTCTTGTATGTTGCCCTCTAACTTTCAAGCCCAAAGCATGTCTTATTCCTTTCCATGAATTTATCCTTTTCATTCTTTCTATGTCTTCCCTAACTGCAAAGTCTACATCAGACCCCACGAGGTGCATGTTCTGGCCCGTTACTGGGTCCCGTCTTCTGTTGAGCATCCATTCTGGAATTCCGTATTTTATTGGGTTTCTCATGGCGTCTTCTAGTTTTGCAACTTCATCTTCGGAAAGATAGCCTATTCGCGTTTCACTTGGTATCCCAAGAACCCTTACAATTGCATTTGCGAAGCTAACACCAACTCCTTTTATTCTGCTAAGTCCGTATATTACCTTTAGTTTTCCATCTAAGTCAACACCTGAAATTCTAACAATTGGTCTAAACTCTTTTTGTTCTGACATAATTCTTTCACCTCATAACATGTTTCATTTTACATTCTCCTTCCTCTTCTTCCTCCAGGTCTTCTTGTTGTATCATGGGGTATTGGCGTGACATCCTCTATTCTTCCAATTATAAACCCACTTCTTGCTAATACTCTTATAGCTGATTGTGCTCCCGGACCTGGTGTTTTAGGACCATGACCCCCAACTCCTCTAACAAGGATGTGGATGTGTGTAATTTTCATTTTCTTTAATTTTTCAGCTACATTAAAAGCTGACCTCATGGCTGCATACTGGCTAGGTTTTAATCGGTCTGCTTTTACTTGCTGTCCACCGCTTGCAATAGCTAAAGTTTTTGAGCCGCTTAAATCTGTAGCATGAACTATAGTATTGTTAAAACTTGAGTAAATATGTACTATAGCCCATCTTTCTTCTCTTTTACTCATTCGCAGTAGGTCAAAAGTTAGCTTTCCTGCTTATAAATCCATCGTTGATTTAAAATGAAAAATAAAGAGCTCCTTTTAAAGGTTTATTAACATCTCAGAAGCTTTGCTTGAGACAAGCATGGGTATTGAAGTTTTAAAAAATGAGCGAGACGTTCTCAAGTTTAGGTGGAGTAATACAAGCGCTTCTTTAGCTAATGCTCTCAGAAGGGTAATAATAAGCGAGGTTCCAACACTTGCCATAGAGGATGTAATCTTCTTTGAGAATGGAAGCCCAATGAGCGATGAGCAAATTGCTCACGTTCTCGCAATGATTCCTTTAACCACTCCTCGTGGTAAGTATCTCCCTCCAGATAGGTGCGAAGAAGCCGAAAAGGAGGGGAAAAAATGTAGAGTTATTCTAACGCTTGAAGCTAGAGCTGAAAAAGAGCCGCTTTGGGTAACGTCTTCTATGCTTATTTCTGAAGACGAGGAAGTTAAACCTGTGAATCCAAACATAAGGATTACTAAGCTTCCTCCTGGGAGGTCGATAAGGTTAGAAGCTCACGCTGTGCTTGGAAAAGGAAAAACACACGCGAAGTTCCAACCTGGACTAGCTTACTATAAGTTTCAACCAGTTATAAAAGTGGACTATGCACAATGTACTGCTTGTTCTACTTGTATTGATGTTTGCCCACGAAGCATTTTAAAAATGGAAAACAACAAGATTATCGTAGTGAACCAAGACGAATGCTCTTTGTGCAACCTTTGCGTCGATAAATGTCCGACAAAACCAAAGGCGATAGAAGTTTCTTATTTAAAGGATACCGTAATTTTTACCATAGAATCTAATGGAAACATGCCTCCAATTGAAATATTGGAAGAAGCTATAAGCGCTTTTAAAGAAAAGTTCAATAACATCAAAGTAAAGACGTTAGGTGAGGAAAAGGATGCGAAGTAAAAGCCTTTCAGAATCGAGGATGGCCCTCATAGCTAGGGTCAAGAAATACTCTAAAACATCAGACTTTTGGAAGTCTATCGAAAAGTTTGCACTAAAGCCAAGAAGAACATTGCCAGAGGTTAACTTAAGCAAGCTTAACAGGTTAACTTCTCCTAACGACGTTGTGTTCGTGCCTGGGAAAGTTCTCGCTGGTGGTGGTGCCTTAAGGCATCCCCTTCAGGTTGCCGCATTCTACTTTTCTAAAGCGGCTGTTAGGGCGATTACTCAGGCAGGAGGAAAAGTTATAAGCATAGAAAAACTACAAGAGCAGAATCCGAATGGTAGTAAGGTGAAAATAATTGTCTAGCTTAAGCTTAGTGCCCAAAGAAAAGCTTGTAATAGATGGTAGCGGGCTAATTCTAGGACGACTCGCATCTAAAGTAGCTAAATTTCTACTCGAAGGTTACGAAGTTAGCGTAATAAACATAGAAAAAGTTGTTATTTCAGGAAAAAAAGATTCAATATTTAAAGAGCATGAAAAATTTTTAGAGATAAAAAGTAAAGTGAACCCAAAATACACTCCTAGGCACTATCGCAGACCTGATAACATGTTTAGAGCTACTGTTAGAGGAATGCTGCCTAGAAAAAAGCCCAAAGGAAAGGTTGCGCTTAGTAGGCTAAAGGTATTCATAGGTTCTCCAGGAAACATTGAGGGTAAAAAAATAGAAATTCCAGAAGCTTCTTCGGAAAGACTAAAAAATAGCTTTATAACTTTAGGCGAACTAGCAGCAAGGTTTGGCTGGAAAGGGGTGTAAGGTAAATGCCTGCCGGAAGAAAGCTTCCATTAACAGTTTCTGCTTCCATAAAAACTTCTAGAGCTAATGCTACATTTAAACCTGGAAAGGGCTCAATAAAGATAAATTCCTTTGATTTAAATGTTTGGGGCACAGAACTACAGAGACAACTTGCACTCATACCTATTAAGTTACTTCCAGACAAATTCAAGGATGTGGATGTGGAAATTAACGTTCGCGGTGGAGGCCCAATTTCCCAAGCAAGGGCTGTTATGGTTGCATTGGCTAGAGGAATTTCACGCTGGACACGACTTTCTGGAGTAAAAAAGATCCTCGAGGCTTATGAAGAGCACCTTCTTTCAGGTGATCCAAGAAGAACAGAACCGAAGAAATTTGGAGGCCCTGGTCCTAGAAGGAGGTTTCAAAAAAGTTATAGGTGACAATGCTATGATAGTACCGGTCAGATGTTTCACATGTGGGAAAGTTATAGGCGATAAATTTGATGAATTTGTTGTAAGAGTTAGAGAAAAACATGAAGACCCTGAAAAGGTTTTAGACTCTCTTGGTTTGTCTCGTGTTTGTTGCAGACGAATGGTTATGTCTGCATTTGAATATATAAACGATGTTATTGCCTACGAGGAGGGCTTGAAAAGACAATGAGTGATAGTTTACACGCGGAAACTAAATTACTAGTTCCAGCATCTCAGTATATGCTTGCAGGTGTGCACATCGGCACTACCGTTGCAACAAAAGAGATGAAAAGATTTGTAAAGTTAAGATCTGCAGACGGGCTGAATATGCTTGATATCGAGAAAATAGATGAAAGGTTAAGGATTGCTGCTAAAGCAATAGCGAGGTACGATCCAACTAAAGTTGTTGTGGTTTCAACAAAAGAATATGGGACTAAGCCAGTTGAAAAATTTGCTCAGTACACTGGTGTTGTTGCAATAACTAAGAGATTTCCACCGGGGATTTTCTCTAATCCAAAAGTAAGTTACTATCGCCCAGCCTCTCTTGTTTTTGTAGTTGACCCAAAAGTAGATGATAAAGCAGTAAGGGAGGCTTCTATAGTTGGTATACCTGTAATAGCTCTCTGCGATACTGACAACTCATGCTCAAACATAGACTTAATAATTCCAGCTAACAACAAAGGACGAAAGTCTTTGGCACTAGTCTTTTGGATACTGGCTAGAGAAGTGTGCCGAGCTAAGGGTACTATCGCACCAGATGCTAGCCTTCCAGAACCTCCTTCAGCTTTTGAATATCCTCTAGAAGAAGTTGAACCTGTTGAGCAAGAATGAGTAAAAGAAACTCAGTACTTGCTGGAAGTTGGTACCCTGCTTCTAAGGAAAAGTTACTGAAAGAAATAGAATCTTTGTTTCTTGGAGAACTTGGACCTGGGAAGTTACCTGAGCTGGGAAATTACAACGATAATTTGGTGGCATTAATTTCTCCTCATGCTGGTTATGTCTACTCTGGACAAGCTGCAGCTTGGAGCTACTACGAATTAGCCAAACATGGACCCAGAGATCTTGCGATAATAGTTGGCCCCAATCATTCTGGTATTGGTTCTGGAATTTCAGCGTCGTCGTACAAAAAGTGGGAGACACCGCTGGGAAGCTTAGAAGTTGACCTTGATTTTTCTAAGGAGTTGGCTAAAAATTTTGAAAGTTTGGATTTTGATGACGTAGCGCACGCAAGAGAGCATTCAATCGAGATCCAGCTACCTTTTTTGCAATATATCTATGGTAGTTCATTCAAAATAGTTCCAATATCTATCTGGCTTTATGATTTAAACTTATCAATAAAACTCGGAGAGTCGATTGCAAAAACAATTAAAGATTATGATAAAAAAACAGTAATCATTGCTTCAAGCGATATGACTCATTATATGCCTCAAGAAGTTGCAGAAGAAAGAGATAAAGATACTTTGGATGCAATTCTTTCTCTGGACGAGTTTAAAACTTGGAAAGTTGCAAGCGAGTTCGAGTCTCTGTGCGGACTAGCTCCAGTGATTTCTGTAATGAAAGCAGCGAAAATAATGGGCGCAAAGAAGGCTGAAGTTCTAAAGTATTACACTAGTGGAGACATAACAGGAGAAAGAGATGCTGTAGTTGGATACTGTTCTGTTGCGTTTAAAAAGAGTTAATAAAACTTGAAAGCAGTTGGTCATAGTAAATTAAACCTTCATCATTTTTATTACAAAAAGAAAAGTTTCCTAAGGGCTAAGCACAACTTTTAAATCTTGGAAGTTGCATTTTTTGGCTCATGCCCGAACAATATGCTGTAGCAGAAGCTCCAACCAAGGTAATAATCTCAGGCGAGCACTCCGTTGTTTATGGCTATCCTGCGCTCGTTATGGCTATTAATCTTAGAACAAAAGCCAAAGTTAAAGTTTTGGATGAAAGCAAAATTTTTGTAAAGTCACTGAATTATGGCGAGCTTGTTCTTGATGTAAGGTCTTCTTCCTTTTCTGGTAATAGAGCACTTCTTCCGGCAGCTTCTGTAGCAAAATCTATTCTAGTCGAAGAAGATTATAGTGGTGGCATTTCAATTGAAACATACAACGAAGCTCCAAAGTCTTCTGGTCTTGGATCTTCAGGTTCTACTTTTGTTTCAGTAGCAAGGGCTACCTACCTTGCGCTAGAGAAGGAGCCAAGCTACAGTGAACTTTTTGAGAAAGCAATGATTGGTGAAAAAATGGTACACTTGAATCCAAGTGGTGTTGACGTCGAAATTGCAATAAAGGGTGGTTTGCTAAAATACATAAAGGGTAAAGGTTCTGAGAAGGTTAACTTAGAGTACAACTTACCGCTGTTAGTTGCTAACAGTGGATATGAAAGAAATACTGGCCTTATGGTAAAAAGGTTCAAGGAAAGCTTAGAAAGTTCAGCGTACATGAAAAATTTGCTAGTTTATATCTCAAAGATAACTGAAGAAGTAGAAAAAGCATTAAGGGAAAGAAACTTAAAATTAGCTGGAGTCCTTTTAACTGCAAATCATCTAGCTTTGTCTAGGTTTGGTGTTTCTAGCGATAGGCTGGACGAGATTGTTGGCTTTTGCATATCTAGTGGTGCCTTTGGTGCAAAACTCACGGGGGCTGGAGGTGGTGGAGCAGTTATTGCACTTTCTGAAGAAGAGAAACTTAAAGTTCTTTCTGAAACCTTAAATGCTCGCGGCATTAGAAGCTTCTTAGTTAGGAAAAGTGAAGAAGGTGTAAGATGTTGGAAGGAATAACTATAATTAAGCTTGGAGGAAGTGTGATAACCGATAAGGCTGTTCCATTTAAAATTCTCTACGATAATATAGCTGACATTGCTGAACAGATTGCTAAGTATGGAAAAAGGAACCTCTTGTTAGTACATGGAGGTGGTTCTGTAGGTCATTATTTAGTTGAGAAACTGAAGTTCAATGAAAAAGAAGCACAAGATCCAAAAGCAATTTCAACTATAATATACGAAATGGATAATTTAACTCAAACAATATCAAAAACCTTCTTAGAGTTCGATGTTCCCGTAGTAGCGCTTCAAACTCACTCTCTCGTTTTTTTAGACGAAAGAGGCATAATACTAGACTCAAAATTCATCTTAAATTGGCTAAGAAAGGGTCTAATTCCTATTTTAAAGGGAGATGTAATACTTGGTTATGATAATTTAGCAAGGGTTGTTTCGGGAGATGTTCTGGTTTCAGAACTAGCTAAGCTTAATGAGGTGAAGAGGGTTATCATGTGTTTTGATCAGGATGGTATTATAGGTAAAGATGGAAATGTTATAAAACAACTAAGCTTAAAGTCAAACTTTGAAGAATTAATTTGGTCGACTGATAAGTATGACGTCACTGGTGGACTTAGAGCTAAATTGAATGCTATGGCCCCCATAGTAAGTTTGAAGAAAGAAGTTTATTTCATGAACCCAAAAAGAAATAGATTGCTTAATGCTCTAATGGAAAAGGAATTTAAAGGGACTAAACTAGTAGAGTGACCCTAATGAAGATCTCTAACAGAAAGTATGAGCACTTAAAGATTGCTACAAAATATCCTGAGCAAGACTCTTACACCGGCTTTGAAGATGTTTTACTGGTTCACGAAGCTCTTTCTAATTTTAACTTTTCTGACATAGATACTTCCATATTTTTTATTAAAGAAAATATATCGATGCCGTTATTAATTTCTTCAATGACGGGAGGCTTTAAAGAAGCTGAAAAAGTGAATAGAAGGTTAGCGGAAGCTGCGCAAAAGAATCTAATCCCTATTGGCGTTGGGAGTATAAGGGCTGCTATTGAGGAAAAAAAATTCATTAAAAGTTATTCAATAGTTAGAGAGGTGGCCCCAGATGTTCCAGTTATCTCAAACATAGGAATTCAACAATTAGTAGAAGGTGGTGTTAATCTTGCAGAAGAGGCAGTAGAGCTCATCGACGCCGATGCTTTAGCTATTCACTTGAACAAGCTTCAAGAGCTAATAATGCCTGAGGGCGAACCAAATCAAAGTGGAGCGATTGAAGTACTAAGGGAAGTCGTAAGAAAGTTAAAAGTTAAAGTCATAATAAAAGAGACTGGTTGCGGGATCTCGAAGGAAGTTGCGTCGTTGGCAAGTCATTTAAAAATTAATTATATTGATGTTGGAGGTTCTGGAGGGACCAATTTTGCAGTTATAGAAGGAATAAGAGCGAAGAAAATAAGAGATGTTGAAAAACTAGAGCTTTCAAAAAAGTTTTCTTCTTGGGGTATCCCTACAGCAATTAGTATCTTAGAAGCTAAGTCTGTTGAAGGCGTAGAAGTAATTGCTTCTGGGGGTATAAGAAGTGGTCTAGAAGTTGCAAAGAGTATAGTCTTAGGCTCTTGCTGTGCTGGAGTTGCTAGGCCCTTTCTTGAAGCAGCGATAAAAGGTCCAAAGTTTCTAGAAAAAACTATAAACAGATTTAACAAGGAACTGATGGCCACTATGTTCTTAGTTGGCGCTAGGAGCATTGAAGAACTAAAAACAAAGCCTTATGTTCTAACAGGAACAGTTAGAGATTGGGTAATTCAAAGGAAGCTAGCTCAAAGTTAAATAAGTGTTTTCTGCTTTTAGAGTGAGAACTTTAAAATGAACTTCAGCGAAATAAAGAAACTGGCGCTCCAATTAGCTCTAGAAAATGCTTCCAAGTTTGGAAAAGCTAAGTCTGCTATTGTAGTAGGGCATATGCTTGCTAGAGATCCAAGTTTGAAACAAAGACTTGGAGAGGTAACTAAGATAGTAGACGAAGCTTGCCAAGAAGTTAATTCCATGTCTTTAGAACAAATTAAATGCAAATTACAGGAGTTGGGTCCTCCTCCGCCAGTTAAAAGAGAACCAAAGAAGCATGAACTTGAACTTCCACCAAATCCAGAAATTCAGGGTTACGTTTTAAGATTTGCGCCAAACCCTGATGGTCCCCTTACACTAGGAAATGCTAGTCCTGCGATTCTGTGTAGCTTCTTTGCAAACAAGTACAAGGGGAAGTTTATTTTAAGGTTTGAAGATACCTCTCCCTCTATCAAGCCACCTCTCCAAGAAGCATACAACTGGATCATTGAAGATCTAAAATGGCTTGGTATTATACCTGACGAAATTTACTATCAGTCAGACAGACTTGAGATATATTATGATTACGCGGAGAAGTTAATTAGGATGGGGCATGCATATGTGTGCACATGTAAGCCAGAGAACTTCAGGAAATACATAGCAAAGAAACAACCATGTCCTCACAGAGAGCAAAGCGTAGAGACTAACTTAAAACTTTGGAACATGATGCTTGAAGGAAAATTTTCGCCTGGTCAAGCAGTCTTTAGAGTAAAAACCGACTTAAATCATCCTAACCCTGCAGTTAGAGACTGGCCCGCTTTAAGAGTAGACCTCTCGCCTCATCCAAGAACAGGCACTAAATATAAGGTCTGGCCGTTGTATAATTGGTCTTGTGCTATAGATGATCACGAAATGGGCATAACTCACGTTATAAGGGGAAAAGAGCACGCAACAAATGAAATAAGACAGGCATTTGTTTTTAATTATTTTGGATGGAAAAAACCAATAACTGTAAACAACGGAAGAGTAAAGTTAGAGGGTTCTGTATTAAGTAAGTCAAAAATTATAAGAGGAATTAAGTCTAAAGAATTCTTAGGCCCTGATGACCCAAGGTTAGGGACTCTCATGGCTCTTAGACGAAGAGGATTTAAACCAGAAGTAATTAAAAAGATAATTCTTGAACTTGGTCTGAAACCTGTAGAAGCAACATTAAAATGGGAAAATATATATGCACAAAATAGGGTTGCTATCGACAAAGATACCCCAAGATTCTTTTTTGTCAAAGATCCTGTTGAAGTAAAGATTAGTAATTTTCCGCCAGTTGAAGAAGTTGTTTTACCAAATCATCCTGATAATAAGAATTTAGGTAACAGAAGAATTAAGCTTTCAAGAAATGAAAAAATATTTATTGCAGCAGACGATGCAAAAAACCTAAAGACAAATGAAGAAATCAGGCTAATGAACCTTTTTAACGTTATCATAGAAGAAGAGTTTAATGGAGAAGCGGTAAAAGCGAAATTTCTGAGTACTGAAACTAAATCAAGACAAGCATCTCTAAAATTAATTCAGTGGGTTGCTTCTGAGTCTTCTATGAAGGCTAAGGTTCTAATGCCAAATGCTGAGTATACTGAAGGATTAGCCGAAAGTAACCTAAGGGTTGTAGCACCTGGATCTGTTGTTCAGTTCGTAAGGTTTGGTTTTGTCAGAGTAGAAGACTTTAGCAATAACCAAGTAGCATGCGTTTTTACTCACAATTAAACCAAAAAGTCCTGGTCAAAGAATTAACACCCTTTTTATACTTTAAAGTTTTCTAAGTTACAAGAACTTTTATTAAAACAAATGTTCTTAGCCAATTTGTTTAAGGTTTCTCACCGTTTTTCCTAAAGCTACCTCTGCATTTAGCTCTCATTTAAGTTAAAATATGACAAAAAGGTTTATTTCCTCATTTTTGTACTCCAAGTCCATCAAAATTAAAAGGTGTAGAAGAATATGCCGAAGTATAAAACAACAGAAGAGATTCTAAAGATAGCCAATAAAAGGGAAAATATAAGAGACATGGGAATAATAGCTCACGTGGATCATGGCAAGACTACCTTGAGCGATAGCCTCCTAGCATCGTCGGGGCTACTCTCTCCTTCTATGGCAGGTGAGGCTTTAGCACTAGATTACTTGAAGATAGAGCAAGAAAGGCAATTTACTTACAAAGCAGCAAACGTATCTCTATATCATGAGCTAAATGGCACTCCATACCTCATAAACATGATCGACACTCCCGGCCACATCGATTTTACCGGATTTGTCACTAGAAGCTTAAGGGCAATCGATGGCGCTGTGGTAGTGGTTGATTCCGTAGAAGAAGTAATGGTTCAAACAGAAACTGTCACTAGGCAAGCTCTCGAAGAATATGTTAGGCCCGTATTGTTTATCAACAAAGTTGATAGGCTAATAAAAGAGCTAAAGTTATCCCCTCAAGAAATAGAATCGAAGTTTCTTCGTATAATAAGAGATTTCAACAAACTAATAGACCTCTATGCCCCCCCTGAGTTTAAAGATGCATGGAAGATTAATCCATTCAAAGGGAGTGTTGCTTTTGGCTCTGCAAAAGATAGATGGGGTCTTACTCTAGATCTTGCAGCTAAAAAGGGGCTTAAATTTAGTGAAATTATTTCAGTGTATGAAAAAGGCGAACATACACGCTTGTCTCAAGAATTCCCAGTTCATGAGACAATACTTAGTATGGTTGTTAATCACATACCCCCTCCAATTCAAGCACAGAAGTATAGAATTCCTAGAATTTGGCATGGCGATATAGATAGTGAAGTTGGAAAAGCTATGATAAACTGTGACCCAAATGGTCCTATCGTCATGGCGGCCTCCCATATTAGAGTTGATCCTCAGGCTGGAGTAGTTGCTACAGGAAGGTTGTTTTCAGGTACTGTTTACAGTGGACAGGAAGTTTACTTGATAGGTGCAAAGACTAAGAACAGGATACAGCAAGTTGGCTTATACATGGGTCCCTACAGAGAAGTTGTGGGTTCGTTACCATCTGGGAATGTTCCAGCCCTTTTAGGACTTTCAGATGCAAGAGCTGGAGAAACAATATCTTCTCTTCCCGACATTGCTCCATTTGAAAGCATAAAGTATGTTAGCGAACCTGTAGTAACAATAGCAATAGAACCAAAACATCCAAAGGATCTACCTGCTCTAGTTAACGAGATGAAGAAGCTAAGCATTGAAGATCCAAACTTAAGAATTCACATAAACGAACAAACAGGGGAATACTTATTAAGTGGAATGGGTCAATTACATCTAGAGGTTGCTTTAACTTTCATAAAGGAATCTGGATTAGAAGTAGTTACTTCAAATCCTGTAGTAATATATAGAGAAAGCGTTATGGAGAAAGGAGGTCCTATAATGGTCAGGTCTCCCAACGGTCACAACAAAGTTTCTATCGAAGTCCAACCTCTTGAACCAGAAGTTTTACAGATGTTAAGTAGAGGTGAAATCACTGAATTCATGGATAACAAAGAAAGAGCAAAGCTACTTAGGAATGCGGGCTGGCCTGCTGATGATGCAAGAAACGTTTGGGCAATAAGCGAAAGTCTTAGCGTCTTTGTTGATGCTACAAAAGGAGTTCAAAGACTGGAACAGGTTAGTGGTTCGATGAGAATGGGTTTCATAGAGGCAATGTCTGAAGGTGTGCTAGCTAGAGAACCCGTAAGAGGCTTAAAGGTACGTTTGGTTGATGCAACAATTCACGAAGATCCTGCTCATCATGGCCCAGGCCAAATAATTCCTGCAATTAAAAGAGGCATATACGCTGCCATGTTACTTGCAAAACCTGTTTTACTGGAGCCAATACTTAGGATTGACGTTAGAATTCCAGTAGAACAAGTTGGAAATGTTACGAGAGTTATTAACCAAATTAGAGGAAAAGTCGTTTCAGTTGATCAAAAAGGCAATATGACCTATGTTGTTGGTGAGTTACCTGCCGCCGAGTCTTTTGGCCTTTCAGAAACTCTGAGGAGTGCAACAGGGGGCAGAGCTTTTTGGGACACTTCATTCCTTCGTTGGGAACCAGTTCCTTCTTCTATCGTTCAGAACGTAATAGCTGAAATCAGAAAGAGAAAAGGACTACCACTGGAAACTCCAAAATTGTCAGACTTTGTAGAGTAGTACCTTCTCAAAGCAATTTTTTAACACAGAATCCAGTACTTTTTTACCTTTCTTTACGTTATAAACTAAATTTTCGACGTCAGGGGTACTTTAACCGCTCGGTTCAACTTTAAACGTCGTTGAAGTGCCCTCCAAAGGTTTCAAGTAGAGGAAACACAATAACCCAATGAAAAATGGTTCCTTATCTTTTGAAACTCGTTCCAGACATGGAAACGACAACTCTAAGTCAGAAAAACATCAAGTTGATAAGGGCGCTTAGAAATCATGATAATGCCAAAATAAAAAGGTCATAAGCATTGCCACAAGTTCTAAAGAAGCTAAAATATTCCTGTCTCGGAATAAAGAGTAGCAAAATTAGTAACATTGCTTTTAAGTTTTGTGCTTATTTTTCAATTTTTCTAGTTAAAAAAGTTAAAACTCAAGCATAGCTGACAACTAGTAAGTAGACTTCTTTCTTTCAAAATTTTATTTTTGTTGCGTCTGTTCTGCCAATACTAGCTTGTCCCAATCCACGTACTTAGTTACTAGATCTTTTAACATTTGCTTTAATTGTTTTTGAGCCTCTTCTTTTCCTAGTTGGGTAACATTCCACGTTACAAAAGGCGGATAGAATGAGGCTTCCTTAAACTTCGGTTTTCCATCCTTTACCTCAAACTTGATATAACCTAATTCTCTTATGTAACAATTTTCGTTTGGGCAGAGAATGTCAATTTCATTTTGTTCCTTCTTTAGGAACAGTAATTTAAATTCAGATGCATTTTCTATGTACCTCCCACAAGGACATTGTACCGTCATTTTTCCTTCATCTGGCTAAAAGCTAAAAAAGATAAATAAAAATCTTTCCTATGAGCGTATTTTACTCAATATAAATTTATTTTTTTTAAGTAAAGCTTATAAGAGCTTTTGTCCTTATACCGTGGAGGGAGAGTTAAGTAAGGGGGTGAATGGTAAATGTCTCAAGTACCAGCTGCTGCTTTGGCTGGAACACCAATTCTCGTTCTTAAAGAAGGTAGTACAAGGTCAAAAGGGAAAGAGGCACAAAGGAATAACTTCATGGCTGCTAAAACCATAGCTGAAGTCATCAAGAGTTCTCTGGGACCTCGCGGAATGGACAAAATGCTAGTAGACAGTCTGGGCGATATAACAATAACCAACGATGGTGCTACTATTTTGAAGGAAATGGAAGTTGAACATCCCGCGGCGAAGCTTATGGTGGAGGTTGCAAAGACAACAGATCAAGAAGTTGGCGATGGAACTACTTCTGCAGTAGTGCTTGCAGGTGAATTACTAAGAAAAGCAGAAGAGCTCCTGGATATGGATGTACACCCAACTATCATTGCAGAAGGATACAGAACAGCAGCAAACAAGGCCATAGAGATTTTGAAAGAAATTGCTGTAAAGGTTGATCCAAAAGATAGGGCAATGCTAAAGAAAATAGCAATAACCTCTCTAGCGAGCAAATTAGTAAAAGAAAACAGTGAGCAACTTGCCGATCTCGTAGTAGATGCAGTGTTAAAAGTAACTTCAGAACGAGACGGGAAGCTTGTTGCAAGAATAGATGATATAAAAGTAGAAAAGAAGGCCGGTGGTTCAATTGCAGAAACACAGCTGATTGAAGGAATAGCAATAGACAAAGAGGTTGTTCATTCAGGTATGCCAAAGAGAGTTCAGAACGCAAAGATAGCGTTAATCTCAAGCCCATTAGAGATTGAGAAAACAGAATTTGACGCAAAGATAAACATTGAACGCCCAGAGCAAATAAAGGAATTTTTAGACGAAGAACAAAGAATTCTAAAAGAAATGGTTGATAAAATAAAGGCAACAGGCGCAAACGTAGTCCTGTGCCAGAAAGGAATAGACGATGTTGCTCAGTACTACCTTGCAAAAGCAGGAATCCTCGCAGTGAGACGTGTAAAGGAATCGGACATGGAGAAAGCTTCAAAGGCAACAGGTGCAAGAATTGTCAGTACACTTGATGAGTTGTCTCCTGCTGACCTTGGAGAAGCTGAGCTTGTTGAAGAAAGAAAGCTCGGGGAAGACAAGTGGCTTTTCATAGAGAAGTGTAAGAATCCTCACTCAGTAACACTACTCATAAGGGGAGGTACCGAAAAAGTAGTTGATGAAGCAGACAGAGCGCTACACGACTCAATAAGCGTTGTAAAAGATGTAGTAATGAACCCATACATTGTTGCAGGAGGAGGCGCTCCAGAAATAGAGCTAGCTTTAAGGATCAGAGACTTTTCCGAAAAAGTTCCAGGAAAAGAACAACTTGCAGTAAGAAAGTTTGCAGAGGCTTTGGAGGTAATTCCATCAATACTTGCAGAAACTTCAGGAATGGATCCAATCGATACTCTAGCTGAGTTAAGAAGGTTACATGAAAACGGGAAGAAATGGACGGGCGTCAACGCCATTCAGAGAAAAATCAGTGATATGTGGGAAGAAAATGTAATCGAACCAATGGTCGTTAAGCAACAGATCATAAAGTCAGCAAGTGAAGCTGCGAGCATGATCATAAGAATTGATGACATCATTGCTGCTGGTAGACCAAAAGAGAAACCTTCTGCACCAAAGCCTTCTGAAGAAGGCGGCGCAGGATCTAGCGAATTTGAGTAAAACTTTTATACCTTTTTTTCTTTACTTCTTTTTGTGCGGCCGTTGTCTAGCCTGGTAGGACTTCAGCCCCCCATTAGTTCTTAGGGGAACGCTGAAGGCCCGGGTTCAAATCTGAAAAGTGAAAGTCCCGGCGGCCGCACTTCTTACCTCTGCATGAAGCAGCAAAGCTAAAAACCTTCTAAGTTTTTTCTTTTACTAAGCCAAAAAGACCTCATCAAATGGGAGGGGGGTTGTTCTTCTTATATTCGTTATTTTTCTTTATCCATCTTTTAAATTCCTCTCTTATTGGATATCTTTCGTAAAGTTCTTTTCTAATACTTTCAAATGACCTTATCGGTTTTTTAGCATATGCTGCTGCTGTAAATACTTTATCGTTTTTTGATTCCATTATTACCCTTTCCATAACTTGCCTCCATTCTTTATCTCTAATTAGGTGGTGATCTATGATCACTTCGTTAATATTTTTTGCAACAATTTTCATGTTTTCGATCCCTCTCAATATATCTTCTTCATTGATTGAAAAACCTGATAAATAAGTTGGAGGTCCTCCCAGGTAGACAGCTTTCGGTTTTTCATCGATAATTGTTTTTAGTGTTTTACTGCTTATTGGTCCCTGTACGTCTGGAGCGAAGACGATTTTCTCTTCGTCTGCAACAACCTCTACCATATTCAAGTACCCAAGCCTAGAACTTTCTTCTCCATGTGGTGTACGACCTATAATCTTTATCAATACATCATCTCCAAGTCTTATTTCTTTATCGTCTCCAATTATAACTTCTTTAGCAATTTCTTTCAAAAATTTTTGGAAGTACCAGCCTCTAACCTTTTGTGAATAGTTTATGTAGTTTTCTATATCTTTTACTATAACTGTTTTGTCTTTAAATATGATCTCAGATTCATTTTTATCGCTCCAAGTCCATAGGTTGTCCTTTTTTTCGAATGGGGGTGTATAGTGGTCATAGTGATAATGCGTTATTACTATAACCTCTGACTTTACAGAAATCTCTCTTAAGTTCTTTCTTGAAGCCTCTAGTGCGCTGTACTCTAAAGGGTGTGGAAACAATCCAAACCTAAATCCAAGAGCCACTCCTGGGTCAAAAAGGATTTTTACACTTCCCACCTCGACAAATGTCGCCATGCTCCTAACTCCAAAAGTCTCTGCTGCAATTGGTGTGATCCTTACCTTAGTCATTTAGGCTTCTTTTTTAGATGAGAAGCCAAAACTATACTTTAAAAACATTTTTATTCTCATCTTAAGGTACTTTTCTTGGGGCTATGATTTTACTGGCCTTTGAGCATAATGCTCTGGATCTTGAGTTATGAGCCCCCTAAAGCTTTAAATTTGTCTTTTAGTTTCGTTAGCCTCCTAACGTTGCCTTACTCTACGAGAGTTAGAAGGGTAAACGAAGTAATTGTCGTTGAGTTTAATAGGAAGAAAATATTCTTAGACAGTAAGTCTTTTAAGAAGATGGTTCCTGACTTCATTTTTGTTTCTCATGCCCATAGTGATCACCTTCCAGATTCTTCTTTTAACTTTAGAGTTATTTCTTCTGAAGAAACAAGACTTATGATCTTAGCTAAAGGCAAAAAGTATAATTTTATAGACGAGCCTGATTCTTATAAGGATGAGTTTGAACTAATAAAGACGAACCACATACTTGGTTCAAGAGCATTGCTTATAAAAGATGATGGTGGAGTACTGTATACTGGAGATATAAATGATAAATGGTTCTTTAGCGCAGAAGTTCAAAATTTGCCGAAAGCGCGCACCTTGCTTATCGAGGCTACGTATGGTCTTCCACGTTTTTTGTTTAATTCTCCTAAAGATACCTTAAAAGAAGCGAAAGACTTAATGTTAGACTTGCTAAGGAAAGGAAAAAGCATAATTATTCTTGGATATCCTTTAGGTAAGTCACAGCATTTACAACTTTTTTTCGATAAGTACCTAATAAACTTTAATAATTATGTTTATTCTTCTATAAGTTTGTATAATGACATATATTCAGTATTTAGCTATAAAATACTTCCAAAAATTCAAGTAAACTTAAATACTTTAACTAATTTACTTAAGAGTAAGTCAAGCGTAGTTTATCTTCCCCTACATCTTGCTAAAAACAAAATCGTTCAAAGTTTAAGAGGTCGCAATTTTTCTCTTATCGCTTTTAGTGGGTGGGCTTTAGAGAGTAGTTTTAAAGAGAGGCTTCAAGTAGACTATGCCTTTCCTGTAAGTGATCATGCTGATTACTATGGTTTAATCAACATCGTAAAAGACGTAGACCCTGAAGTTGTTTATGTTACTCATGGCTTTGTTGAATCCTTTTCAGCTTCGCTTCGAAAAGAGGGTTTTACAGCTTATCCCCTTTAATTTCATTTAAACATATCTGGCTTTCCTAAGAATCTCTTTAATTTTTTTAGATTGTTTTCCTTTCACTACTCCAAGTTCTGTAATTACGGCAGTTACATACTTAGCTGGAGTTACGTCAAATGAAGGGTTGAGAATCTCTGGATTTCCTAATCTCCTTAGGTCGCCATTGTATACTTCTCTGGTGCTTCTATATTCAATAGTTATTTCTTTCCCTGTTTTTGCGTTTGTAGCTATTTTATAACTTTCAGCCGTAACAAAAAATTTTTTGTTTTCTTCTTTTGCTACAACTGCAATTGGATAGGTTCCAATTTTGTTGATCACGTCTCCATTTAAAGCTATGGCATCTGCTCCTACTAAAACTAGATCAACATTTTTCATGAATGTACCTGAAGCTGAATCTACTATTAACTTTACATTTACGTTAGACTCTCTGAGTTTCTTAGCAGTAATATACCCTTGATAGAGAGGTCTTGTCTCTGTAACGTAAACCTCCTTAACTTTTCTATCTTCGTTTATCTTTTTTATTACCTCCACTACTGTAGAGCTGTGACAATGCGTCATAATAGAAACTTTTGTTTTAACTAAGTTTGAGAAAATCATAGCTATTTCTTTCTTTGAATTCTTAATTCTATCTAAGAAGTCATCTATGGATGAAACCATCTCATCATAAAGTTCGTTTTTTGTTACAGTTTTGTTCCTACTTTTTAGTTTAAGTCTATATTCTATGAACTTTAATGCATTAGGTAGAGCTATCGCAGTTGGCCTTGTTTTTAGTAAACTCTCTTTTATAGCTTCAAAATTCTCAAGAAATTCTTCTTTGTTTCGTGATGTTTCTAAAATTTTCCTAGAATCCCTTTGAATGCTTTCTAGAGCATACCTTGCTATTACACTAGCGCCCCTAACTCTCATACTCTTTATATCTTCAACAGCCTTTGCTACATTTTCGAAGCTACTTTTCATAGAGTTGTAGCTATACCGTCTCCCCAATATCTTTTAAAGGTTTTTGTCCTTAAGAGAGAATCCAGCGAAAATTGTGAAAGTGTCTGCTCTCTACACCATTGTCTTTTTGTAAACTTCTAGTGTTTCGTAAGCAATTTCTCTCCAGTTGTATCTTTCTTTTGCAGTCTTATACCCAAGTTCTGAAATTCTGTTCCTTAAGTTTTCATCAGAAAATAAGACTATGAGTCTTTTTGCCAGCTCCTCTGAGTTGTTAGGTGGAGCTTTTAACCCATTTATGCCATCCTCAACAATTTCGGATAGTCCTCCCGTATCCGAAACTACTACTGGAAGCTTGTTTATCATCCCCTCAAGAGCAACAATTCCAAAAGGTTCATAAAGAGATGGTACGACAAGCACATCCGATATTTTAAAAACTTTATTTAATTCTTCGTCGCTCAAGTAACCTGTGAAGTATACTTTGTCATAAACTCCAAGTTTCCAAGCAATTTCTTTCATTCTATTAATTGCATAACCGTCTCCAACGGCAACAATTTTTGCATTTATCCCCGACTTAAGTATGTAAGGCAGTGCGCCAATCAAGACATTCAACCCCTTCTCGTCTACCATTCTTCCCACAAAAAGAATTATCTTTTCAGAATCTAACGCATACTTTCTCCTAAAGTCAATATCAACTTTAACTGGGGACGGCTCTATTATTCCATTTGGAATAACATGAAGTTTGTCCGAAGGAACACCAAAAAGCCAAGTAACGTGCTCTTTCATGTATTTACTGCAAACCACTATTTTTTTGGATTCATATGTCCCCCAACCCTCCGTTTCGTGGATTAGTCTTTGCATAGTCCCATGAATTCCATTTCTTCTTCCATACTCTGTCGAGTGTATACTATAAACAACTGGCCTTCCAATTAAGTACTTTAATCCCACAGCACTTGGGATAACCATCCAATCATGAGCATGAATTATGTCAAAGTCTCTCCTTTTTGCTAAGTTCGCGATGTACTCCAGCATACTATTGTTCATTCCCATAACCCAATTAATAAAGTCATAAGCTGGGTAACTGTAAGTTTCTACTCTATGTACGATTAATTTCTCATTTTTCTTCTCAGTTTCTGGTTCTCCAGGGAAAGATGTTGTTACTACGTCTACTTCTACTCCAATCTGTGAAAGCTGCAAAGATAAATTGTATGCATGAGTCGCCAACCCTCCCACCTTTCTGGGTGGATATTCCCAGACAAGCATAAGTATTTTCATTTTATCTAGTAAGCGTTCTTATTTTTTATCATCGATAAAAGAAAAGATATACAGTATTCTGCTTCTAAATCTACTACCGCAATTCTTCTTGAGTCAATTGAATACTCGTTGGTAAGAGTTTCATATGTCTTTAAGCTGTTCGTTAGAATTATGTTCGCCTTTTTTAATAGGTCTCTCTCTATGTTTGCAATTGAAATTGATAATAAATCAAAAGAATTCTTGCTTCTTTCCTTTTCTGAAGTTTGGATTATTGCAGCCCATGGAACTGAAAACTTACTACTAAGCATGTATGCTGACAAAAAGCTTATCCACTCAAAAGAAATTATTAGGTCAACTTTTTCTCCTAGTATAATGTTTACTCCTTCCCTAATATATTGCGTTGTTAAATAAGTTTCTAGAGCGAAAATAGAATAGAAAGTTCTCACGGGGCTACTTACTCTAGTTACCCTTATCGAATTTTCTATGCTAGTCCCAACATTAAATTCGTCATGAGTTAAAACACTCACTAAAAATCCTCTTTTTAAAAGCTCACTTGAAAAAAACTTTACGATAGAAGATGTTTTACCTATTTCCTTTGGTGGGTATTCTTCTGAAATTATGAGTACGCTCCTCATTTTATGTGTACAGTGAGCTCGCCATTATTATCCCTAGCCTAGTAACGTAAACTTTGCGAAGTTTTTCATTTTCTTTTTTGGCTATATACTTTTTATTTTCAAGAAATTCTAGTATTTTTTCAAGTTCTTCTGGGTTAATTTCCACAATTTTCTTAATTTTATCGATTTCCATAGCTCTTTCCTCATCAACAGCTCCCGCTTCATGAAGTTTTGAAAGGACAAAAAACTCTCTCGATATTTTCTCCATTTTTCCAATTTTAATTCTTATTTTATCTTTATAAATCTTTACAGTTCGGTCTTACAATTGTTCAAAATTTTCTTTTATTGAATCGCTATAAAAGGTAGCAACGTTCTCTGGATCAGCTGTGATTATTACAATACCAAATCCTAGCTCATAACCTGCATAAACATTTACCCTCGGAACAATCTCCATATGCCAGTGGAACTTTTCTTCCTCTTTAGGTGCTATATGAAAATAAAAGTTGTAGCTAATATAACCAAAGTTTTTCTTCATTGTACGAATAATCGCTCTAATTAATCTAGAAAGTCCAAACAATTTTTCTGATTGTTTTGTTATATCGTTTTCTTTTTCTCTTGAAGTAATCCAAAGTTCATAAGGAGAAATAGGAACATACGGAGTAAACACAACCAATCCATCTTTCTCAACAACAACCCTTCTCTGGTTTCTTGCCTCTTCTATGAGTAAGCTCATAGCATCTTCTTTCTTCGAAAAAATTTCTTGCTCTCTTTTTATGTTCGGTGGAACTAACGCGCTTCCTATTACTTGTGTATGTGAATGCGGAACTGAAGCGCCTGCTTCTTTCCCATAGTTCTTAAAAATAGCTACATACCGTATTTTTTCATCTTTCTCTATCATTTCTTTTGTTGAAATTATTGCTTGCGTGTAGGCTTTTAGTTCAAGATCACTAAAGTCGCTAATGTCTTTGTCGTGCTCTTTTGTTTCTACGATTAAGTAGTGATAACCATAGGGGTAGTTTGCTTCGTTAGAAACTATATCGAACGCTGGATAAAGGTTCCGAAAAACTCTAGCCTGCCAATCCCCAGCATACTCTATTTCTTTTCCATATTTTGTTTCAAGTTCGCCACTATCCTTTACCTTGATTATAATCTCTGCCTTTGGAGTCATTTTTTCATTTCCTGGACAAAATGGGCAAATCTTTTTTTCAGTTTCTGATATTCTGTTAAAGTAATCTGGTCTTTTTCCTCTTTCAGTTACTATTATACACTTTCTTCCAGAAAACCAATCAGTTCTAACTTCCATCCTATTTTTCTTTTGTCCTTTTAATTTTGGACCTAATTAAGTTTTTGCTTTTTTCTAAGACTTCTTTTAAAATTAATTCTTCGATAGTAAAACTCCGATCATTTCAAGTTAAGCTAGTAGTTTCAAGGCGAATGAAGTTTTAACGAGTAGTTTTACGTTTATCAGTAAAATTAATAAATAATAAAACAAGTATGCAAAACAGAATATGGAGCCAATAAACTCAAGGAGTTAATCGTATAAAATCAACAAAAAAGACTATCTTTTAACTTAAACCTTTAAGAACTTAACTTTTAAGCGACTCGAAAAATAAAGTTTAAAAGTCGTTATTTTAGTTTATTTTGCATTAAAAATGGCCGTGCTTGATTCGGAAGGTTATTTAACATTGCTGGCTCATATTAATGAAAAGGGCGAAACAGACGTTAATGAGTTATCTTCTAGCACTGGTGTTGCAAAGAGAGATTTAGTTCGGGCTGTAAAGGTGCTTAAGAAAAACATGGCTGTTGACTTTTATGAGGACAAAATAAAATTAACAGAACTAGGAAAATTTGCACTAGAAAAGAAGGACATAAAAATAGTTTTTGGCTACGCTTCAAATGAAAAGGTTCCAGATTATCTTTCATTTAAGTTCTTTCTGGGCGAAGGTTTGTTCTCCGGAGAAGTTGCAAGTTCATACCACGAATTCCTCGAAATAATAAAGAGAATAGATACTAGAAGCATCTTGTTCCATCTTTACCGTGGGGATTTTGACAGATGGTTTAGCGATGTCTTCAAGGATAGAAAGCTTGCTAAAAAAATTGTTACATTAAAGGATAAATTAATGCCCCCAAATCGTGTAAGAGATAAGTTAATCAGGATACTAGAACAAAGAATCTCTGAGCTTAAAGGGGAGGAGCAAAAATGAACAAAGAAGTTAACAAGACAATATCTTGGCTGGAGGTTTCATTTAAGGTTCCATCCGATTGGGAGTTGGTTGCTGACTCTGGAGGTATAACTGAAGCCTACATGAGAATAGACAGTCCCAGTAGTGTAAAGCTGGAGCTTAAGTGGGAGCGCGTTAAGAAGAAAGTATCTGATTTCTTCCCATACTTAACTTTAGACAACTATATTAAGTCGATAACAAAGGATTCTAAGCAAAAAGTTAGTCCAAAAATCCTAGAAAAAGGAAATGCCAAAGTAAATGAACATAAAGCTGCTTTTTACAGGTGGCAGTTCGGTTCTTCCAATTTTGTAACTCTTTCTTGGGTGTGTGAGCCTGAGAGCAAAATCTTTTTGTTACAGTATACCCTCGATGAAGGTGAAGATAAATCAAGTCTACTACCTGAAATAGTGAAAAGTGTTTCATGTCACACCAACGAAAGCTTTTATCCGTTTGAAATATTTGATGTCTCGTTTGAAATTCCTAAAGAATTCCATCTCTCAAAAAGAAAATTAGCAATTGGAAAAGCTGAGCTTTACTTTTTAAGTCAGGATTCTAAAATTCTGGTTACTTGGGTTGGTTTAGCAAACTACCAAATTAAGAAGTATGGTTTTCTTGGAAAAACAATATTAAACTTAATGTCTGAAGCCGTAAAAGCATGCGATAGCGAGTTTTCTTCGTTGTTGAAAACAGTAAAACCAGCAGATAACTTCATATCTCTTGAAAAAACAAATCACCCCCTCCTACCAATTTTAGGAAAAGCCACGTTTCTTTCATTGGATGCGAAGCTTGACGAGTTTTCCAATAAAATATTCCTAGTTGCGTTTAAAACAAGTAGTCTCGAGAAGAAGGAGGTTGGAAGAAAAGTTTTCGCCAGTCTTAAGGGTAAACCAAGAGTGGGGTAAAACTTTTAAATTCCTTATACAAAGCTTTAATAAAAGTTAAGTAGGGATCGATAGCACTATGTGGCCTTTCAAGAAAAAAGAAAAGACGATTTCAAGAGAAAGGTTTTTGAATGCCATACCAGTAAGAAATCCCATTATTAAATGGGAGACTTCGGATGACAACACAGTAACTCTGATAATTCCTAGAAATCCTGATGCTGTTTCAACTTTTGTACAAAAAATGCTTACTATTCCAAATGAAAAGAAAGTAAAGCTAGATGAAATAGGAAGTAAAGTTTGGCTAAAAGTAGATGGAAAATCTAATATACAGGATCTAATAAAATGGTTTTCAGAAGAATTTCGAGTTGCACAAAGGGAGGCAGAAGTTTCTTTGAGCTTATTTTTTAAAGAACTTTCGAAGAGGGGCTTTTTAACGTTACTCGTCCCGTTACCAAAGCCTGGGACTCCCGAAGCAAAAGAAGAGATAGAAGAACTAAAGTCGCAGCTAAATAGCCTTGAAAAGGAATTTAAAAAGGGAAAATTAAACGAGGAGCAATTTAACCAAATAAAGAAAACTCTAGAAGAAAAAATAGAATACTTAAAGGGCTCACCATAGCCATAAGTTTAAACAATAGAAAACGATTTTAAAGTGCGTTTAAAAAGCCAAAAATTATGAGAAGATAAGTTAAATAACTCGGAACCCTAAGCGAAAAAGTTCTTTAGCTCAAGTACCCTGTTATAACTATACCCTTTCCTCTCTCGATACTAAACGTATAGTACGTTGGGTTTGTTGCAGTCCATCTCATCTTCCTTACGTATAAGGTTCTCTTCACTTGGTTTCCAACTTTAGCTAGTCCTAAAACTATTATCCCTGAAGCTAAGAACTCTTCAACTCCAAACCTGCTAATCGAATTTTCTCCCGTGGGTACTTCTGAAGTTATTAAGTTAGTAGTCTTGATTTCGTCTTCAATTGAGAATATCAGGCTCCTTATGTACTCTCTAGTCCAAGTTACTTCGGTTGTGCTCATAGTAACTAAAGGTGCAACTGGATCTATAACCAATCTTTTTGCATTTATTGATTTCTGAATTTTTGAAAGTTCACTAACAATATTTTTGACTATAACATCCATCTCCTTACCCCACATTTTTGCCGCAAAATACTGTCTGACGGGAACTATCACCAACTTTTTTTCAGCAACTAGCTGTTGCAAGTCCCACCCAAACCTTCGTGTGTCAGCAATTAACGCTTCGGGTCTTTCGTCAATTGTTACATAAATTCCAGGTTCAGAATTTTTGGCACCATGAATTAAGAACTGTAAAGAAAATATTGTCTTTCCGGTTCCCGTTTCTCCTGCTACCAAATATGTTTTCCCTTTCTCGAAACCACCTTCAGTAATTTTATCTAATTCTGGAATGCCCGTCGACACTCTTCTACTAACTATTGTACTCCTTACTGGTGCTCCGCAATTCGGGCAAAACTTGTAGTAAGGACGAACTGGTGCTCCACACACTTCACATCTGATAAACTCATCACTGCTCAAGTCTTTCTAGAAAACTAGAATAAGTACATATTTATATACTTGTCTCTATCTTATTTTTGTATTATATTTTTTACTATAATGTTTTATTTTACTAAATAGCATGTTTGTTACTTTTACTTAACGAAATTGATTGGTATTTTTCTAGCAAATAAGGGTTACTGAAAAGTTTTTAGTGTCTCTGTAAAAGAGCGTAAAGATAGGATGATTTAGAAGTTTTCCTGATTTGAATAAAGGCTTCCCTAAAATCAATTCGAAAGAGGAATTTTTTTATTTTGGTTACAATTTAAGCATTTTATCGTTATGTATTTCTTTTTCTTTCCCCTAATTCTTATTCTTGCGGTCTCTCCTGGTATGATGACTTCTTTGCAATTTTTACAATAAAAATATCTCTTGAAAACAGGAAACTTCCTTAGGTTATATTTTTTCCAAATTTTAAGACATAATTCTAAAACTTTTTTTCTATCTTCGTACTTCACTTCACTGTTGTTTATAACAAAGTTAACTAAATTTTCTATTCTTTTCTTAGCAATTTCTTGGAGTTCCTTCTTTTTTCCCTTTTTCATGGGTAATTACTCTGCGAGACTAGTTCTAGCAAACAAAAAGTAGGTGCGGCGAGTGCGGCTTCCGCTGACCAAATGGTCATGTGCGGGATTTGAACCCGCGATTGCCAGCTTTCTTCGTTGTTTCTCATGGAAGGCTGGAGTCCTAACCAGACTAGACCAATGTCGTGCCTCACGTAAGTTTATAGCTAAGGTCTCCTTATATTTTTTTCTTTCGTTAGAGAAGTATCAACTTAACATCTCGAAATTTATAAAAGAGTATTTAAGGCATTAGTCTTAAGCTGGCAGTCTCCCAAACCTGGACTAAAGGCACAATGGCATATTAGACCTCTTATACGTAGTGTTGGCCTTAGTATAGGCAAGACAAGTCTAGAAGCACGGTATTAGTGTGTGCGCACACTAAAGATTGTTCTTTATGTGGTGCTCTTATGTCCGGTCAAGCCAAACGTGAACCTCATCTTCCAAAATTTCCACGTCATCGATCTCAAGATCGTCAACGCTTACGTTTAACTTATAGCCCAAGACCCGTTCTGCCAGACCTTCCTTGATCAACCTATCGGTTAAAGAATCTAGAAACTCCTTTATATTCGAGAAAAAGTGATGAATAACCTCGATAAGTATCTTGCTGGCCTGGTGTGATTCTAATTCACAAAGTAGACAGATCTCTGGGATGAACATCACTTTTCTACCTTTCATAGCTTCCCTAACTCTAGGGTCCTCAGCAAACTTCTTAGCGATATTTTTCATCAGTTCCTCGAGTTCGTTTTCAACTTTCTCCATCGGATCCCGATACTGCATGCTATCCGAGGAAACGGAATCAGTCAATTGAACTATAACAAAATCCACTTGGTACTTCCCTGAAGGAGTGTCACGTCGAATAGGTGCTGAGCCAGATTGTCAATACCCTTAGGACTACTTACAAATGCGGCGACAGTATAAATAATTCTCTCCTTTCTCTCTCTTGCCAAGATCCACACCGCACATTCTTTAACGCTTTCACTCCATCTTTTGCTAACATACTTCTTACAATTTCTTCCGACATCCTTGAATTCCTCACCCCAATACCAGACAGTAACACCTTGCTCCCTTCCCTCTCCTTTCCTTGTGTTCATTCTACTGATTTTTATTTAATTAAGACCTAATTTATATGCTCCGATACCGATGCTGCAGTTATTACCAGAGTGTGCAAGAAAAAGAGTTTTTATTCTAGCTCAATTTTTTAAAGTCGTATTGTCTAGAAAAGGATGGTGCGGCTTTGATTGCAGGGGATGCCCGTATTTTCTTAAGTTATGTCGTGGCTGTACAAGTAAAGCTTGTCTTATAGCACCAATGCCAAAGAGGTATACAGTATACTGGAATAACTTCCCCGAGAGCATTCTGTAGACTCCGGCCTTATTGCCCGATTAAAACAGCAAATAGACCCTTTGTGCAAATGTCTTCGTTAAGCAAAAAGTCTATGACCAAAATCGGTTTCGAAAGACTCATCCCTCAAATCGATGTTCGTGATGAAAAGTCATGGTTCTGGAGGCATGGCGTAGAATTGCCAGAAATATTTGTTCCTTTTTGGCAGCTTTTAGTTAACAAGACCCTCCTTGAGGAAGCTTCTTCAAAAGGCTTGCATGACTTCTTGGGGTTTAACGGAAGGATTTTTCTTTCATTAGTAATGCCAGACGAGTTTCTCGATAAGCTTAGGTTTAAGGATTATTTCAGGCTGATCGAAAACCTTAGGCCGGATGCTACAATGATTCCGGATAACTACACCTACGTGGACGACCCACTCTTCCTATCTTGGTCTCAGACAGTTAAACTTGTTTCCTTCGCCAACGACTTCCTAAAGCTTGACATCCCCCTAATCGGCTTGATTAAGGGTGCTAATCTCCTTCAGATTGATTGGGCTATTAGGAGACAGGTTGAAATGGGCTATGTTTCCTTCGTAATGCCCGCTAGGGAACTGTTGGAAGATAACATGCTTGGAGATCTTTTACATGGGGCCATTATGAGTCTTAAATGGGTCTCGAAGAGTATTGAAACTGATTTCGAGCTACTAGTATATGGCATAGGCTATAGGCTGAAATATAGGGGGCTCAGCTACAGTAACCTTTCTTGGTTCTTAGGGGCTAAACAAGGACACTACTTTAAAGAAGGAAAATTGTACAGCTTCAAGAATCCGGAAATCAGATTTGAGGAGTGCACTTGCGAAGCATGTAGAGGGCTGATGCCACAGGAATTGATCGACTTGATGCTAAGCGATAAGGAGCTGAGTCTCAAGACACTTGCTCTTCACAACCTGCTCGACATGAATAGAGCTTTAACGAGAGGAAGGTAAATGGGCGGAGGATCTAGAGTTAAGCAGTATGAAAGGAGATTCTTCGAGGGAGAGCAAGTACGAGGTGAAAGAGAAGAAAAGTCCTTTCGTGTCTTAAGAACCTTTGAGAAATACGAGGTTCGCGAAGCAGAAGGTGGCGGATATGAACTGCTTAAAGGTGGCGAAGTTATTGGAATCTTTTCTGAAGCCAAGGTTGAAGAAGGCCGAATTGTTTTCAAGCTGAGTAAAGGAATGAGTTTAGAAATTTTAGAGGGAAAAGTTAGGGAAATACTTGCTCCAGAAAAGGCGGAGTTGTGCGGTCTAATAGCTTCTGATGGTGGAATCTACATTAATAGTGAAAAAGGTATGTATGAGGTTTATTTCGATAGTGAGGATAGGGAACTTGCCGACCTTTTCATTAACTTGATTGAAGAAGTTTATCATGAAACTGCTCGCGATTGCATCCATTTTAAAGAAACTGGAGAAGGAGAGAAAGCTTACCATAAACCAAGGGTATACAGCAAGAGAATAGCTTACGACTTGATAACTCTGGGCATTAAGGGACCAGAGGGCTTTGAGTTCCATCCACCTGTGGACCATTTAGACGAAGAAGGAAAAAGCGCATACTTAAGGGGCTTTTTCTCCGGCGACGGAAATATCTCCATGACAAGAGGAGAACGCGCTCATAATATTCGTATCTACTCAACATATAAGGAAGGGTTGGAAGAAGTGAGACAGATGTTCATAGACTTAGGATTTCACCCTCATGAGATTCGCACAGACCATAGGAAACCAGGATGGCGCGACTTACATAGTTTTACTATTCCTGCAGAGGACCACCTGAAATTCATAGAGGAAAATAGGTTCCAGGAAGCCGGAGCACATGGAGAAGCTTCAACTGATAAAAACGATAGACGAGCGAAAAAAGAAGGATTAAAATTTTTATTAACCACCATCTCTATTAATTGAGTAGCGGCGCTGGTCTAGCCTGGTTAGGACACCAGCCTTCCAAGCTGGGAATCCCGGGTTCAAATCCCGGGCGCCGCATGTTTTTTCTTTGAATTTTTACTATTTTTTAAATCAGAAATCCTCAAGTTTCCCAGTTGCTTCTTTCAGGGCTATTTCAAAGACTCTTGAGACATTTAATCCTAATTTCCTTAGCTTTTCTTTACCAAACTTTCCTCAAGATAGAGGATAGTTTTTCTTTTCAAATGCTTCGCTTGCGTAATCTTATACAAAGTGAAATTTGAGAATTTTGTAGGTAAAGCCTTCATTTAGCAAGAATGTTTTTGAGAATGGAGACTGTCAACTTAAAGATTAGGGGTTCACACTTACCACAGCTTTAAGTCGGCAGTTTCGTTGCTTTTTCTTCGCCTGTTTTTCTGTTACTGCTTTATTCTCTAAGTTAAGAGAAGTGATTTTGATAGTTAAAAAAGAAAACATAAGTTAACTTCTTTGAAGCTTTTCTTTCAATGTCATTTATGTCAAAAGGTTTACTCCTTCATTCCAACACATACCACATTTTTTGAAACAAAAATATCACAAAAGGTGAACTTTTCTTTTACCATCTCCTCCAATTCTTTCAGTGTGTAGCTGAAGTAGGGTCGTTTCAAGGTTCCTTTATCCAATGATCTCCAAGCTACATAGAATAAATTTTCTTTTCTTTCAAGAATCTTACTTTCTTTTACAACTTTTATGTTCCAAAAAGTAAAAATTGTTATTCCAGACCTCTTTAAGACTCTTCTAACCTCTCCTAATGCTGTTTTCACATCGTCTTTTGGTAAGTGGTGAAAAATTGCTACTGCTACCAGAAGATCAAATATTTCGTTTTTAAAGGGCAAAAAAGTAGCATCAGCTACCACTAAATCTGCTTTCCACTTCGTCGCTTTTATTTCATCCTTAGCTTCTCTAATCATGCCTAAGGAAATATCCAAAGCAACGTAAAATTTTACGTTTTCTGCTATGGTTGCAGAGTTAGTTCCTGGGCCGCATCCCTCATCAAGAGCTAATCCATATTTTTTCCATTTTAAAATTCGCTTAACACAATCGTTCTCCTTCCTTACTCTTTTGTATTCTTTTGAAATTTTGTTGAATACGCTAATAACTTCCCTCTTTATCATAAAAATGCTCACGCTTTCAGAGAAGAAGATTTAATAAGAACCCCTTATTTAATCTTAGTACAAGTTATGGCTCCAAGAAAGTCTGAACTGCCTCAAGATTCTGAAGATGAAGAAAAAGAAAATGAGACTGAGCAAGAGAATGAACATTCAGAATCTTATTCTGACATCGAAGACATTCCAGGAATTGGACCAGCGACCCTCGCTAAATTAAAAGAAATAGGCTATTCTACTCCTGAATCTCTAGCAACGGCATCTATAATAGAACTTGTTAAAGCTGGCATTTCAGAAAAAGTTGCTTCGAAGATAATTTCTGAGGCAAGGGGAAAAGTGGAAACAAGCTTTGTAACAGCACTAGACCTTCTAGAGAAAAGAAAGAGCATACGAAGAATAACAACTGGTAGTAAAGCGCTGGATGAACTTCTTGGCGGTGGAATTGAAACGATGAGCATAACAGAATTCTTTGGAGAATTTGGAACGGGAAAATCCCAAATTTGTCATCAACTAAGTGTGAACGTTCAGCTTCCATATGAAAAGGGCGGGTTGGCTGGCGGTGCTCTTTATATAGATACTGAGAACACTTTCAGGCCTGAAAGGATAATGACGATGGCTGCAAATGTTGGTCTAGATCCGCAAGAAGCGTTGAAGAACATAATTGTGGCTGAAGCTTATAATTCCGACCATCAAATGCTAATCTTAGAACGATCTGATGAGATAATAAAAGAGAAAAATATAAAACTAGTAATAATTGATTCTCTAACTGCTCACTTTAGAAGTGAGTATTTGGGCAGAGATACTCTGGCATTAAGACAACAAAAGTTAAACAATCACTTACATAGACTAGAACGTCTTGCTGTTGCCTTCAACTTAGCCACAGTTGTAACAAACCAGGTTATGGCAAAGCCTGACGAATTCTTCGGGCTTGGAACATATCCTATAGGTGGTCATATTCTTGGTCATAGGAGTCAAACAAGAGTTTTCTTAAGAAAAGCCGCAGGTGGAAAAGGAAACAGAGTTGCTAGATTAGTGGTTGCAGTGGACAGACCTGAAGGCGAAACTGTATTCAAGATAGATGAAAAGGGAATATCTGACGTTGAACCCTCTGAGTAATCTTCAAGGTATAAGTCTGTTTTTGTCTCTTGGATAGAGTGTAATTTCTCTTATGTTATTTTCTCCAGTAATAATCATCATTAACCTGTTAAATCCAATAGCCCAACCAGCATGCGGTGGCATGCCATAACTAAAGAACTTTAAATGTTCAGAAAAACTACTTAAGTTGAGCCCCATTCTTGTTATTCTATTTTCTAACTTCTCTCTGTTTTCTTCTCGAGTTCCTCCCGAGCAAATTTCAAGCTCGCTAAACATTAGATCAAATGATTCTGTAGTTCCATCGTCTTTCACTTTTATATAAAATGGCTTCGTATTTTCTGGCCAGTCTGTTACAAAAAAGAATTTATCTTTTAAATCTTTAATCAGTTTTATGTGCTCTGAAGAAATATCTTCACCATAATTTATTTTTCCTCCTTCTTTTTTTACCATGTCCACAACTTCTTTGTAGGTATAACTCTCTATTTTCTTGTCTCTATACTCTAAGAATTTTTTATTTAGGACTTCCTTGTATTCTTCATCGAGCTTATCAAGTTCCTTAGAAATTGTTCTAATCAAATTGGCAAGTATTTCCATAACGTCATTATAGTCTGCAAAAGCAACTTCGATATCAAGAGAGACAAATTCGTTTAAATGCCTAGTCGTATCAAATGGTTCAGCCCTAAAAAATGTTCCTATTTCAAAAACTCTTTCCAAGCCCATAGTAAGTTGCTCTTTGTAGAGCTGAGGACTCTGAGCAAGAAACGCTTTTTTATCGAAGTAATTTAGTTCAAATAAGTTTGCTCCACCTTCCGTAGCAGTTGATATTATTCTTGGGGTAACAACCTCTACAAAACCGTTTTCATAGAAGAATCCTCTTGCAATCTTTAAAACTTCGGAGAAGAGTTTGAATATCTTTGCAGTTTTTGGTCTCATTAAGTCTATCGGTCTGTTATCGAGTCTTACATCTAAACTAGCGTTTATTTTTCCTCTAATTTCTAGTGGTAGTGGATGTTTCGATCTGTTTAGTACCTCTATTTCTTTCGCAACAAGCTCAAAGCCTTTTTTTGCAACTTTGCTTTTTCGTATAGTTCCTTTTACTTTTACTACGTCATTCTGATTTATTGTCTCTATCAATCTTCCAATTTCTGCTGGTGCTTCTTCGATTTTCCAAATAACTTGTACAGAATCAGTGCAGTCCTTAATCTTTAAAAACTTTATTTTTCCTAGGTCTCTCATGTCTTCAACCCATCCTGCAATCGTGGCTTCCGTACCTTCTGGTAGATTAGAAAGCTGATTTATGTAAAAGTCTTTGTATCTCATTCTCCCGTCTTACCTTCTTCTGAAGATATTTCAATTTTCTCATTTAATACCTTAGATAAAACTTGGCTAATTTCTTTTTCATTAAACTTAAGTTTCCCCCTTATCTTAATTTCTTTTGCTTTGCTTCCATCGGGAAGCCACAGTTCTCTAATGTACAATACCTTAGCTGAGCTTCCAGCTATTTTTTCCATCAGAGTTCTTAAGTCCTCTTTTCTATCAGTAACTACAACATCTTTCTTTGTTGCTTCTCTTACATGAGAAAGTAATAAGCTCAAAGTATCATGCTTGGATTCAAGAATGCTTGTTTCATTAAAAATTAGAACAATGATCTCGTTACTCTCTGAGCTTCCAATGTATTCAAGGTTCTCAAATTCTCTTTTCTTACCTAACAATTCTAAAATGAACCTACTTATCATTACGTCTGTAAAAGAAAACCCAGTGTTAAGTTTTTCTTTACATTCTTGACAAAAAATTTCTGTACTCAAGCAAATTTCATGAAATGGTGTTTTTACCATGTTCTACACTCTTCTCCTTTCTCCTTAAACGTTTCTAAGATTGCTCTGGAGTAGGTATAAAAACATAACGAAGGTAAACAAAAGGCAAGATTAGGCTATTTGACACTTTTTCCTCTTACTTTTTAACGTTTAGAATTTAACAGGCTTTAAAAGAAACTGTATTAAAGAGAGAACCCTTTTAAAGATAGGTAATCGTCGAACTTCATACCTCCTTTCTATGAAAATCTACATTTTTTGTTTGTAATAAAAGGCTTTAGTTTTGGACAATAGCTTAAAATCTGAAGTAAGAGAGACGATTAAGAAAAGTTCTAAAGAAGAATGGAAAGGAACCTAAAGCTAAAGATTGACCTTTGCTTACTCTCTCTTTGGCTGGGAAACTTAAACCTCAAACAAAAGGAAGAGGTTGAAAAGTTCATGAGAAGAGTTGAAAGGATTGGCGAAGCTTACAATGTTCAAGAAATAAAAAATTTAAGGTCTTATTTTTTCTAAAACTTAAGAGAGCATCCTTTAGATAATGCTTTGCGCTCCAGTACAGGAAAAAGCCCAGATGGAGTTATATCCTCGTGTTTCTCAAGTAATAAGCGTATAAACAAGTAAAAAACATAAAAAGTTAGAAGAAAAAGCCGAAGAATTTTTAACGAACAAGAAGTAAAGAGGTCTTACTAGGACAACGATTGTTGCGAATGGCGCAAAATTCAAGACCTTCTTTTCAGCAAATGGGATAAGAGTAAGCCTAGGAAAAGGAAAGGTCCTCATGTGACTTACAAAGATAGAGCGCCAAAACCAGAAGAAGTGCAAAAACTAATCGACGTTGCTCCACTTCGAGAGAAAGTAATAGTAGCGATGCTTGCAACTGGGGCTTTCGAATAGGTATACTGCTTAAGCTAAAGTATAGAGATGTAAAAGAAGACTTAGAAGCTGGGAAGGGTTCCTTTACATACCCATGTTCCAGCGGAATACAACAAAAGAAAAGTTTGCAACTGTGATACGTTTATTAGCGAAGAAGCTGTACATTATCTTAAGCTTTACCTTGAACACAGAAAAAACCACAGAAGAAATTAGTGATGAATCACCATTGTTTAGAACAAATAGAAAGAAGTAAGACCACTCGATAAAAAAGCAGAAAATCACTTCGTAGCATACTAGAAGTCGCTGGGCTTCGCAACGAACTCAGCAAAAGGCATGAAGTAAGAATGCACAGCGCTTAAGGAAGTTCTTCAGGACACAAATGGTAGCTTTAGGAGTTCCTGCAGAGTATGTTGAGTACATGATGGGGCACAAGCTTTCAACTTATAGCGATATTAGTATGAAGGGTGTTGAGTTCTTAAAGCAATTTTATGCTTCTGCTAACTTAAGGATAAAACGAGAGAAAAAGGCAATCGTCAAGGTGCTGAAAGAAATAATAAGGTCTAAAGGTGAAGACCCTTCGAAGTACTTGAAGAGCGAATTAGTTGGAGGAAGAGTAATAACAAGCGAGGAAGAAGCAGAAATTTACGCTAGGGCAATTTGAGAAATGCTTAGAAAGCAAGTAGTGAAAGAGTTTGTACCACTCCAGGAATTACAAAAAACGTTTTTAAAGGGTAAATAAATCCCTAAGTTGAGAGAAAATGCCTCTAGCTGACCCTAGCCTAATACAACTCGCGCAAAAAAGACGTCTTTACTTTAAAATATGTCGAAAATGTGGTGCAAAGAATAGTATTACTGCAGTAAAATGCAGGAAGTGCCACAGCTACAACTTAAGACTTAAGAAGAGAATGTTAAAAGCAAAGAAAAGCAAGTAGAGCTAGCTCTAATTGAATTAAATAAAAGCCGGTGAGCTAAAATCTCTAGAGCTTTGTTCACGAAATGGGCGTAAACTTTAAATAATTTCACTTCTACAGTAACTCTTGGCCTTAAATCGAGCTAAGTACTCGAAGGATAGCCTCCCAGAGAAGCGAGTCTACTGGGCCGGTGGTCTAGCCCGGTATGATGCTGCTCTCACACAGCAGAGGTCGCCAGTTCAAATCTGGCCCGGCCCACCATTCTAACTTTGATAGCGTTAACTCTAGTAAGCATTAACAACCCTTTTTAGAATTTTTTCTTTACTCCTTCTTTAAAGCTTTCGAGTCGATCCAGTATTTTTCTCTTTTTTCATATTCCACTCCTTGAATGTTGGGATTCCTAAGATAAAGTGTGGGGTCGGGAACTCCTGCTTTTGCAAATGCTATTGCCCTTCTTTTGCAATTCGAACAATAACCACAATGTAGCAAAACTTTTTCTTTAACAACCGGATGCACTTCCCATATTTTTGTGTTAGTATAACAACTGAATGTGAACTCAAACTTCACGCCCAAGTAATGTCCTAACCTTATTATTGCATCCTTATCAAGGTTAATGAATGGAGCGTATACTTTGTACCCTCCAAAATGCGTTGAGACCTCTGCAACTCTGTTCATCTCTTCTATGAATTCTGGAGTATTGTCTTTCATGGTAACAGGCGTTTCTCTTCTTATTCCTATATAGACGTCATAGATTTTTCTGTTTCTTTCCCCTATGTAGTTTCTTAAGTCGTAACTTTCAGCATGTGCAAGTCCAATAGTAATAAGTTGAAGATTTCTCACGACATCCCACCACCATAAAATTCGTTCGCTTGCAGCTTGAGGATCAGAAAGCTTATGAGTGGGTGTTTCTGGAATTTCAACTTCTCTGACTAGCTTGCTCGTTGATAGACTTCCTAACCAACGGATGTCAATAAGTTTTGTTTCAATGTTATAACCTAGATTTCTTAGATGTTCTACGTTCTTTAGAACCCCAAGGCGCTCCATTTCCATCATCCTTTGTCCATAATCTGCGTGTATTGCTACAACATGCTTTGGATTTAGTACTTTAGCAACATAATATAAAAGCGTTACACTGTTGGTCCTCCTGAAGTTAGAACTATGGCATTTCTATCTCCTTCGTATTGCACTTTCATAGTACTTGTTCATCTTTTGTTCTTATTCTGGCTCTTATAAATTTTTGATCAAACAAGACTAAAACTGCTTTGGAATAGAATTACGGCAAAACTTTACCCTGGGGGTAGAACTAAAAAATTGTGAGCAAAAATGAACAAGATGAAATCGAAATTAATTATTGAAAGAAGTCGGTTTTAAGATGACGCAGCGACGGTTTCAAATAGGCTGAAAACATTGGTGTCTATAATTAAAATAAAGAGTTGATGAAGGTTACTGCCTAAAGGTGCTTTTTGGCGCCCAAAACTATTTGAGGATCTGATGAAGGCTTGAAGTTAGTTGCCCT
>JBAMLO010000014.1:0-46080 GCA_039793485.1 Nitrososphaera sp. | reverse complement strand
TAACATTTAAAGTACCTATCCTAAGATGTGAGCAAGGAAACAGAATGAGCTTTGAAATAGTAAACGTAGACCTTAATGGACGAATAGGCAAACTTTATACTAAGAGTGGGATTTTAGAAACACCTTACTTTTTTCCTGTCGTCAATAAAAATAAGTTAGTCATTGCCACTAGTGAGCTGAAAGACGAATTTAAAATAAACGGAATAATGACAAATGCTTACTTAATAAAAAAGGAGTACGAAAGTAAAGGATTAGAAATAGAAGATATTCACAAAATTTTAAATTTTGATGGCATAGTTTATACGGATTCCGGAGGCTATCAAATACTCAGGTATGGCAAAATAAAGGCTGAGCCAGAGAACATAATTGAAGTTGAAGAGAAGTTAAACGTAGATATTGGAACTATGTTGGATGTTCCCACAGGTATAAAAAAAGATTACGAGAAAGCAAAAGAAAGTGTAAAAAAAACTATAGAGAATGCGGATCGATCTATTAAAAAAATTACGAGAAGAGACATACTTTGGGTTGGTCCGATACAAGGAGGAATCTTTGAAGATCTGTTATCTCTTTCAGCGCATGAAATGGCAAACAGGGGATTTGACATTCTAGCGTTAGGTTCACCTGTTGAACTTATGGAAAGATATAACTTTTCACAACTAATTAGAATGGGGATAATAGCAAAAGCAAATGTACCTAATGGAATTCCAATTCATTTTTTTGGATCAGGTCATCCAATGATCCTTAGCTTCTTAGTAGCTCTGGGTTATGATATCTTTGATTCAGCTTCCTATGCACTTTACGCTTACGAAGATAGATACATAACCGCGCATGGTACATTTAAATTGAATGAACTTGACTATTTTCCATGCGAGTGTGAAGTGTGTAATAGGCATACTCCAAAAGAATTGAAAGAAATGGAGAAAAATGAACGCACAAAACTTTTAGCGAAACATAATCTTCATGCAATTCTCAGAGAAATAAAGGAAATAAAGGAAAGAATAAAAGAAGGAACTCTTTGGGACCTAATTGAAATTCGGTCTAGGGCTCATCCGAAAACTTTTGCAGCATTTAAAGAATTAGTTCGAGTTGCTCCGAAAATTTTCAACGAGTCTCCCGTTTTTAAAAGGAGAGGAATTTTCGTGTTCGATCAAATGTCCGAAGAACGTCCCGAGATAGCTTACTCAAGAAAAAAAGAAATAGAAAAAATTGGACAAAGATGTAAGCATCTAATATTGCTTTTCGTAGGAGAAGAAAATAAACTTTCTAACAAAATCGTAGGAAAGATAATTGAAAATATAAAACTTGACGAAAATAAAATGTGTGTGTACTATCTAAATAAGTTTTTTGGGTTTGTTCCAATCTGGTTGTACTGGACCTCTCCTTTCAACAAGATAGTTAGTCCAGAAGATGCTTTGCCTGAGGAAAAAATTGAGGAAATTATAAATCGTTTAATAAGTAGTACGCTTTCATCTAATTCGTCTAAAGAAGTTGAAATGACTATAATAAGAGATAGAGATAGTTTTTTGTTAAGCGAAAAGTTTATAGAGAAGCTTTCTGTTGAAAGGGGTATAAAAATAAGAAATAAGATTGATTTAGAATGAAAATAAAATTTTTAGGTGCTGTGGAAGAAGTTGGAAGGTCAGCAATTCTAGTTAAAACTGAAAAAGAAGGCTTTCTGCTCGACAGTGGTGTAGCTCTTGATCATTCAGTAAAGTTTCCCGCTTACGTGTCTCCAGATGAATTTAATACCTTAATAATCTCTCACTGTCACTTAGATCATGTTGGATCCGCTCCTTTGTTTTTCATAGGGGGCGTAAAAAAAGCATTAATGACTAAGATGACAAAGGAGCTTTCTAGAATCCTATTATTGGACATGCTAAAAATTGCAAAAACTTATTTACCTTTTGAAATTCTTGAAATTAATAGATTTCTTCAATACTCAACTGAAATTGAAAGGGATAAGCAGTATAAGATTGGTGAGGATACTTTCCTGGAAATGAAAAATGCGGGTCACGTATTAGGTGCTTCACAAATTCTCTTGAAGTTTAAAGACAAGGTACTGTTATATACGGGCGATATGAACGTAAATAAAACGAGGACTGTTCCGCCTGCAAACACAGAGTACAACGAGAATGTAGATGTCCTTATTACAGAAAGTACATACGCGACAACAGAACACCCCCCTCGAAATCAAGTAGAAAAAGAGCTTGTCGAGGAATCAAGAAAAATAATAGAAGATGGAGGTAAAGTACTCATCCCTGCTTTTGGGGTTGGTAGAGCTCAAGAAATTATTACAGTGTTCCATGCTAATAATTTTCCATATAAAGTTGCATTGGATGGTATGGCAAAAAAGGTTACAGAAATATTCATGAACAACCCTGAAGAACTCTACGACTACAAGCAGTTCGTTAGAGCAGTAGAAAAAACTTATATTTTGCAATCAGATCAAGAGAGAAAGTACGTTACTCAAGAACCTGGAGTAATAGTAACACCTGCAGGTATGCTGAAGGGAGGTCCCGCTGTTAAGTACTCGGAAGAGATCGCCAAAGGTAAAAAGAATGCAATCTTTTTGGTGAGCTATCAAGTCGAGGGAACTCCTGGAAGTACGTTGCTAAAAAAGAAGGTTATAGCGACGGGTGGTAAACTAGTAAAAGTTAATGCCAAAGTAAAACAATTTGATTTCTCTTCTCATAGTGGAAGGGATGATTACATCAACCTTATTAAAAAAATAAACCCAAAATATGTGTTTTTCGTTCATGGAAGCAAAGAAAACGTAGAGTTTCTGTTTAATGAAGTAAGCAATAACATGAAAGATACTAAAGCTATAATGCCAAAGATTAGTGAAGTTTACGAGGTTTAGGTTTACAGTCTTTCTACGGGAAGCTTAATCTGGCTAAGAATCTCATCCACTTCTTTTTCCGAATTTAACTTAATGACATATAAGTACTTTGGAGTCCTTAACTTAACCTTGAAAGCATTGTCTGTCTTTTTCACTACAATCTTCTTCCCTCTGTTACTTGCTATTTTTATGAATTCTTCTTTGTTCTTTACTTCCTTTGGCATACTTTAATCACCGTTCGCTTCACTCCAATGAATTCAGTAGTGTTTAATAAACATTAAAAAATTAACAAGAACTATAGGTCTGAGTTCCAAGCGTTTCTGAACAATAGAGTACTTGAACCAAAAAGCGGCGGTTATTTACAGTTTTTAACAATAAAAAATGATTTAAATTAAGTTAAAGCTTTTCTTAAAGCGCTAAATGGCCCTGAGTTCTCTCTGTATTTTTACACGAATTTAAAGGAATTTGAATGACTTTACTAAAATAGGAGAGGTTGCTATGGGCGGCCAAGTTTAAAGCTTCTCTTTGAAGAGCTCAATGAAGGTTTGGCTTACTTTAACAGAAAGGAGGCTATTGAAAGTTTTAACGAACTCAAAAGGAATTTCTAGGGCTTAATTAAATCTCAAAGGTTACGTACTAAAAATCATAGTTTTTCCCTTTTCCTGTATTTTTAGAAGGAAATTTCGATCAAGAACATTAAGAAACCTTTAATTAAATCCTCTAGAAGCTTATTGGCAACGGGAATGAAAAGTAAAGTAATAAAAATACAGGGAATCACTGGTGAAATGCCACTTGTAGCAGTTTCCGGCTTACCTGGATTGGGGGCTGTTGGCATAAACGCAGCTTCGCTGTTTGTTTCTGAAGGAAGTTCAGTTTTAATTAGTCAAATTCTAATTAAATCCTCATCAAGTAATCTCATTGTTTCTGAAAATGGAGTGGTTTCTCCTTCAGCTTTTAATGTTTACTACGTTACCTCAAAGGATTTTCTAAAACCGATTTTAGTTCTTCTTGGTTCTTTTCAATCACAAAATGCGGTTGAACAGTATAAGTTAGCAGAAACCTTTCTTCATCTAGCAAAAAAGTTAAGGATAAGGTACGTTTTTTCCCTGGGTGGATTCCAAACACTACGAGAACTTAAAACAAGAAATGTTTTCATAGTGCCTAATGACTTAATGACTCTCCGTCTTTCTGTTGTTCAAGGACTTAAACTTGCCAGTGGCCAAATTACTGGGGCTGCTGGGCTAATAGCAGGTCTTTCGAAGTACTATGGTTTTAAAGGTGGCGTTCTTTTAGCAGAGACCAATGGGCAAATACCTGACAACGTTGCATCTCAATTGCTTCATGATAAATTATTGAGTTTGATAAACAAAGTAAGTGCAAGTTAAAAATCCTCTTACTCAAAAAATATTTAAAAAAATATAAAAAAATTAAGTAGTCCCTTCTTTCGTTGACTGCACCTCTTTCATGTACTCTTCGTATATTTTCTGAACTCTTTCAGCAGCCAGACCCTTACCCTCAATAACACCCCTCTCATCAACTCTTATCTTATCGAGTACTATTATAACTCCCGCTTCTTCGTTATACTTGACCATGTTCGGAAAAACTCTTTCTAGTCGGTCTGCAAGTGCCTTTAAGTTAATAACTGCCTTTGGAAGATATAACGCCTTTATTAGATTTCCATTCAAGACCGTTCTATAGTACTTTTGTCCCCCTTCTACTTCAACATCGCCAAGGACAAGCGTCAGGTTACTCGAGTCAAAATTTAGTAGAGTTCCTCTGTACCTTTTTCCATCCGAAGTTTCAACGAGTACGTTCTTTCCAATAAAGTTTCGTAACTCCGCTTCTATTTTAGCTCTTATCATCTTTCAACCTTAACTGCTGCATAAAGCCTTTTTATTGCTTTTCTTTAAAATAAAGAGTAGAACCTTTTTTTCAATACTTTTTAAAAGATCTAAGTTCCGTAGCCACAGTTTAACAATAAAAATATGATTTAAATAAAATATTTGTAACAAAGCATAAAGTTAAAGCTTTTCTTAAACCAAGTAAATCTAGAGGTTCATTCTTGTATTACATTAGGAAAATAGTAAGAAATAACAATAAACAAATTTTTATTTTTACCTAAGTGCGACCAGGAATTAATATTACCTGCTTCCCCCACAATGTAATACTGCAGGAAGCTGGAAAGTAGCAAAACAAGAACTTTTTGATTTAGTAGTCGCTAAGTAGAAGTCTTAGAGTTATTAAGTAAACTTATTTTTTACTCAAAGTTCCATTTTTCATTTTCACGTTTTGCACCAAGGTTAAAAAAGTCGCTTCTCTTATTTACTCTCCTCTTTCCTTTCTCCTTTTTATGGAGAAATTAGAATACCTAAAAAATAACAATAGCATTACTTTCTATATCGAAGAGAAAGACCTAGATGCTTCTGTTTTTTCTTTCAGCGATCTCTCTTCACATCACCCTCTACCTCAGTACGACGTAGGTGAGAAAGTACGTCACTACACACATTTATTGCTTGAAAAATTAAATTTACCTTTATCTATAGACCTTGCTATATTTAAAACATATTTGAAGATAAAGAAGAGTTTGCCTAAGAATAATGTAAACTCAGTAGCCTTACTAGCCTCATTGGTCGTCCTGTATTCAAAATTTTACAATTACCCAACAAACATAAATGAAGTGATGGAAATAATTAGAGATTTTGACCCAAAAATTAAAAAAAGGCATATCCTAAAATATATGTATCTTGTAAAATCTTCCAATAAAATGTTTAACAACTACGTGCAGCCGATCTCTTTTATTGACATCATAATGAACAGACTTGAAGATAGAGGGCTGATTTTTGTTAACCCAATATCAAAGAAAGTTGATTACAAAAGGTCATTAATTTTACTCTCGAGTTATCTCTTAAACAAGCTAAAAGATAAAAATGTAAGTAGCAATCCAAGAGGCATTGCTGCTTGTTCAATTTATACTTCAAACATATTGATTACAAAATATAAGATTTTTAAATGTAAACGCCTAACTCAAAAACATTTAGCTATCGTTTCCAATTTAGCTGAGTACACAATAAGGGAAAACTATGAAAAATATTTCTCTAACTTTGTGAGGAATCCTCCAGAAGATTTACTATTACATCTTTCTCTCCTTCTGTCTCAGAACTAATGTAGAAGTATTGTTCTACTACTTTGATATTTATTTTATACTTTACCTGTATTCTGTGCGTCTCGTTACTTATTTTTATACTATTTATGTTAAATACATAGCTCACTTCAGTATCATTCTTGGAAAACTTATTTGCTATCTTCTTAAAGATATTGTCTATCACCACCGGTAGCTCGGAAGATTTTATCGTCTTATTTTCAATCGAACCTATCCCCTCTTTTACCTCTCTATCTATACTTTGCTCATTATTTGAAACTTCGTTCGTTTTTGCGTTGAATTTCTTTACGATATCAATACTCTCAAAAATGTTAACAGCTTCCTTTGCCACAAGCAACACAAGTAAAGCGTACATAAAAGTAAGTACAGTCAATGCGGGCACGATGCCAAAGAGCTTCATTTTACTAAGTCTTCAGGGCAAGACATAGCTTCTCACGATACGTTCCAAGATAAAGAAAGTCAGCCACATTAGCAAAGTTGCCAGGCTCGCGTCTACCTCTTCATACATTTCTCTCACCTACCTGTTCATATACTAACGACTCTCTTTATAAGTTCCTCTAAAATTCTGTTTACCTCGTAGTTAACCATCATGAGCCCAACCAAGTAAAATGAAAGTACTAGAACTGAAAACCCAAGTTCAAGAATTCCTAGCTTACTCTTTTTAAAACTTCCTAGCAAGGACAATCCCCTGCCCACTTAAAGACACATTCACGCCCTCCTCAAAGAGAACAGTAACATTTTCACAAAAAGGAGCACTTATTTGAATGGTTGATTCATTTATTCTTTCTATTTTAATAACTTCTGATTCAATTTTTGGCAAGTTGATTCTGAATTCTACTTTTTTGTTTGCTTTTGTGATGTAATTGATTTTTTCAAATAAAATCTTCAGTGTTTCTACTTCCTTTTTTTCGTATGTAGAGATGAGTTTCACTTCAAGAACTCCAATAGTTGCACATAACAAAAACCAAGCTAAGATTGAGCCAATAAACTCAATCTCTTCCATTTTGCTGACTATCCTCCTAAAATTAATTTGCTTAAACTTACCTTAGCAAAAAGTTCTCCAAGTATTCTAGTAATTTGAGAAAAATTTTCTGCAAAGAAATAAAGTATTAACGCTGAAATTAGTCCTTCAATCATCATTGTCATCATCTTCTCTAATATCCTGCTCATCTTTACCTACAAAACAATAACGTGTGTAAGGCTAGTTATAAGCACCAATGTTCCAAAGAGTGGAATAAATGGCACATCAGGCTTTTTTGATTTAACTTTTGGAAAAATTACTGTGAAAATCCAAGTAAACGGAAGGAAAAGCGCAATAATTTTAATAAGCTTTTTACTAGTTTTATTCTGCAACTTTCTTAGGAAATAGATTCTAAGCAAAATTGTGTATGTGTTTATATAGATTGGTTCTATTAGACTAGTATCGAATTGCAAGTTTGTGGGAAATAAACCCAGTATCAGTCTTACCTTAAAAATACCTACGCTTACTGGTTGTATAATTGCTAGTGAAAACACGAAATCCGCAAATTCAAAACATCCTAATGTAAGTTGTATGCCCGAAATTAACGCAACCTTTAAGATAGCAAGTAAGTAGTCGAAGGTATTTTTCACTAAAATGCCTTTTATGAGTACAAACGTTAGACTTAATATAAAAAATATTGTCAAAAAAATTGCAGAGACTTCTCTGTCTTTTATGTCTTCGTAGCTCATTATTATCCAAAGCAGTACCCAAATAAAAAATAGCCATTCTTCCAACAACTTTTAATTTCCTTTTACTAGTTTTATTTGTCCTTATAAGGGCCTACAACGAGTATAAATTAGGGATAAAAATGAAGCATGAGGATGCCATAATAGATGCTATAATAGACGAAATTTCAAACCTAAAGAATGAGTTATCTATAGTAAAAAGAAGGCTCGATCTGTTACAAGGTTACATAATGAAATCTAAAGAGACTTCTCTAAATTCAGAAGAAACTAAAAAATGAGAATCAAAAAAGTAAGAAGGTTTGAGAACCGTTTATTAATTATTGTGGGTGATAATTTTAATGAAGGACTCGTAGATGAAATTCTTAATTACGTGGTCTTTTATATGCGCTTTTTCAGGAATATAAGCTCTGTTGACGTAAAGTTTAAGGATTACGAGGAAACTATAGTTGATAGAGCTATTTTATCTAAATGTTTAAGTAAAGCTCGTCAAATTTCAAAACTTGTTAGAACAATAGCGTTAAGATATAGAAGCAAACTTGAGGGACTTAACCTAAGTTATTTGTCAGTCTATCCAACTTTCGGTGAGCTTTATAACTTAAATAAGAACCTTAAGCAAGAAGAACTTCTTGCTAACTCAAAATTTAATACGGATGGCACTTATGATGAAACCATTGAGATTCCAAGCAGATTCTATCACTTACACACTGTTTTAAAAGAAAACGTGTACTGCATCAAATATAAAGGCGCTTTTGCAAAGAATATTTTGCTCGATACTTCGTATTTTCTTAGATGGATCGTTGATGAGCACCTTCTCGAACCAAATAGGTTTAGTGATTTTGTCGAACATAGGTACAAATTTGCCATAAGATACTTAAGCAAAACCAACAAAAATCTTTCTACTCAACTAATTAGAAGTCTAGCGATTCATTCTGTTTTTATTTCCATGGGTCTGCCTTCTCTTTCTCCACTCTTTTTCGATAAAAGTATCAATGAAATCTACCTTGATGACGTGGGTAAGACAGTGTACATTGAGCACGCCGATTATGGAAGGTTGCCCACTAACATCAAACCCCGGGAGAGAGAAGTTAGAGCTCTTCTTTCAGCCCTAAGAAGAAACAGCGGTCAAGAGTTAAGTCTTTCAAATCCTTCCATTAAAGGTGATCTCTCATTTTATAATTCTATTTTAAGAGTTTCTTTCGATTCTTTTCCTCTAGTTAACTACTTCTCCTTTGATATAAGAAAGTTGAGCAAAGAATCAAAAAATTTATTTAGTCTTGTTCAAAGTGGTACCATAGATAAAGTAACAGCATCTTTCCTAGTGAACTTATTGAGAATTCGTGCCAATATTTCTATAGTTGGAGAGCCTGGGAGTGGCAAAACAACGCTACTCGCTTCGATTTTAAATTTTGTTCCCAAAAACTGGAGAGTCATAATTTTAGAGGATGTTCCGGAGATTTCTTACTCTTTCTCTGGGTCAAATTTTTGTTTAAAGCTGTTTACTGACCCTTTCGAGTCTAAGACTAGAGTGAGAAAAAAGTCAGAAGAAATAGTTAAGTTGCTCCACAGGAACCCAACTTATGTAGTTCTTGGTGAGTTGCAGTACGAAGATCACTTTAAGTCTCTTTTTTATGCGTTGTCTTCAGGATTGAGAGTTGCTCACACTTCACATGCCCCAAGCATCACTGGATTCATTGATAGAGTAGTAAACGTTTACAAAATTTCTAGTTTTTTAGTCCCGTACCTTGATGTTGTTTTAGAAATGAAGAAAATAGAAAATAACGGTAAGGTCACACGAAGATTAAACTCTATTGGTTTAGTGAATGCTTCAAGTACAGATCCTTATGAACTAAAAATTGTAAACTTAAACAACAGTAATTCAGAGAGTTTAGAAGAAGTTTATCAAAATTGGATCAAAATGATATTGGTAAAAAGGAACGAAACCAGTTACATTAATAGTTTTTGTTGTTTACAAAATGGTGAGCTATCTTGAAATTAAATAAGTTTGTCAATGTAATACGGGGTTATCTCAGGCCTATCTTTGGTAAACTGGGTAGCAAGAAATTAGGTCTTTCAACTTTGCAACACACGTTGTACGTATCTTATAGAATGGTTGGCGAAAATGAAATTCATGCAGCTAAACATATATTGAGGCTTAGTGATGAAAGTAATATATACAAAAGATTTCTTTGTGCTATAGGTTCTGGATTTGATGCTGCTAGATACTTAACACTAGAGTTGAACAAAACAGAGCAATACCTAAAGTTTAAATCAAGTGTCTACCAAAGGATTTCTTTTATCGAAAGCTATAAAAGAAATATATACCTAGAAAGCGTAAATAGGCTTAAGGTACTTTTAACGGTATTTACTTTTTTATCATTTATTGTGCCGTTTGTGTTTATTTTTCTTTCTTTCTTTCTCTTTAAGAACTCTGTTGATTTTTTATCCTACTTTATCCTATTTTATCCAGTTTTTCTTTCGTTTTTTCTTAGGTTAGCAAGAGTTGAAGATAAATATGTCATTAAATAAGATCTTTGCAGTAGTTGTTCTCCTGCTATGCTCTATTGTTGTTCAAACGTTACTCGGTGGGAGGAGCTTTAACATAGTTATTGCTTCTTTCTTTTCGCTCCTTATTTCTTTATTGCTAAGAAACGAAAGCCCAAAAGTTAACGTTAAAGATAGGGAAAATCTCCTTGATTACTTTTCAAGCGCAATTTCTAGAAGTAAAGAAGGGCTTTTCCAAGAAGCATCATTTTTTAAAGAGTCAAAAAACCAAAGAGTTAGGCATCATAAAAAACTTACCTACTTAGTTTCAAACGGCTTTCCAATAGAAGATGCTCTTTTGAAGAGTATTTCAGAAAGTAAAGATCCAATCATCGTATTCATCTCAGAGCAGTTACGCTCTGGTCGAATAAGCTCTAACGAAGTTGATAAAGTGATTGGAATGTGGCTCGATAACTTAAGTTACATTCGTGAAACTAATAGGCTCTTGTCTGAATTTGAAAACAGAGCAACACTCTTAAATTACATTCTGTTTGTTTCCTTCGGCTTTATATCGGCATCGCTTAGATTTTTCGGACCTCTTATAAAAAATTCTGCAAACCTTTTGTTCTTTAGCAATTTGAGTTATAATATTGATGCAATAACGTTATCTCTTTTCATGTTTTCTATTTCAATATTTACTATTTCTTCGTCTTACTTTAATCTAAGTAATAAAACTATTAAATTTGCTACTTCGTGTTTTTTGTTTTTAGTTTCCTACCTATTTTTTGGAATAATCTTCTTGTATACAGGTAACTTTTGAAATATTGGTGCTTAAATAGCTTTAGACTTCATTATACTGTGGAGTGATCGAAAGTATGAAAAAGCTTAAGGCTTCTCAACTGATAGAAGAAGGCCTCCTAATAGTTCTTGCCTTAGTGATGATAGGCGCTGTCTTCGGAGTGTACAAATCCATAATAGACGGCATCTCTAACTTCTTTAAAAACATAGTAGATAGCATAGGTAAGGTTGCATACGAGCTGTTTGGTTGGGCGTATCCTTAAAAATTGAAGATAAAGAATTTCTCTTTACCAGAAGATTTTACAGTTGTTCTATCTGCTGTTATTCTTATGCTTGTCTTCGTGTTCAGTAAGTTTCCCTTACTCTTTCAGCAAGAGTTCCTCACACCTTATAGGTTTTCATTTTTCTTCATCATTTTTGCTTCCATTTTTTCAGCTTTCTTGTTGTATAAATACTTGCATCTAAATAAGTCTAACAGTAATGTAACTTATTCTTTACTAGAAAATGACTTAGTTTTGTTAAAATCTAACTCGAGAAAGTATTTCTTGCAACTGTTTAAGTTAGAGTGTCATGACCTAAGTAAACCTAGCCAATTTGGCCAATTTTTTGATTTTCTTTATAAGTCTGGCATTAGTATAAAGTTGGTTGCAAACATTTACAACCAATCAAATAATCACAGAAATTTCGAAATACTAGTACTTGCTTATGAAGAAATTCAAGGTGACTTAAAACAAGATCACATTCCTGTAGTTAAAGAGAAATTCAATTCCCTTCTTATTGCTTCCAAAGCTTACTCTAACGTTATTAGTTTGACTAAACTGGAAGGTTCTTCTCTCTTAAGTAGCTTAGACCTATACTTTCTTAACAAGAAAGAAATAAACCGTAATTCAGGAGAGGAACAAAAAAATTCGGGTGAAGTTTTAGCTTCATTGTTTTTGCCTTCTCCAAGTAGCGATTTTGTTAACGGCATTTCTTTTGTGTCTAAAGGAAAAGATAATACAAGCGGGATAATTCTCGGAGAGCAACTATATAAGGGAGAATCTTGTGGTACGTTTGTCTTACCTATTGATTCATTGTTCAAGCACTCAGTTATAGTTGGAGTAACAGGATCTGGTAAGTCGACTACAAATAAGCAAATTTTAAAGGAGCTCAGTAGACTAGGGTTTCACTTTTTACTAGTTGATTTTCATGACGAGTATGATCAAGAGTTCTCAAACTTCACTTCGTCTTACATTTTTAGATTTTCAGGAGAAACTTCTATTGATTTTTTATCGCCGTTCGAAATGAAAGATTTTTCAAATCATGTTTCTATAGTAACTGATGTCTTTAATAACGTATACTCCTTCTCACCCTCTCAATTTTTTGTTTTTCGTGATGTTTTATCTTCAGAGTTAGCTTATTCAAAAGTTAGCAGAGTCCCTCCAACAATGAGGGGAGTAGTAGATAGACTAGAGAACTACGAGCCAAAGTCTTTTTATGAAAATGAGACAAAATTTTCGTTACTACGAAGATTAAAGCCCCTAAGCGAAGGCGAAGGTAGCAAAATATTCGCAGCTTCTAATTTGCTAAAGATTAGCGATATTCTTAACAAGAATATAATTCTAAAGGTCTCTGATATAAAAGACTCAGACTTAAGAAAGCTAACAGTTTCTCTTATACTTGCTTTAGTATACGAGTATCGGCTGGTAAACGGGCCAGACAAAATCGGACATTTTATTTCCTTAGAGGAAGCGCAAAACTTTGTCCCATTTAGAAATAGAACAGACGAAGCTTCAATATATGAAAAAATGTTTTTTGAAATGAGGAAATATAAGGAATCTCTTATCCTAATTGCTCAATTCCCTTCTCAGATTTATCCTGACCTGTTTAAGTCTTGTGAAGTTAAGGTTGTTCACAGGCTTTTTTCAGCTGGAGATGCGACCTTAATTGAAGATATCTTAGGAATAGACAAAAACATACTTGAACAACTTAAATCTTTACCAGTAGGCCGAGTTCTCGTTTTTATTCCCTCTAGTAGAAGTCCTATTACCGTTCAGGTACATGGAGGTTAGTTTTACTTTCTGTTAACTTGTTTAAAAACTTAATTCTTTTCTCCAACTCAACCGCATTCATTCTTTCTATACTTACTACATTTTTCTTCGTTACCTTACTGCCGCAAAAGGGACAAATTCTATAGCTACTTTTTTCATTTATTCCCATAAATTTGCCACATTTTGGACATTTCACTACGAGAAATTTATCCTTCGACAACTTTAAAAAGCTTATTAAGCCGTGACCTATCATTTAAATATTTTTTCATCCAATCGATTTTCTTTCCAGGCTTAAATTTACCCTTTACTATACTCAGTGCAATTTTTTTAGGACTTCTGTTTGTGGTGTCGATTTCGATTACATTTCCTTCAAGCATTTCGTGTGCTTCATGTGATATTTGATTGAGAAATTCACTCAGTACATTTTCTCTAGTTTTTTTGATTCCATACTTTTTGAGGATCCTTTTGTACAAGACCAACGGTTCACACCTTAAAACTATTGCTCTTTTTGTATCTCTTCGAACTAAGTTTGATAGTTCATAAGAATGTATCCAATCTACCGCTATGCTTGTTTGAGTTGTTCTAATTATTTTTCTCACCGAATCTCTCATTTTTTTCATTGAAACCACAAAAGAGCCCGTTTCTTTGTCATACCTTGAGTACAATTTCTTGTCTTTTACTAGTTTTCCAACGTCTAAATGAGCAAAATTAAACTTTTCTAGTTCTTTACAAAGTGTAGTTTTTCCCACTCCCGGTGTGCCGCTTATAAACAATACCTGTTTCTCTTGAGGCATTTTTAATTTGATTTAAAGTACTGGAAAGAAAAATATAAAAGCCTTTACTTCTAGTTTTGGTTCGTGCTCCGGTGATGTAGTCCGGTTATCCTAGGCCGAAAGCATTCGAGCCTCTCGAAGAGTACTGAAGAAAGCTCGATACCCGGGTTCAAAACTAAGCGGTGAAAGTCCCGGCCGGAGCACTTCTGTTTTAACTAAAAAAGGCTTTTTTTGTTGACGTCTATGAAAACTTTAAGGATTTTGGTCTATGACCACACTAAGACTTTTTATAGAGAGAACCTTTTGAAAAAACAAGTAAAAAAGTAAAACACTAAGAAAGTTAAAAATTTATCGTCTCTCGGCTCCCTTTTCTTTCTTTTCAGGTAACTTTAACGTTAAGAACATATCGTCTACTCTTAGTAATGTTGAAGCAAGTTCTGTGGCTACATTCAGCATAAGCTTCACAGATTTTATTGGTTCAATTATTCCAGCTTCTTCAACGTCTACCACCCTTCTGCTAAGTGCATCTATCCCAAACAATTTGTCCTTAGCCTTAACATTCTTGGCTCTTAAGTCACCTATAGTTTTTGTTACGGGCATACCACTGTTTCCTACTATTGCTCCAGCTAGGTCAAATAGTGCTTCAGAAAATCCTTCTATCACTAGGCTTATTTCTCCACCTTTTTGCATTCCATAGTCTTTAAGGGCAACGGCCATACCAACTATGTCTGCTACGCCACTTGGTACGTACCTCTCATCTTCGTAGAAGTTCGCAACACATTGTAATCCTTTTTTAACTACTCTTTCATATTCCTTAGTTAGCTCTTTACTAACTCCTCTTATTAGTATGCTTACTGACTTACTTTTCTTCACACCTTCCACAACAACTACTTTTTCAGTAGCTTCATACTTCCTCTCCTCTACTAGATTTGCTTCTCCGAGCGTTTTTTCAGAAATGTCAGTGTAGTCGCTGATTATTCTTGCTCCCGTTGCTTCTGCAAGCTTTTCTAGGTCTGACCTCTTTGCATTCTTTACCGCTAGTATTCCAGCTTTTGCAAGTGCTGCAGCGGCTTTATCATCTATCGCCTTTTGAGAAATAAGTACGTTAGCTCCACTTTGTATTATCTTTTCAACTTTTTCTGTTACAGATTTTCTTTCTTCTTCTTTTAGCTTTAGGATTTCTTCTGGACTTTTAAATTCTAGTTCAGAAGAGATTTCTGTTTTTTTAACTTCCAAAGGAAAGTCTATGAGCGCTATTCTTGCTCCCGTTATCCTTCTAGGCATATTCGGATGTGCAACCTCTTTATCTATAATTATTCCATTTATGAAACTTGTTTCAAAGGCAGAGCCACCTGTTTTACTGACTATAGCAACATCGTCTATGTCTATCTTCTTCTTTCCATTAACTTCACGGGTCACTAGTTTTACTGCCTGGAGTATTGCGCTTACTACATTCTCGTAGTATACTAGTTCTGACCTACCTATAGAAGGTAGTACTACCGTCCTAATCATATTCTTTAGTACTGCATCATACTCTTCAAGCGCCGGCTTTCTAGAAATGCTTTCTATGTACTCATTTAAGAATTTCCTTGCTTCTTCGTATCCTAAGGCTATTGTTGTAGGATGAATTCCTTTTTTGTAGTACGTTACTCCCGTTTCAATTAACTTAGAAGCCAAATAAATCATTCTGTTTGTTCCATCCCCCACCATTTTATCAAGGTTTTTAGCAGCTTCGATGTAAAGCTTCCCAACTGGATGTTCAATGTTTGCTTCAGAGAGGATTGTTACTCCATTCTTTGTATAAGTTATATCTCCAAAGCTTCCTACCAGCATTTTGTTAAAACCTGTAGGTCCTAGCGTCGTTTTTGTTATTTCTTCTAACACTATACTAACAGTTAAGGTATTGGCTAATGCCTCATCCCCGGTCCTTCTAGCAACATTTTCTTTCATAACATAAACAGGCTGTCCACTAGCTTCCACAGGAATTGCCATTTTTAATTACACCCCCATCTCCCTTTACTCTATAAAAGCTCAATAAAAACTTTCCTTTTTATTATTAAAAGAATAGGAAAACTTAAAAACCTTTTCTTAGTCTCTTTGCCTAAGTTGGGCAAGATCTACGACTCAAAAGTAAAGAGAATAGGGGAGAAGATCCTTACGTTATACTCTAATGAGCTTTCCACAGATTTTTATCAAAATAAAAAGCTCATATCCTCTATAGTGAACACGAGCTCAAAATTCTTACTAAATAAAATAGCTGGCTATGTTACTTCTCAAGTGAAGAAAAAAGCAACAGTTGAAGGGGAAAAGGCTAGTGAGCCAGAGGAAACAGAAAATGAAGAAGCAGCATGAAATGAATAACTATGGTCTCCTGTTTTCTGAGCTAGAACTGGGCTGGTCGAAGAGGTACTTAGATGAAGTAAAGGTCTCCCTAAATTCCTATTTGTCTTCTAACGATCCCAAAGTAAACGAGAAACTAGCTCTTTCTTTTCTAAAACTCAAGCACATCCTCTATTTACTTAAGTTAGAAAATCTGCAACCAGATTTTGTTTTTTCAGAATTTTCAGGAGCTAATTCACAAGAAGAAAACTTTTCTACTTTGGTAGATGGCCTCGTAAATCTTTTGCTTTCAACCGAAGAGAAATCTTCCATAGCTTTAGACCTCTCTAAAAAGTTACTTAACGAGATAGAGCAAATTCTAAATACTGCGCTCGCTTTATGGAATGCTTCTTAATTTTATCTAGCTTTTAACACTACTCTTTTAAAATACTTCGTTTCGTTCTTTCTTTAATGCGCTAATAAGCACTCTGTCTACAATGTAAGGTTCAAAACCAATATTGATTAAATCTTCTCTTATCTTCTCTACAGGCTTGTCTTTCTCTTTTTCTATTAGTTTTAAAATTGTTTCTCTTCTTTCATGAGGGAAAACAATCCATTTTTTTGTTGTCCTAACATAAAAAGTTGGGGTCGTCTCACTATGAGGCTTATAAAATATGGTTAAACTGTCGACTTCCTTAGCTCCTGCGTTTTTCAAATATTCTAGAACTTTCTTTAAGCTTTTCCCGCTGTCTGCAACATCGTCAATAACAAGTAACCTTAACCCACTTACGTTACTCTTTAAGTAGTCATCTTTAATGACAGGCTCGGCTGCAGTTTTTTTGATGTCTTCGTAAAACACAACTCTTATGACGAAAAGGTTTTCTTGTTCTAGTTCATCTGACAAAATTCTAAGTGGAACCAATCCTCCTCTACTTATTCCAACAAATGCGTCATAACTTTTTTTACTCCTTCTTATCATGTCTGCAGCCTCTAAACACAAGCTGTAAAATGTCTGCCAATCTATTATTTCAAACTCTAATTCGTTCATTGGTTCTTTGTTGGATAGTTGGTTATAAAAATTTATTCTCTCGTTTTAACCAGCGAAAGGCTCTAAAGCTTAAGGAAGCAAACCTTATAATCCTTCTTATCGTACGCTTGTTATGTGAGCGTCAAGATCTACAACGTACTTGATAACTTTATTGCAGTAAGTAAAGTACCATCTATAGACGAGCTAACTATAGAAAAGATAAAAAATCTTAAGAATACATTAGACGTGGGCTTAGTACTTATTTCATGTGAAGATGTTAACTCAGAACAGGTCCTTCTGGGTTTAATTTATAACGCGGTGTCTGCTCACAAGTATGGCTACAATAAACTGAGGAAGTTAGATTCAGAGCTAATCTTAGTACTAGCTGGAAAAAATGCTTTTCATGAAGCCGCTAATAAAGTAACTCCTAAAATTGGAGGTTGTGCACTGATTATTCTGTTAAGTGATAATAAGGATAAAATTCAAGAAGCTATAGATTTTGTTTATAAGAATTTAGGTAGTAACTTAGAAGAGGCTAAATTGGCATCTATCTTTAGTTCAAACGATTTAACTCTCATCGAAAACTTTGCTTTATTTTATGTTTGGTACAAGTAAAGTGCTTAAATTGAGAAGTACCTCTTTCTATAAGCGTCCCGCTCCAACAAAATCACAACTCATAGGATAAACTACAATCGAACCTCCAACTTCCTTTTCTTTAGTTATATATCTCAAAGTCTCACTGTTTTTTAAACTCTCGATAAGTTTTTTCTTGGCTTTTTTGGGTCCATCTGCTAGCAATACTTTACCGTTCTCGATAATTCCAAATTCTCCTAGTATGTTAAGGTAAGCTAATTCCTTAGTTTTTGCTATTACATCGACCTTAAAAGCCTTTTTTATATACCTATTTATGTTATGGTTTATTTTTTCCACTAGTTCTCTAAGCCTATTGTCTTCTATTTTTGTGCTAGCAACTAAGACAACTTGCCCCTCATTTGGGCTTCCGAATAAGTTAAACTCTACGCCATATGTGATTAGTAAGCTGAAGGCTTCTAAGTATGCATCTAGTTCATAATCCTTGTTGGTCTTTATCAGGATGAAACTAGACTTTATAGCCATAGTAACGTCTTTGGATTTAAAAAATGATAGTTTAACTCTTTTAAGCTTTTTTAACAAAATGAGATCCCTCGTAATTAAAACCATAGGCTTTCTTGTTGAACATTCTACAAGTGCTTTAGGCTAGAGGACTTTTTTAGATTTTAGCAAACGTTAATGTTTTACTAAGGTTTTTAAGTGAGAATTCTTTTAACGTTAACCTTACCATATTCGCCTTCCTTTAGCGATGTGCCTCGTAAGTTTTAGTCTCTAACCTATTATAAAAAATATAGCATGATCGAAGCTAACTCTTAAAAACTTTTATACTAGAGTAGGAGTAATAGTTTGGGAAAGGCATATGCTCGCTCCTATGGTTGTTCAAGTGGAAGATTTGTACAAAGATTATGTACTAAGAGGTGGTGCAGTGCATGCACTTCGTGGAATTAACCTCTCCGTAAAAAGGGGTGAATATATCGCAGTAATGGGGCCTTCTGGTTCTGGAAAAACGACTCTCTTTAATATGATTGGAGGTCTTGACAAGCCAACAAAAGGTACAGTGAAAATTGACAATGTTGACCTTTCTAAGATGTCTCCTAAACAACTTGCTTGGGTACGTTCGAGAAAGATTGGTTACGTGTTTCAAACATTCAATCTTATTCCTGTCCTTACTGCTCTTGGAAATGTTATGCTACCCATGATCTTCACTGGGATGAAAAAAGAAGAGAGAATAAAGAAGGCGAAAGAGCTCTTAAGCTTAGTTGGCTTAGGAGAAAGGGTAAACCATAGGCCTACTGAACTAAGTGGAGGTCAGCAACAAAGGGTTGCTATTGCTAGAGCTTTGGCAAATGACCCTTCAATAATTCTTGCAGATGAACCGACTGGAAACTTGGACTTAAACACTGGTCTTGCAATAGTTAACTTGCTTTATAGGCTTAAAGTTGAAAGAAACACTACGGTTATTTGTGCAACTCATGACCTTAAAATGGTTGACGTGAGTGATAGGCTTGCGTGGATTCGAGATGGTCAAATTGAAAGAATAGAAGAAAGAACGACAGTGAGTCTAACCTCTGAAGAACTTTAGATAAGATTTTTTTATCTTAATTATAGTCTTACTTTCTTTTATTATACACGTGGTTTGAGACAGAATGGTTAGAGTTGCCGTTATAGATAAAAAGTCGTGCAGACCTAAAGATTGTGGTCATCCGTGTAGAAAAAGTTGTCCCGTTGTAAGGACTGGTCAGGATGCAATTTACTTCCTTGACGAAAACTTGCCGCCAGTGATAGATGAAGCTATTTGCATAGGTTGTGGAATTTGTGTAAGAAAATGTCCCTTTAATGCTATTTACATCGTCAACCTCCCTGACCAGCTTGAAAAAGAAGCTTTTCATAGATACGGCCAAAATGGTTTTAAACTCTATAGGTTCCCAGAGATTAAGCCTCAAAGTGTTAACGTGATAATAGGTCAAAACGGTATGGGTAAATCAACTATTGCTAAAATATTATCTGGTGAACTAATACCAAACTTAGGCGACCCCAGTTCTAAACCGTCAATTGAACAAGTTATAGACCGATTAAAGGGAACTACGTCTTCAGAGCTTCTCGAAAACATATTCAAAAAAAAGTTTACAGTAGCCTTTAAGCCTCAGCACGTTGAACTTCTACCCTCAGTTTTTGGTGGAAATGTAAAAGAAGCACTTTCAAAATATGAAGGTAGCAGGTACTATAGTGAAATAGTTAACTCAATGGGGTTGTCTACTCTCTTTGAACGTAAGTTGAATCAGTTAAGTGGTGGAGAACTGCAAAAACTCGCAATAGCTTTAACACTACTAAAAGATACTGACATAATTGTACTAGATGAGCCTGCAAGTTATTTAGACGTACTACAGAGGTTACTTATTTCAAGGTTACTTTTTTCATTTAAAGAGAAGGGAAAGACTCTAATAGTCATAGAACACGACCTTGGGATGATTGATTACTTAGCAGACTATGTCTCAATAATATATGGCGAACCTGGTGCTTATGGTATTGTTTCAAGGCTATTGTCTGCTAGAGTTGGTATAAACTCTTATTTAAACGGGTTTCTTAAAGCTGAAAACACTCAAATAAGACCCTTCGAAATAAAGTTTGAGTCGAGACCACCCCCAGAAAAAAGAGATTTGTCGATCGCTTTTAAGTGGGTGAAAGACGAGTTTAAGTTAAATGGGTTTACTCTTACAATCGAGGGTGGAGAAGCATACCGAGGCGAAGTATTAGGCATAGTAGGCCAGAATGGCATAGGGAAAACAACTTTTGTAAAGAGAATCGTAGAGAGCTATTTTGGTGTTGAAAGTCAGCAAATAAGCTACAAACCTCAACTAATAACAAACTTATTCAAAGGAAAAACAGTGAAGGAAGTCCTAGAGGAAAAATTTGGAAGTTCTAATTTTCCTTCTTGGATTGAAACTGAACTCTTAAAGCCACTAAGATTAAATAAGCTCATGGAAAGATCGACAGAAACCTTAAGTGGAGGTGAACTTCAAGCCTTAGCAGTGGCATCCTCCCTGATTTCGAATAGTAACTTTTATTTTATCGATGAGCCATGCTCCTTTCTTGATGTAGAGCAAAGAATAACTGTTCAAAGGATGATAAGAAGGTTAACAGAAATTAAAGCCGCTACCACATTTGTTGTAGAGCATGACATACTGTTTATAGACTTTGTTTCAGATCGCCTTATAGTAGTGGACGGAGAGCCTGGGGTTCATGGGTATGTTTCTTCTCCTAAGTCAATGAAAGACGGAATGAACGAGTTTTTATCGAAGCTATCAATAACTTTTAGAAGAGACGTAGATACAAACAGACCAAGAATAAACAAACCTGGATCAAGAACTGATCTAGAACAAAAACAATTAGGGCAATACTACTACACATAGAAAGCAAACATAAGGTTTTGTTTAGAAATGTGAGTTGGAGCTCATTGATTTTGCAAAAAATAAATAAATCAGGGACTAAAGCAGGTGTTTTCTTCCAACGAAAGAATGTTTAAAAGCTTATCTTTCATCTTTTGTGGTCGACTCCGGTGTGGTGAAAAACTATGTTAAAGACTCCAACGATAATTGTTAACTTTAAAGCTTACAGAGAATCTCTAGGGAAAAAAGCTGTAGAACTAGCAAGAATTGCGGAAGAGGTTAGTCGAGAGTTAAATGTTTCTATAGCGGTTGCTCCTCAAGCTACCGACATAAGGTTAGTTGCCTCCACAGTATCAATTCCTGTTTTTGCTCAAGCAGTAGACTCCGTATCTGTAGGCGCGCTAACAGGGCATGTAACAATTGAAAGCATAAAAGATGCTGGAGCTGTTGGTACGATAATTAACCACTCTGAAAGAAGGGTTCAAATTTCTTTAATAAGTGAAGTAGTTAAAGCTTCAAGAGAGCTCAACTTAACAACAGTAGTTTGTGCTGACACTCCAGAAGTAACCGCAGCTGTAGCTGCACTTAATCCAGAATTCGTAGCTATTGAACCTCCGGAATTAATTGGTACTGGAATCCCTGTTTCTAAAGCAAAGCCAGAAGTTGTTACAAATTCGTTAGAAAAAGTTAGAAGTGTGAATTCAAAATCCAAGGTTATTTGCGGAGCTGGAATAACAACTGGAGATGATGTAAAAGCAGCATTAAGATTAGGAACTGTTGGAGTCTTACTTGCAAGTGGTGTCGTTAAAGCAAGGGACCCAAAGAAAGTTCTCATAGAAATGGGGAATGCGCTAATAGAAAGCTCGTGAAGTCTCGTTTAATAACAAAAAGAAGAAAAAGTTAGGAAGACTATAAATCTCTAATTCTTCCGTTTTCTTTTCTCATTTTTAGTTTGTCTATTTCCATGCAATTACTTTCATGTTAAAAAGTCTTCTAGAAGTATTGAAGCTTTCAATGGAAACCTTTCATAATAAATTTGTTTAAATATCTAGAAAGTAAGTCGTGCTTATCCTATAAACGAAGTTAACGTGAAGCAAAAGTCTAAGCTTGTTAGCTAACGTTGATGAAGTAAAGAGCTTTTCTCCAAATATATTTTCTAAGAAGTTCTCTTACCCCAGAGTGGCTTTTAACTTAGTTAGAAAGCGGGCCCGGTGGGATTTGAACCCACGATAACCAGCTCCGGAGGCTGGTGCCTTAATCCATACTAGGCCACGGGCCCACTACATTTCTTGTAGAGCTGGAATTCCAAGCAAATCTAAAACTTTTTCAAATACTACTAAGAAAGATTCCAGAATTACGAGTCTGTTGTTTTTTATTTCTTCTCTTTCGTTAAGAATGGGACAGCTCTCATAAAACAAGTTGAACTTGTCAGCCAAATTTTTGGCGTACCTTGCTAGATATTTCGGTTCTAAATTATCGATGGTCTCTCTGACGTAGAATGAGAATTTCGAAATTTCCTTTATCAATTCTCTTTCTATCTCCTTTTCAACTAGTTTTTGGTTAATGCTTCCTCTATCATACCTTCCTGCTTTTTTCATTATGCTATGCGCTCTAGCATAAGTATACTGAAGTCTAGGACCCGAGTCTCCGTTTAGCTTTAACGCCTCATCAACATCAAAAACAATTGTATTGTTTAAGTCAGTTTTTAGCATAAAGTATCTTACCGCCGCTACAGCTATTTCATTCCCTATGCTTTCAAGTACGTCTTCTCTAATACCTGAGTTTCTCTTTTTGCTTTCTATCCTTGCAACTTTTGCTAGCTCGTTCAGTAGATCTTCGGCATTTACAACTAAACCTTTTCTCCCGGACATGTGAACCATCTGACTGCTAGCATACTCTTTCCTCCCAGAGATTTTGTATGCTGTTTCCCCACTTATTGCTACTATTCCGTATAAGAATGGTCTATATGCATATTTTGCTTTATCTGTGATAAAGGTAAGCGCTGTCTTCACAACCTTCTGAGGGTATTCCTGCCTCATGTCCACTAAAGTTATTGCTAAATCTGCATTGTTAACATCTAGTACCTTTGGTTCTCCTCTTTCTTCATCAGTAGTCCACAAAGTTTTACCATTGGGCTGAGTTACAAACGGCCTATACTTAAAATCTACTGGAGGCTTACTTATCTTCCAGAAAGCATAAGCAATATCCTTCCCAACATAAGTTATTGTTCCGTCCGATCTAATTAAAACCTCATCAGGTTCTTCCAAGTTTTTAAATTCTTCTTGGTCGCTAAGCTTTAAAACAGTGCAGTTTTCGTTTTTTCCTTCTTTTGGAACATATAATCTCCCCTTTTCGTTAAGTTCCTTTAGCACAACATCTAACAATCCTGATTTTACAACGTCGCTTTCCCAATTTAGGAGGTCAAAAAATGCTCCTACCCTCCAACATGTTCTTAGCTGGTCCATAACAACCTTTTCTGAAAACCACCTTGCCAGTTGTGCAACTTCGTTCTTTCCATTTTCAATCTTTTTTATAATTTCATACTTCTTTTTTCTTAACTGTGGATTGTTCTCAATCTTTTCATGAACTTCAGCATAAATTCTCCCTGAGTAGTAGTCGTATCTTTCTCCTATCGGTTCCTTTGGATACCCTAACTCCGTTATAGCTAATATGTTGTCTGATACTTGTGCTCCACTGTCATCGATGTAGTTTAGCACTATCGTCTCATATCCTACGTATCTAAAAACTCTAGCTAGGGTATCTCCAAGAACTGTGTTTCTAAGTATGCCCATATGGATTGGCTTATTTGGGTTTGAGTTTGTATGCTCTATTATGATCCTCCTATTTTTATTCTCTATAGCCGGAATTCCATATTGATGACCTTTTTTTCGTACTTCTTCAATTACATCAAAAAGATACTTATCATTGAACTTAAAATTTATATAACCATTCTTGGCTTCAACTTCACTAAAGTCTAGTTTTATCCTTGAGGAAATTTTTTCAGCTATAGTTGCTGGTTTTTCCTTAAAGATCTTTGAAATATCAAAGCAAACCCTGCTGGAAACATCACCATACGCCTTTACAGTAGGCTCTGAAACTTCAGGCTCAACTTGTTCATAACCTAGTTCTTTTATACTCCCCCTTAATTCTTCCTCTATTTTCTCTATAGCCCACAAAAAAGACAATTCTTATTTCATTGTCCCCTGAAGGTCCTTTTAAAACATTTTGGGTTGAATTTTCTAAAAGAAAATAAGCTTGTTTTTGACTAAAATGCTCAAACTAGGGCTTAAGTCTTCTAAGGATGCTGTTGCCCAATCTTTTCGTCTACTTTCCATACTTTGTAAAGCCTGTCAAATTCGCTTCCAAATGCCTTTTTTAAGTATGGAAGATAGCTTACTATCTCTTCTTTGCTCATGTATTGAAACTGGTATTCTCCCTCGTATGGTGCTGGTTCTCCTTTTCGCTCTATAAACTCAATATGCATAAACTGTTCTCCTTTTTCGATGACTATTGGTTTTCTAAAGTTGCTTAAGTTCACTATTTCAAGCACAAGCCTTCCTACAAAGCCACTATGCACTTTTGCAGCGTTTAAAAAAGACAGTCCCATCCTTCCAAACTTGCTCTTTGCTGTCAAATGTGCTACTATATTACTCGGCAGAAATACAATTTCATGAGAAATTACATTCTGGTGTTCAAGGTAGTTTAACTCTATAGTCTTTTCTACAGTTAGGACGTAAGAATCCCCATCTAGTAATCGCTCATCGAAAGGGTGAATCATCCTGTATTCTTTTACCAACTTTATTATTTCGCTCTTTCCCAGTATGCTCAAGCTACTTCAGGCGTTTTTAGCTTATAAAAAATATAAAAACTTTTTTTACTTTGGCAATAATGGCTTTTAACTTAGTTAGAAAGCGGGCCCGGTGGGATTTGAACCCACGATAACCAGCTCCGCAGGCTGGTGCCTTAATCCATACTAGGCCACGGGCCCCTATGCTTTTCTTCTAGACTTTCAAGGAACTCCTCTAGCTTTATTCCATCTGAGACCTTTATTTTCTTTTTACTCTTTGTTACCTTAAGACCGTAACGCCCAAAGTCAACTACTAAAATTGTTCTTATGCCCTCTATTCTGTTTGGCACGGTTTCCTTTTGATAAAGTACTTTCTTTGAGCTACTTTTTATTTGTACAAGTATCACTTTCTTTTTCTTTATACAAACTAAGTCTATAGGACTAAAGCTTCCAGTTGACCTAACGACAAACCATCCTTTTTTCTCAAACAAATCCCTAACTTTATATTCTGACTTTGTTCCCTTGGCTTTTGGGTTCTTCATCGTAGCCTTCCTTTATTTATGATTTCTATTAAACTCTTAGGTATTTTTCCAGTTGGCTTAAGTTTTCCAACGGCAACTTCTAATGCTGACTTTATCGAGTAAAAGTCTGGACTGTACGTAACAATACATGCATATGGTCTTCGTACAAACGTAACATCGTATGGATCACCAATAGAAATTAATAGGCTCTTCTCATTTTGTCCAATTACCTCATCAATTTCTCTTCTTTCTTTCATTTTATCGAACAAATTCTGTGAAAAAATAACTACTGTGGCGGCCTTTCTTATCTTTGTTGTTATTAGGGGGATGTTTTCTTCATTTATTAAGAAAACGTTTGCTTTTTTAAATCCAAACTCTTCGATTAAACTAAGAATAAGTTCGTAAACTTCTCTACCTGCGAAAACTAAAACTATGATGTTCTGAACTTGTGGCCTAAGAGGTAGCAATCCATCATCAAATACTAACCCAACTGATTTTCTAGTTATTTTTTCAACTTCGTTTCTATGCTTTTTACACCCAATCACTTGAAGGGTTGGTTTTCGAAAGTACCTCAAGTAGTTTATCTTCTTCTTGATCACTTTACTAAAAGCTCTCTTTATTCTTCTAATTAAGAGAGGATTCTTCTTCGCCTCTTTCACAATAGCATCTCTAAGCTTGTACAGCTTCTCAAACTTCCCATCAATCACTAAAATGTCGTTTCCCACTTCTACAGCTTCTATAGCTATATCTTCAAAGTCTTGTTTCTCTATAGTTTTATTTTCTAGCAACAGTTCTGTTACCAGTAAACCTTGGTAGCTTAAATTGTTTGTCAAAATCTCTTTTACAATTTCTTTAGAAAGGAATGCGGGCGTTTTCTTTTGTTTTTTACCTATTACTGTAGCGTTTGATATCATGAGTCCATCAACTTCGCTTAAAGTTATCCTTTTTAACGTGGATAGCTCATGTCTTATGTCTTCAATATCTATTTCAAGTTCATTATTTTTGTTCTCCCTTGCCAAAAAATAACCTGGAAAGTATTTAGCAACACTAATTATGCCTCCATTTCTTAATCCTCGAATGTACTTTAAAACAAACTGCTCTACATTCTGAGAGTTATCCCAAAAATTTCTACTTCTACTTAACTTACAATTACTTAGACTAGCAGGTTCGATTACTGGAGAAAAATTCATATTTATTCCTATAGCTCTAAGTTCAAGCGCAGTTATGTAAGCAGCAGTGTATGCGAAATTCGTTAGTCCTGTTGCTCCAATAGCCATCGCACTTGGTATTGGCGTAGCTTCCTGTGGTAAAGCAAAAATTTCCCCTCCTTCGTGCTCTACAGCAAAAAAGGGTGTAGTTTTTTTAGAACTCTGAACAATTCTTTCTAGTTCTTCGCATAACTCTTTTCCAGCTTTCATGTTACTTATATTAGAAAATAAGAATCCCCCAGGTGCTATATCTTCTATTGTTTTTTTCTCTCTATCCGTCAGGTTGTTACTGTTAATTTTAACTATGAACAACTCACTTACTTGTTGCTCTAAACTAAAGTCTTGTAAGTTTTTAATGCTCATTTCATCAACTACTTTGTTAGCACTACCAACATTTTTAAGTTTTTAAGTTTTACACACTCTAGTTGAGATTTTAGCTAAGTCTTGTACTCTAGTTTAAGTTCTATTCATAAAAATCATTAGGATGCTCGTTCTTTAGATAAGGCGCGGACTTAATTTTCATTGCCTCCCTCAACTAAACACTTTTAAGTTGAACGTTTCTTAAGATTACAACTCTTAGAAGCTCATAAGTGCTTTTGTTTCATCAAAACTTTGAGTACTCATAAGTAATAAGGTTAATTAATGGGTGTGCATAACACTAGAGTGGCGTTGATTATAATCGGCTTCAAATCTTCTGCTGATACGTATGCAAAAAAGGTTGCAATATTTTATTCTAACCTCCTTCAAGCTCTAGGATTTCGCGTCTTCATTCCGCTCAAAGCAAAAAGAAAGTCTTTACTTCCTAAGGACAGCATTTTAATCGATGACGATAACAATGCTTCTGTTTATGAACTACTGAAGAACATACTCGAAAAATTTGGATTAACCATCAAAAAAATTGAAGTCTCTTCTGAAAGCAGTTTAAGTAAAGTTTCATTTCCATTGGTTGGCATTTTGTCTGGATATGGCGTTAGTTTAAGTTCTTTAATTAATCTATCTTTAACGTTAGACTCTCTTGGTTTTTATAAAAAAATTTTTTTAACAACAGACACTCTAAGGGAAAACTTAGCAAGAATAGATGTTCTAATAATTCCAGGAGGAGATCATACAAAGATTGCCGCAGAACTTGGGGAAGAAAATGCAAAACTTATCTATGATTTTGTAAAATCGGGAGGAACCTTAGTTGGCATTTGCGCCGGATCATTCTTACAGCTAAAACCGGATTCAGGCGAAATTTCACCGAATGACGACACCTACATTCTTACTAGAAATATGCTAGGACAGATTAAGGCAAAAGTGTTTAACGATTCTTTAAAGAATAACTTCATAGGCTGGTCTTACAAAGTTTATCGCAATAATGGCATAAGAACCTATCCAATAATGGGCCCAGTGTTGTGCAATGTTAAAAAAACAAGTAGTCCTTTCTTAGTCGGATTACCAAAAAAGTTTGAGCTTTGGCAAGAAGGCCCAATTGTTAGCGTTTCTGATGACTCTGAGGTAGTTGTTAAGGGTGCTGTTCCTAAGAAAAGTAAGAGGCTTGGAATAAAGTTAAAAGGCAATCTTAAACTCTCAAACTTTGATTTACTAGTTTCAAAAACAATAGACCTTGGCAAGTACGTGTTTGTTTCTGCTCACTTAGAAGATCCTCGTTTTCCAACAGGACAAATTTTGTTGGCGAATATCCTTTGGAACTCTCCAAAAAAAGTTTCTGAAGTTGATCAAAATTCTTCAGAAAAGTTTTTTGAGTTTTCTCCTCAAGTTGCTCATAAAAAAATAGAGAACACGAGGTACCTTATCAATTCTATGCTTAATCTAAACAAAATACTCACCAACATGCTTCCGTATGTTGAATTAAATCTTCCAGAATATATGTTCTATGAGGTTTTAGATCTATCTTCTTCTCTTAGAAGAGTAAGCTTGATTCTTAAGAAATTAATCAAAATTGATCAAAAGATCATAATCGAAGAAGAAAGGCATAAAAAAATCATGGAATCAATAAAAAGACTTGATCCTTTTCTCAAGGATAGTAGCGACGAATTTATTTTGAGCTTAATACACAAAATAAGCAACGATAGGTCTCGTTACATGAATTATAGCGAAAGAGCAATTTCAGCTTTAACATTGCTTGCTTCAAAACTCGAGAAAGAACTGTCTGAAGTTTTGCTTAGCTTTCTAAAGGAAATTTCATATCTTGACTACGAAAAACTTAAACTTGCTATAAGTACTTTTTATGGAGGATTCTGTTTAATGCTTCCTTGGTACGATGGCGTGCCAAGAGTTAAGAGGGTTAGCGAGCAGAGTTTTCCTGGCATTTTCTCCCCAATCCTAAGTATTTATGGGGAAGCCAAAGAATTGTTAAATACTTCGAAGCTTGTTAGGAATCTGTCAGTAGCTTAATTCTTTAAAGTTAGAAGAATACTTTGTTGTGAAGCGCCTATAAGAAATTTTAAGACTCAGGTACTACATGATAAATTAGTTCTTAGTTTATAGATTATAATGTAAGTACCCTCTTTGTAAGAAAACTTTTATAAATTTAGCCATAGCCACATAAGTAGGAGTAAGCAAAAGATGTACGAGATTATCAGTTTCGAGGAAACTCAAGCAGCTTCTATAGCTAGACTCTTGAACATGGCTTATCCTTACGATTCTGTGACGACGTGGTCGATAGTAAGAAGTACAGTTTTAGATCCAAACTTTGATCCTTCTTTATCCTTTGTTGCGATGGAGGATGGTATTCCAATTGGGTGCGCGATTGGAGCAACTAGAAGTAAAGAACCCAAAGAGTTAATTAACAAAGAACATGCATGGCTGAAATTGTTCGCTATTGCTCCTGATCAACTGTATTCGGGCTTAGCTGATAGACTTCTTTCACAAGTGGAGTCGGAGCTAAGAGAACGCGGTTATAAAGACATAAGAGCTACTGATTTTGCAGGCTGGTACATATTTCCAGGGATAAACGTTAGGTCTGAAGATATTTTGCAATTCTTCTTAAGAAAAGGTTACAACAAAGTAGCAGAGACAACAGATTACATAATTGACCTTTCTGGCTTTTCTATTCCTTCTATAGTTAAAGAAGAGGAAGAAAGGCAAAGGAACGAAGGAATAATTTACAGGATACCTGACAAAAATGAAAAGGGAACTATTGCCAGCTGGGTTCTCAACAATAATGGTCCTATCTTAAGTTTTGAAACCATAATGAGCTTTAGGCATGATCCCCCTGGTGTAATAATAGCTGAGAAAGAAGGTAGCATAGTGGGGCTAGGACTAGTTAGTGCTTTAGAAACTAACTGGTTAGGGCCTATTATTGTTAGTGAAAACGACCAAAAAATAGGGGAAGTTTTACTTTACAAGGCGGCTTGGGAAATGAAGTTACGAGGGTTCGACAGAGTAATAATTCCAAGAGCCTCTGAGTCTTCTCTTTATGCCCAAGTTCCCAACATAGTAAAAGTAAAGCAGTATTGGATTCTCTCTAAAAACCTAGAACTTTGAGAATATTCTTTAATTTTTTATGACTTGATTTTTTAGAATAAATGCTTAAAAAGATGCTTTGTTAGTAATTCTTTTTGCGAAGAGAGGGAAAGTCTTGATGAGTTCAAACAACAATTCTCCAGATGAAAATGAGGGTCAAAATTCTAAGAAGTCTTCCAATAAGAATTACGTTTACTTAAGGGTGGCTGAAGCTCTTTCTACTGACGTTGGCAGAGGAATAGCAAGGATAGATCCTCTTGTGGCCGAGCAGCTTGACCTAAAAACCGGAGATGCAATAGAAATAGTTGGAAAGAAAAGAACTTTTGCGCTAGTGTGGCCCGCACATCCAAAGGATACTGGTAAGGGGCTTATAAGAATAGATGGCTACACTCGTGAAAATGCAGATGTTAGCATCGATGACAGAGTAAAAGTTAGAAAGGTTGTTGCAAAGTATGCAGAAACGCTGAGATTAGCTCCAACTGAGCCACTTAAAATTATGGGTGGCGATGAGTACGTGAAAAATCAATTGATTGGAAGAATAGTTTCTAAGCGTGATATTGTTCCAGTCAGAATAATGGGCAGGACTATAAACTTAATAGTAACAAGTTTCACCCCGGCAGCTGATGCTGTAATAATAAATGATTACACACACGTAACGATCAGCGAAAGACCTCAACCACCTCCCAAAGATATTGAAAGAGTTACTTATGAAGACATTGGAGGCTTAGATAGTGCTATACAAAAAATAAGAGAAATGGTTGAGCTCCCATTAAGACATCCAGAACTTTTCGAACGGTTGGGGATAGAAGCTCCAAAGGGTGTTCTCTTACATGGTCCTCCTGGAACCGGTAAGACATTACTAGCTAAAGCTGTTGCAAACGAGACGAATGCCAACTTCATAAGCATAAGCGGACCAGAAATAATGAGCAAGTACTATGGGGAAAGTGAGCAAAGGCTGAGGGAAATATTTAAAGAAGCTCAAGAAAATGCACCAAGTATAATATTTATAGATGAAATTGATAGTATTGCTCCAAAGAGAGAAGAGGTAACTGGAGAAGTAGAAAAAAGAGTAGTTGCTCAACTTTTATCTTTGATGGATGGGCTTAAGTCTAGGGGAAAAGTTGTAGTAATAGGTGCAACGAATAGAGTTAACGCTATAGACCCTGCATTAAGAAGACCTGGAAGGTTCGACAGAGAAATAGAAATAGGAGTTCCTGATAAAAGAGCCAGGCTAGAGATTCTTCAAATTCATACTAGAGGAATGCCTCTAGCAGAGGACGTTAATTTGAAACAACTAGCTGATTCAACTCATGGTTTTGTAGGAGCTGACCTAGCAGCTTTAGCAAAAGAAGCTGCATTAAGAGCTCTAAGGAGAGTACTTCCTAAAATTGACCTTGAGGCAGAAGAAATACCTGCTGAAATCCTTAACTCATTAAAAGTTACAATGCAGGACTTCCTTGATGCCTTAAAGGAAATAGAACCTTCAGCCATGAGAGAAGTAATGATAGAAACACCAAACGTTCACTGGGAAGACATTGGAGGCCTAGAGGATGTAAAGAGAGAACTAAACATGAGTATAGAGTGGCCCTTAAAGTATTCCGAGCTGTTCCAACAACTTGGAATAAAACAGCCAAAGGGCATCCTTCTTGTGGGTCCTCCTGGAACTGGCAAAACTTTGCTAGCGAAAGCATTAGCTACAGAATCAGAAGCAAACTTCATATCAATAAAAGGTCCAGAACTACTTTCGAAATGGGTTGGAGAGAGTGAGAAGGGGATAAGAGAGATATTTAGAAAGGCAAGACAAGCAGCTCCATGCATTATTTTCTTTGACGAGATAGATGCAATAGCCCCAGTTAGAGGTTCTGGGTTTGGTGATTCAAATGTAACTGAGAGGATGATAAGTCAGCTTCTTACAGAAATGGATGGTCTTGAGGAGCTAAAAGGAGTAGTTGTAGTTGCTGCCACTAATAGACCTGACATGGTAGACCCTGCTCTCCTTCGTCCCGGACGCTTCGATAAAATAATAAGATTAGGTTGGCCTAACTATGAAACTAGAGTTGCAATATTTGAGGTTCATCTCAGAGGTAAGCCCATTGCTTCAGATGTTAACGTTCATAAACTAGCAGAACTTACTGAAGGCTTTACAGGCGCTGACATTGCCTACGTTGTAAACGAAGCTGGACTTCTTGCATTGAAAGAGTCGCTACATGAACTTAAAGCTCCTGAACAAATAGCTCAGTCGCACCCAAAGATAGAGATTTCTGAAAGGCACTTCCTTGAGGCCATTGGCAAAATAAGGGTATTGTCAAAAGAAGAACGTGCTATGATAGAGGAAGCTATAGATAGATTTACTAGAACCACAAATAGAGCTGAGCTAAATGTGCTTCAGAAACTAGTCAGCTAAAGGAATGGATGATGCATTAAACGCGTGGGTAAATTTACATACTCTTCCTAGTGGCGCAATAAGGCTTCTCCTACTTGCTGAATCCAAGTGTAAAATTTTTGGTAGCATCAAAAAAAGCACTTTAAAGTATCTATACGAGAAGCACTCAAAGGAAAACAAAAAGTTTGAGGACTTCCTTAATCTTCTCTTTGAAAGTAAACTGGTGGCATGGGAAAGCAGAAACAAAGAACTAATAAGACTCACTTTTTCTGGATATGATCTATTAGCTCTAAGGTCAATCGACAAGAAATTCAACATTACTTTTTTTGGGTCTAATATTGCAAGAGGAAAAGAGTCCGATCTTTACGTCGCAGAATGCTCCTCTATTGGGAGTTGTGTAATAAAGTTTTACAGGATTGGAAGAACCAGCTTCAGAGACATTAGAAGAAAGAGGTCCTTCTCTAAATTAAGTCCAAGTTGGCTGGTCCACTCTACGAAAGCTGCCGCTTCAGAAGCGAGAGCTTACGAACTCCTAAAAAATTCAGAAGCTAACGTACCAAAATTTTTTTGGCGAAATAGACACGCATTAGTCCTAGAATACATCGAAGGTAAAAGGCTTTCAAGCTTGGAAGAACTCGAGCTTGATACTGGGTTGTTTTATCAGGTGGTTTTGCAAGTTAAGCATATGCTAAAGACAAAGTTTGTGCACGTCGACCTAAATCCCTTTAACATCTTAGTCTCAAACGATAGAAAAAAAGTTTACATAATAGACTTCCCTCAATGGGTTCCTCTTACTCACCCAAACTCCCTTTTTTATCTCTCAAGAGACTTGAACAACGTAGCTTCTTTTTTTAAGCGAAAAGGCGTAAGTCTAGATGGAGAAAAAGTTATAAATGAAACCTTGAATCTTGCTAAGCAACTAATTGAAAGTGAGTGATTCAAAAAAATACGTAATTGTAGGTCTAGACCCTGGAACAAACTTCGGCATAGCAGCTATCACCCTCAGTGGAGAAATAGTTTGTTGCAAAAGTGCTAAAAATTTATCAATAGAGGAAATATTAAAAGAGATAACAAGTCTTGGAACACCCGCAATTGTATGCACTGACAAAGCAACAATACCTGAACTAGTGAAGAACGTAGCAAGTATATTGAACGTGCCAATCTTTTCTCCTGAGAAGGACTTCTCCTTTGAAGAGAAGAGCGCTGTCGTTAAAAGTTTTGAGAACCTTTCAGGCTATAGTACGCAGTTTGATGAGCATCAAATTGTTGCGCTTTTTGCAGCAATTAAAGCGTACAAGCACTTTAAAAATGATTTTAAGCTTATTGACTCTTTACTTGACAAGCTCATAATGGAGCTCAACTTTAACTTTAGAAATTTAATCAAACTTGACCTCATCAACGGTATACCTCCTAAGAGATCGCTACACAACCATATCAGACGCCTGCTAAAAGGTTACATTGCAGAAAGCTACTCAAAAGACGATGGTGTTTTTTCAAAACAGGTCAGTTCGTTAAATGAAGAGCTTTCTAGACTGAGAAAACGAGTTAAGTTGCTAGAGTCGTTAATAAATAAAGCTTCAAGTGAAAAAAGCAATCAAAAAGCCATAAAAGTTAGTGAAACAACATTTAAGTTTGTTTATAGCAATGACAAAAAAGAGAATGAAATAGATGCTTCAAAACTTTTTGATGGTGAACAAAATTACTTTAAGGTACTTATTTTAGAAAAAGCCTCAGCGAAAAATGCAAAATTATTACTTAGTTCTGTTAGTGACATCAAGAAAAATAACCTGGTGGTGTACATGGGAAGAATTGAAGGTGATCCTTCGAAGATAGCAAAGATTTTAAACAAGTTTGGAATTAAGTACGCACTCTTAAACGACTATAAAGAAGAGTTTTCCGAAGTCTTTTCTGAAAATGGTGTTTCCCTTTTTCCAAGCACCAACGTAGCTCTTATTGAAAGAAATGGCTCATACTACTTAAGTAAAAGTAAGCTCTTGGAATTGCAGAAACTATTCCCATTAAAGTTATAAAAAAGATTAAGTTTTACCTAATTTGTTTACCCACACACGACCTAGGCCCTTCAGTTCTCTGTAACTCACTACTACATTATTTGTTAGTAACGTGTTTTTATGATTTTAATCACTTGATTTTCGTTCGCAGACTATTTTTATCGCTTGTACCTTAAATTATCAAGAGACTGTCAACTTCGTTCATGCTTTTAATGAAAACTTAGATTTCGCATGAGGGCTAAAGTTCTCATACAAAAAATTAACTACATTTTTTCTATTGTCTGTCGGGTTAAAGTGTCACTTGACTAGAAACTAGTAGTTCTAAGTCTTAAGCTGGCAGTTTCGTATCAAGTTAAGCCTAGTTAAAAAGCAAATTGTTATGCCTATAGAGCCCTACTCTTTAGACAATGGCGGTCCTATTTGAGGCACGTAGGCAAGGATAATAGGCATAAGAAGTTTGTAACCTTATATGAAACTGGATAAAAACACTCGCGTATTACAAATTAACAAAACACACAGAGAAAATATACAAAGAGCTCTAAGAGTTCTATAACTTGTTAAGTAGAAGCTTAAGAAAGTCTTTAAGCTTCAAGAGAGTACTTAATTGATCACGCTACCTAACTTTAACAGAAACAGTTTTCTTAGGCGCTAGGAGAAAGTAAACTCAAGATAGCTAACAATTTACCTACAATTTATGGGGTCCTAGTCTTCATTTTTATCTTAAAGTTTAAACTTAAGTTCCACGTTGTTCTAACCCTATTTTTTCTGCTAGCGCTACATAAAGTATGTTGTTTCCACGAATTATAACCTTTCCAAGGTTTCTCACTGTCTTATTCCTCTCATACTCCGTAGTGTTTAAGATTATTAAGTTCATCTGAAGATCGAACTTATCTAAAATACCAACGTAGCTTAGGTCGTTCTTTAACTTAACGTAAATTTGTTTGTTCAGGAAGCTCTTTAGAGCATAAAGTGGTTTTTTGTTCTCCAGCAGGACTTTCCCTCCTTGGTTGCTCACGTCCATTTCTCCTTCTGCAAGCATTTTAAGCTATAAATAGGGAATATAAACCCTTCTACGCTTCAAGCATAAGAGTTAATAGCATACAGCTTCTTTAAGTATGGTTACAAATGAAGTGGGCTAAATCTACTTAAATATGCAAAGGTAGAACAAATCATGATGCGAGTCTGTTAAGTTAAGAATGCAACATTTTCATTCTCATGATGTAATAGACTTTACGCTAGCATTGTCTTAGCAAGAAATGCGCAATAACTAGGAAAACGTAAAATTAAGAAATTTTTCATTAGAGTTAACGAATCTAACGAAGATTATAAAATCTAATGTTTTTGTCGTATTTTTAAGTTTTTGTTTGATATAAAGATTCATCTCATCAACTAAAGAGTTGCAGAAAAGGTTATATGTAGTTTTTAGTAATCAAAGCTATGTCAACAAAGCTTAGTCCTATGGATGCTCTTGACTATTTGCCACAACCTCTTATAATAATTACCGCTGGAGACTTTGAGAATAGTAAACGAAGAGGGAGCATGACTGCAGCATGGGTTAGCAGAGTTTCATGGAACCCCCCTTGGTAATGGTTTCAGTAGCGCCTTCAAGGTACACTTTGGAGTTAATAGAGGAATTACAAAGAGTTTGCAGTTAACATAGTGGGCGGAAGGCTAGAAGAAGTTGCCTACGGTACTTTTGGTTCAAAATCTGGTAGAGCTATAGATAAATTTGCAGAAAGCAAAGTAAAGATAAAGAAAGGTGAGAAAATTAAAGCTCCAGTATTAGAAGGTTCCATCGTAGTTCTAGAATGCAAACCAACAAAAACTTGTGAAGCTGGAGACCATATTTCTAGTTATAGGAGAAGTTGTGAGTGCTACTAAATTCAGCAATGAAGATCCAGTTGTTTTTGTTTATTGAAAACTCGACCAAAATAAGACTTTAAGGTTTCTGTTAAACTACATTTTGTTTTATTAAAGCACTCTATGTAACAGTTTCAAAAATAGAGAATACTCTGCGTGAGGAAGCTTTTCTAAGTAGCTACAACTTGACGCTAGGCTAAAGGCAAGATTAAAGTTGTTATAGCAGAAGAAGAATAAATAAAAGCAAGATGGAATCGCTTTATAGTATCCAGAATCCTTATACTTTGCTAGCACAAGTTATAAAACAAGTTATCTCATTACTCACTATTCAACCTTATTTAAGTTTGATTCATTCTACTCCTTACAAAATCTAATTTATCTTATTCTTTAAGATATATCTCCAAATCGTGTCAACATCCCAAACCTCTAATTCTCTAGGTTGTCTAGGAAGAGTACTCACATCTGGTATAATAAGTATTTTTCTACAATTATATTTTTCAAATTTTTCTTCAATTCTCATTAGTTCTTTATTTGTCAGTTCCTTCTTCCATTTAATTTCAGCAACAGCTTTTAATTTCTTAAAATCTGTTAGCGCAACATCAATTTCATAGTCTCTTTCTACAATTTTTTCAGCCCAAAACCCCCTCATTTTTGAAAGCAGCTTCGTCATAAATTGTTCAACATAGTGTGGTATTTTTTCTTCCAGTACCTTTCTTGCTTGTAAAGACTGAATTTCTCTTTCGCTTATTCCATACTTTGCGTCGAGGTAATAGTAGTAATCAGTAACGGGTGATACATGCTTATAGTAGTACTTATTTTTTCCATAAATTTTTTCTTTCTCAATTAATCCTATGTTTTCTAATATCTTTAAATAAGGCTGTACCAAACTTGGATCTTCTGTAGGTATCAACTTAAGTGAGTATAAATATGATGCTATCTCTGTCGATACTTGTCGGCCATCGGCAATAGCCTTTGGTATTGCATCATAGGTGCGAGAATAAGTTCGCTCTTCTTCTGAAAAGATCTCCCCAACAAGAGAAGGTACTGTAAGTCTTATAGTATTTGGTAATGTCTCAAAGATATCTTCAGCTTTTTCCCACACGGGAAAAGCCAAGGTTCTATAAGAAATATTGCGTATTCGATAAGCTTTTTAGGGTGTCTAATATGTTTATGCAAATTTTCTAAAATATCTCTTTCATCTATAAGCCCCATCTTAAACTCAGAGAATAGTCCAAGCAATGGTGAACTTTTTCCCAAAATTTCTTTTGTAAGCCAAAGGGTTGAAACTATCGCTACCAACTGTCCTTTTATACCTAAGTTATGGAGTGCATCAAGAAACTCTTCAGGCAGACGTTGTATTTCATCAACAACTATGGTTTCCCCACGCTCTAAGCTCTGAAGTACCTCTCTACTAAAAGATTCATAGCTTATTCGTTCGTTATATATAAAAATGTTTCCACTTCTTCCAACAAAATAGTACCTGTTCCATTTCACATAGTTCTTATGAAATAGCTTTTGCCGACCTTTCTTCTACCGTAAACTATTACCCATTTACCAACATTTTTCCATCTTCCAGTGTCACTGTATCTAATTATTGACTAAGTATTTATCCTAATAAACTTTGTTGATTTTTAAGGTTTAAAACATCTCCTAACGGCACGCTTTCTAGCCTAGTTATTGTTTGTGTTTCTTCTCTTCAAAAGTTTTATGTGGTTCATTTTCATCTGGCCATAATACTTCAACACTTTGGTTCAATTTAGCGAAAAAGAAGGATAAATTAGCATACTTAATTCTCTTCATGTTTTATAACATCAAACTTTCTGGAGATTCCTTGTAGAATATGCAAAACCTTAATACTCCTGTAATGTATACTCTTGTCTAATTCTTGAAGTTGTTTGGAGGTAGTGGTACTGTTGGCTTAAGTTCGCCTACAGTCATCAATCTGCCAGATACGAGATTTCATAAGCAGCAAATATCGTAAAATGCTTACCTACTTTCACACTCTTGAAAACTCTAAACTAAAGGTTTACTGCCTAGCTTCTAAATCCATCTTTTCTGCTAGCGCTACATAAAGTATGTTGTTTCCACGAATTATAACTCTGCCTAAGTTTCTTACAGTTTTGGTTCCCTCATACTCTATGGTGTTCGAAATTATTAGGTTCATCTGCGAATCCATCTTGTCAAGTCTGCCGACGTAGCTTAAATTGCTCTTCAGCTTAACGTAAACCTGCTTATTTACGAAGCTTTTTAGTGCTTGGACTGGGTTTTTGTTCTCCAAAGGCTTTCTCCCCCTTCCGTTGTCTAAGTCCATTTTCTTTTGTGTGCCGTTTATAAAAATAAAGGAATAAAACTCTTCCAACACTTTTTAAGAGTTTCAAAACTGTGACAGTTTTTAGATTTTTGTAGCAGAAGACGATCGTTAAGGCGTGAATAACTTTTTAAAGAACTTTCACCTTTAAAAATAAGCATCATTATTATGATAACTAACAACCCTTCTGGGTTTGCTGTAGAACTTAATCCTCAGATAAATTAAGAAATTCAAAGAAAAAGAGAAGACTTATCCCCTAAGTCTCACAAAAGCTTGAAAAATTCTTAAGAATTTTTCAAATTAAAAAGGCTCTTCCTTTTACTTAAGAACTCGCTATAAAACTATCTAAGTCTTTCTCTAAGTATTCTCCATGGAATTTCGTAAATTGTCTGGTGAGGAACAGTGCTTATTAGGCTTCTGCTACCTCGTAAGGCTAACATTTAGGCTTGTTGTAAATAGTTACTTTACCTACTCGTCACTGGGTACAGGTAAGAAGATATACATTTACAGGTATTGTCCCAAGCTTTCATGAAACTTAGGAAATGATCCGGAGACTGTTCCAGCTTCCTGTTTGGCTTGAAGATGATAATAAAAGGTTCATTGAAGTTATGGGCTGACACGATGATTAGACGTTAGGAGGCCTATGAGTAGGCCTAAAGGGCTGTATGCTACCTCCGCAGATGATCGAAGAAGGTAAGAGGATAACTAAGGTATATAAAAAAGCCAACGTATCAACAACCCCTAGAAATAAGCGTAAGCCTGGAAGACCATATAAGCTTGATGAAAAGGCCTTTGAGTGTGTACAGTAGAGAGACTCTTCGTATGGCTAAAATCCTTTAAGAAGACTAACAATAGGGTATAACTAACTAATCCCAACGTTCTTAGCATTCTTACAAGTAGAGATGTGTGATGTATAGTAATATGCTTAAGGTTTTTGCAATGAGTTCTTTATAAATCAGTATTCTAACTCAAAAGAGTAATGCAAGAAAGTTAACTCACATGTAATGAGTTAAAAAGTCGTGATCAAGGAACTGTTTCAAGTGTACAGCGAGTACTGGTTCGTATTAGTTTTTACAAATGTTTTATTATTCAAAAAATAAATATTCGTTTTTGGAATAAATATTTCTCAAGGAGTGAGAGCTATGGCAACAGAAGAGACGAATAAGAAAGCGAGTAAGGGAGTAGTAGAGGTGCTACACGAACCCCAATGGAGTCTTAAAGAACCAAATTTTGCTGCTGCTTGCACGTTTTGTAATCCCGTGTGCTGTGTCATAAATTGTAGCTTCTCAATATTCTAATAGGTAAACTGTGATAAAAGTGGGTAAGATGCCTAAAAAGTTATTTCTTTCTCCTTGGTTGTTTAAATTTGAAGAAAATGAAGAAAGTTACTTGATATTTAATGCATTTAACTTATCTCTAATTAGAATAAAGAAATCTATTTTCGATGAAATTACTAAGTCCCTTAACAATATTGAAATATACGAAAGAGACAAAGAAATTAGAAACGCTTTAGAAGAATTAGAAAAGAGAGACTTTCTATTGAGTTTTGAAGTTGATACTGTATTGAAGCGCAATATACTAGAGTATATTTATTTTTTTGGCAGAACTAGGAATGATTCATTATTCCTATGGCTTTCTTTGACGTCTAGTTGTAACATGGCTTGTCGTTATTGCTACTTGAGTAAAAAACCAGGCAAGAGCATGAGTGATAAAGAGGCTGAAGTTATAATCAAATTTGTCGAAAATAAGCTCAAAGAAAATAAAAATCTATCCTATTTAACTGTATTCTATTATGGTGGTGAACCCTTACTGAACAAAGAAATATTAATAAGTCTACACAAATTCTTTTGTCAGCTGGCAAAAGAGATGAACCTCTTTTACTCCCCAATGGTTATAACTAATGGAACTCTTTTGGATGATGCATTATCTAAAGAACTAAATGAGATTGAAAGAGATTGCAACGTAGTTACTAGATTTCAAATAACTATAGATGGGACGAAAGAAGCCCAAGATAGGCGTCGACCACTCAAAAATGGAGGTAGTAGCTTTGACATCGTTTATAGTAATTTTATCAAGCTAGTAAGAAGTAGCAATACGAAAAAGGTTACTCTGCGATCAAATTTGAGTGAAGACAACATTGAAAGTGTAAAAAATCTATTTGGCAAGATAAAAAAAGACCTAGGGTCTCAAATAGATAAAATTGATGTAGGTCTCTCTTGGACATATCCTTGCCAAAACAATTACTTAACAAACACGACGTGTGTTTCTTTCCCTAATAAAGATGAAGCGCTTAAGCTACTAGAATTGTATAATTATCTTAAGGAACTCGGATACAAAATACCATTTTCGGTTCTTACTACTGGTCCTTGTGGTATTACTGTTCCGTACCAATACTCAATCGACGAGTCATTAAAAGTATACAAATGTCCAGGACTTCTCTACACCGATGAATACTTTGGTGTCCTTCAGAAAGATGGTTCATTAAAAATTGTTAATCCAGTACATCTGATCAGATACGTAGGCGACCTTAATAAATGCTACTTAAATTGTAAATTTGGGCCTTTATGTTATGGAGGGTGCAGAGTTATGAAGCATTGCCCAAAGGAATATTTTGATGTATTTATATCGAGAGAAGGAATCAAGTTGGTGGTATAGGTTGGGTGAGATAATTATCAACAATATTCATAAATCTTTTGGTTCTATAAAAGCTCTTGATGGTGTAAACATGAACATTAGAGAGAATGAGAAAGTTGGAATCATAGGCCCAAACGGTGCCGGGAAGACTACTCTTCTTAGAATCGTGTTAGGCATATTAAAACCGGATAAAGGTTACGTTACTGGTGTTAAACGTTCACCAAAGTTTTTTGGTTATGTTCCGCAGTATCCCATAAGTTACCAATATCATAGATCTGCATACGTTCTCTATACAGCACTAAAGCTTGCGGGCCACCCCTCGAAGAAAATTAAAGAAATTGCTGAGGAGCTTTGTAGGAAGAACAATATAGATCCACAGTCTACTGGGGAAACTCTTTCACCTGGCAAGAGCAAGCTTCTTCTCTTTACAATGGCCGTAGCAAAGGATCCTGAGCTCTTAGTTCTCGACGAGCCAACGGCAATGATCGACGCGGCTACAAAGAAGGTTATATTGGATACGATAGCAAACTACAGCAAGACTATGATCATGGTTACTCACAGCATTGAAGAACTCAGATTTGTTGATAGAATATTCTTCCTTGTGAAGGGTAGAGTAGTATTTGAAGGTTCCTTCAATGATTTTTCTAAGCTTGTTAGAACAGAAGGATACGTCGTGGAAGTAAAAAGTGGCAAAACTGCTAAAAAAATTGAGATTAAAAGTTTAAGCGAACTAAGCAACGTTATTTTGAGTAGTGAAGGTGCGGATGAAATTACGGTGAGGAGAATTACGCCGGAAGATATAGCATTACTAATGGAGCGTGAGTGGAAATGAACCTACTTGAGTATGCTAGAAACGTAGTGATAGTTACAGTATTTGGAATAAGGACTACTATGAGTTTTATGATCATAACTCTAATGCAAAACTTAATCATCCCCCTTGCGACTACAATAATGATAACGTTAGCAATTACTACAACTGGAGGAACAACTAGCATAAAAGCACTTGGTATTTTCTTCATGGGTATGATACTAGCGTCCATGATACAAAGTATACCGCAATACATTTCAAACTATTTAATGATTCCACCAGTAAGAGACTTGCTTACGTCATTGACAGGAGATGTAAGGGTATTTGTAGTTTCAGTAGCATTCCAAAACCTGATAACAGGAATTCTTCCACAAGCTGTTGTTGTATCAATATTGACTCAGAGCTTGGATCTAGTTGTTTATGCTCTTCTAGCTTATCTTCTTGTAGTATATCCTGCAGCAGCTCTAATAGGAACCATGGTAAGAACACCAATGACCGCTAGTGTTGTAGGACTAATATTATACTTGATTCTCTCAATGATAACACCGGTATACTTAACTACAACATTGCCGATATGGAGAATCGTGCCACTGTCAATACTGAACCCAAACTTCAGGGATATCCTACAGATAATGTATACAATATTCCTCTCATTGACCTTGTATTATGTGTTGCTTAGGAGGATCTAGTCACTCACCTTTACTTTTAGATCCTAAGACTAAAAATAAAAAGAAGACTTATTTGGGAAGAGATAAAGAAGCTTAAAATGCTTACTTAAACTCTAACTCGCCTATTGTACTAATAACAAGTTGGCCTTAAGTTGATAGTGCTACCAGATAAATTCTATGACTTTAGTTGTTTTCTTAATTTCTCCCTTTCAAACCTGGAAACTGGCAAAAGTCACTGCTTTATCTCTAGAAAAGTGAAAGATTTAAAAAGTTTTTTCTTCAAAACTATAGTTCTGCTCCAGAACTTGTAGATTCTTTTTAGAATACACGTTAGACTCATTGCAAAACCCTTATAAGCCTCATCCATTCCTGGAAAGCAATAGGAACCTAGATTCCTATTCAGAGAAGTGGATAGTTGTAGCGAGAATTAGAAGAATAGGAAAGTTCCTCAATCTTAACTGTGTTCCTAAATGAGGTCGACGTACCGAGTGTGGGTACTTGTCTTTATTGCTACTAACTTTTAAAGGCACTACAACATCATAAATGGGTTCTTAGGTTGGCAGTCTTAAAATTTTTATTTTTATCTAGCTTTTGTTTAGAGAAAGATGCCGACGAGTTAAAGAAAAATACCGCCAGAATGGCCTCTCTAGAAGTTCTCTTAAGTCCAAATTTTATGTACTATGCGAACAAAAAACCTAAGCTGTTTCTAACTTCTACTACCTTTTAAAGCAAAAGGAAATTTTTTTATATGCCGGAAGTTGCCTCAGAGCGAAGGGAAATGTCAAGCAAGCAAGATTCACTTATTTTATGGTTTAAGGACATCTCAAAAGAGGACGTACCAATAGTTGGGGGCAAGAGCGCAAGCTTAGGAGAAATGACAAACAAAACAAGCGTTCCAATACCAGCAGGCTTCTGTACAACAGCAAAAGCTTACAGAGTATTCATAAAGGAAAACCAACTCGATGCGAAAATCGCGCAAGTTCTTTCCAGACTTAAAGACCCTAATGACACCGAAACGCTAAGGCAAGTAGGTCAGGAAATTAGGAATCTAATAATGCAGGCTAGTTTACCAAAGCAACTAGAAGACGAGATCAGAAAAGCTTATCACGAACTAGAAGTAACAATAGGACAAGAAAATCCGTTCGTAGCTGTAAGATCCTCTGCAACGGCTGAAGACCTACCAGATGCTTCCTTTGCAGGTCAACAGGATACTTACTTAAACGTTAAAGGCGCTGACGAAGTAATTTATAACATTAAGAAATGCTATGCAAGCTTGTTTACTGACAGAGCAATATTCTACAGAGTTCAAAAAGGCTTCGATCATATGAAAGTTGCGCTTTCTGCAGTAGTTCAGCTCATGGTTTACTCAAAGTGCTCTGGAGTAATGTTTACTCTGGACGTTTCAAATGGAGACCGTTCAGTAGTGTTAATTGAAGGAAGCTGGGGTCTAGGTGAATACATAGTTCAAGGAAAGGTAACACCGGACGAATACTATGTTAAGAAAGAAAACTTAGAAATAGTAAAAAAGAACATTCCACCAAAGAAAGTAATGCTAGTAAGGAATCCTCAGGGAGGCGTTGTAGAAAAAGAAGTCCCTCCAGAGCTTCAAAATGCTCAAGTACTAACTGACGAGCAAGTTAAAGAACTTGCAAGATATGGTATCGCTATTGAGAAACACTATGGAAGACCAATGGATATAGAATGGGCAGTTGATGAAAGAGATAACAAGCTGTACATATTGCAAGCAAGACCAGAAACTGTTTGGGCCTTTAAGGAAGAGCAAAAACCAGCTGAAGAGGTCAAAGTTACAAAAGAAAGAGAAGTTCTTGTTCAGGGCTTACCAGCATCTCCAGGGTTAGCAGTTGGAAAGGCGCATATCATAATGGATGTCTCTAAGTTAAACGAGTTTCAAGCAGGGGAGATATTAGTTACTGAGATGACAGCACCAGAGTGGGTGCCTGCCATGCGTAAGGCTGCAGCAATCGTGACGAACTCGGGAGGTATGACTTCGCATGCCGCTATCGTATCACGTGAGCTTGGTATACCATGTATCGTTGGTACTGCTTCAAAAGGAAAACCAGCAACTGAAGCAATTCCAAATGGAGAAACAATAACCGTTGATGCGAAACTTGGTATTGTGTATCGTGGAGCTTTAGAAGAAGCCGTGAAGAAACCAGAAGAAAAAGCTGCAGTAGCAGTTGCCGTTGCAGCAGAATCACACCCAGTAACTGGAACAAAGATATATGTAAACTTAGGAGAACCCGAACTAGCAGAGAAAGTTGCTCAACTTCCAGTAGATGGAGTTGGCTTAATGAGAGAAGAATTCATATGGGCTGCAGAAATCGGGGAGCATCCAAACTACTTAATAGAAATTGGCCAAGCCCAAAAAGTTATTGATAAGTTAGCAGAAGGCATAAGGAAAGTTTGCGCTGCATTCTATCCAAGACCAGTTGTTCTGAGATTCGTAGACTTCAAGTCTAGTGAATACAGAGATCTAAAAGGTGGGGATAAATATGAACCGGTAGAGCCAAGCGCTTTGCTAGGGTGGAGAGGTGCCTCAAGGTACTACGATCCAAAGTATGTAGAGGCGTTTAAACTTGAGATAAAGGCAGTAAGAAAAGTCAGAGAAGAATTTGGACTTAAGAACCTCTGGGTCATGATACCATTTGTTAGAACAATAGAAGAACTTAAGAAAGTTGTTCAGATCATGGAGGCAGAAGGTTTGAAGAGAGGCCCAGACTTTAAGTTATGGTTAATGGCAGAGATACCTTCAAATGTATTCTTAGCAGATAAGTTTAGTGATTACTGTGATGGCTTCAGCATCGGAAGTAACGATTTAACCATGCTAATACTTGGTGCAGATAGAGATAACCAAACTATAGCGCATATATTTGATGAAAGAGATCTTGCAGTAAAAAGAGCTATTAGATATCTAATCAAAGTTGCGCACTCTAAAGGAAAGACAGTCTCGATATGTGGGCAAGCTCCTTCAGTGTATCCAGACTTCACAGAATTCTTAGTTAGAAGTGGAATAGATAGCGTTTCAGTAAATCCAGATGCAGCTATATATACAAGAAAACTTGTTGCAAGCATTGAACAAAGAATAACAGTAGAGAAACTAACTGGAAGAGGAATTAGAGAAGACCCTGACTTAGAACTCCCAGATCCAAAATAAATTCTCTGGGCTTTTTTATTTTTAGTCTTTCGTTTTTCAACTTTTATTTTAAACATCAATTCAACTTAGAAACATTAGAAAATCATGAAGTACTAAAAGTTGTTATACCTGAACGTTTAAAATTTTTATAAGCTATGCTT
>JBAMLO010000013.1:0-9237 GCA_039793485.1 Nitrososphaera sp. | reverse complement strand
TTTATGAAGAAGCGTTGAAAACTGAAGGCTTTAACGTTGCAGAAAGTCTATCTATGAAAGCGAGCTAAAGATCGAGAGGGTAACTTGCAAAGAAATTGAAGCTTTAAAAAGTTATCTTTGCTTCAGAATTCCATTTTCTCCAGTATAGTTCGAAGAGTAGGTTTATGGTTCTCTTAGTTTTTACTTGGTTGCTGAAACTTCTTTCAAACTCAACAGACTTTAAGAAAGCTTCCTCTGTAAGTTTCCTTAGCTCTTCAGGAGTTGCTTTTCCATTAAGAAAATCGTTCCTAAGTTCTTCTGCTTTATGTTCGAAGTAAGCTTCCATTGAACCAATTTGCTCTCTTATTTTTGGGAAGTACTCCTTAAACGATCCAAGCATCTTTCTCTGAAACTTTTCGTGGACCCACCAAATTGAATTAGCGTCGTAAAGTTCACCAGGCGTTAGGTTTAGTTTTGGCAACCCCGCTTGAAGAAAAACTGGCTTATAAACGCTTATGCAAGGCGTTGAGGTTGCAGTAAACCAATGAACCTGTACTTTTTCAAACAGTTGTCCAACGTAAGAAGCAGCAGTCTGAGAAGGTCTAGTTATCCCCCCAGCATGCATGCATATATCTTCCATAGAACCTTTTACTGGAGTAAATTCTTTTCCCAATTTGTGGCTTCTCATTATGCTTTTTACGTAGCTTAAGTCAATTTCTCCTGCTTTTTGTTCAAGTAATTTTTGCGTATACCTATGTCTCTCTCTTCCCTTTGAAAAGTAAGTGTAAAATGTATCAGAGTAGCACTTAGCAAAGTTAAAGTCCTTATCATCTTTGCACCAGCCTTTTTCTATTGCATTTTCAACAAGTCCTTTTGCCGCTAAGTCCCATCTTTTTTCAATGGTTAAGGCGTTAGAAATGCTTCTAACGTTTCTTACTTTTTCTACTACCCAATACCTTCCTGCAGTCTCTAAAACAAAGGCTTCCCTTGGGTCTGCGATTATAAATGAATTATGATAGTACATCTTGCTTCTAAATCCACAGTTTCCGCCTTGCCCATACTTTTCTAAGAGACTTATGATTAGTTCTAAAGCTTCCCCCGCGCTCTTGCATCTTTCCAAAGCTAACCGTAGTAAATCCATTCCCGTAAGGCCTTTTTCCAAATTTTTCTCTTTCGTAAAGACAGCTTCGTTTCCTATTGCTAACCCAAATTCGTTTGCTCCCATTTCGGCGCCCCACATCCAAATTGGTCTTGAGATTACTACAGCATAAGTTTCCTTCACCTGAGGAACTTGAATATAAGTACATTTAACGAATTCTTCATCATGTTCCATCCTTGGATAAAACTCTAAGGCTTGAGGTTCATTTGGCTCTCTGTCGCTATTCTTTGCAAAAATTGTTTCCTTGTCCTTTGTTGAGTTTCCTACTGCTACTAGTGTATCGCACATCTCTACCATAAAGAACATTTTCAGTAGCTATTTGAGTTTTTCACTGGTTGATTGTACTGCTGGAAGACATAGACTTAAGGACATTGCTTCTCTATAAAGTTCAAAAGGCTTAAGTTAACAAAATTAGTTGCCCTAAAAGCTTAAAAGTTTAGAAATAGGGAATCGTATCATGTCTAAAGTAGAACGACCTACAACTTACTTCGTAAAACCTGGTCCAGAAAATACTGAAGAAGTAATAAATGCAGTTCTTAGGAGATTGGAAGAAGGTGACATTAAAACTGTAGTTGTTGCAAGCACAACTGGAAGAACTGGAGCAAAGTTTGCAGAAGCCTTAAAGGGAAAAGCAAAAGTCGTTGCCATATCTCACGAGAAGATGGATCCAAAGCTTAAGGAAGAAATAATAAATCTTGGAGGCACTGCAGTTGATCAAACTCATCTGCCCCTTCACCAAAGAGGGATGGATAAAGTTAGAAGTGCTTTTTATGCTCTTGGGCAAGGCTTTAAGGTTGCAGTAGAAGTTATATTAATTGCTGCAGACAAAGCAGTAGTAAAGCCTTACGAAGACGTCGTAGGAGTTGCGGGGAGTGGAGAGGGCTCTGATACAGCTATAGTTGCAAGGTCAACAACTACAAAAGAAATGTTCAGTGAAGATCCTCTTAGGAAGCTTGAAGTAAGAGAAATAATAGCTATGCCCCTAAAGAAGAAATGGTGGTAAAGTTTTATTTTCTTTTTTAGTTTTCATTTGAAAAATTGTTAGGAAGTGCTTTCTACTAAAAATCCTGCTTAGTAAGAAGCTGGTTGCTGCTTTAGCTAATTTTAAAGCTTAGAAACTAGAGAGCATAGCTTCTAAAAATTCCAACTTAATCAGAGAAAAGTAACTTTTCGTTGCTTAGTATTTTCTTAATAATGGTAGCTTATTTTCTTCACAACAAACTTATGCTCTCCATAGTTTACTATAGTTACCTCGCCTTTGTTCACAAGTTCCTTTAGAACTTTTTCTGGGTTTAGCCCAGCTCTCAGAAGTACTTCATATGCATAGTCTATTCTCATTGGATGAACTGAAGTTATGTTCAGCAAGCTTTTTGTTGGATCCTCAATAACTCCAAAGTTTGCTCCTTCGTATCCTACAAGTAGTTCCAATCTTTCTTTGTTTATCCGTTCGGAGAATATTTCATACGCTTTTAAAACTGATTCTTCCCCTGCCTTTTTCACGAAGCTCTCTGCAGGAGGCCTAGTGGGAACAGCTATATACACTTTGTAAGCATTGAGTCCTGCTATGAAGTTGGAAATTAGTCTTATTTCATTTTCATCATCGTTAATGTCTTTTACCAGCATTGTTTCAGTAATCATCTTTCCCTTGTAACTTTTTGAGAACTCTCTTATGCCATCAAGAACTTTGTCTAGTATAACTTTAGGATGTGGTCTGTTTATCTTTCTATAAGCTTCTTCCGTTACTGCATCTACTTTTACTGAAACTAAATTAGCTTCGCATAAGTCGTTTCTAACTTCCTCTTTGAACAGTAAAGAGGCATTTGTAAGTACAGCTATTGGCTTGTTTGTTTTTTTCTTTATTTCTCCTATCTCCTTTCCTAAGAAAGCGTCCAGAGTTGGCTCTCCATCTGGCACAAAAGTTACGTAGTCTACGTTTTCTTCACCTATTGTTTTTATGGCACTTACTACTTCTTCAACTACTTCTGTCCATGGATAGAATGGTCTTCTTTCCAAAGTAATGTTCGAGGTCCTTCCAACTTGGCAGTAAACGCAAGAGTAAGAACAGTGTTTTGGAGGAATGTTGTTTACTCCTAAAGATTTGCCAAGCCTTCTTGAAGGGACTGGACCAAAAACATACTTCATTCTCAAGCTCCTCTATCTGCTTAGACTTTGCTTTTATGTTTTTGTACTAAATTTATGAAGTACTCATGAACTCTGGTATCTTCTGTAAGCTCTGGATGAAAAGCTAGTCCTATCAAGTTTCCTTCCTTTACTCCAACTACATAGTCTTCAAGCTTTGCCATAACTTCTACGTTGCTTCCAAACTCTTTTACGCTAGGAGCCCTTATGAAAACAGCTCTAAAGCTCTTTTCTCCTATTGCTGGAATTTGAAGGTCAACTTCAAAAGATTCTTTCTGCCTTCCAAATGAGTTTCTTTCTACTGTTATGTCCATTATTCCAAGGAGCTCCTGGTTTGTTTGGCCAACCACTCTGTCGTAGGCTCTTTTAGCCATAATTATTAGGCCTGCGCACGTGCCAAGGACTGGAAATTCTTCCTTGAGAGCTCTTTCTTTAACTGCATCAAGAGCCTTTCCAAATGTAGACAGAAGTCCTATAACTGTGCTTTCTCCACCTGGTATTATTAGCCCATCTACGCTGTATACTCCTTCTTCATCCTTTACCCAAACAACTTCTCCTTCTACTCCAAGATTCTCAAATGCAAGCTTAGTTGCTCCTATATGCTCTTCAACGTCTCCCTGAAGACCAAGCACACCTATCTTAAGTTTCATTCCTTCCCCCTTTCCTGCATCCTCAACTCAAGGCTTGCCACATCCATTCCAACCATAGACTTCTTTTCATCTATCATCTTTTGAGCTTCCGCTACTGTTCTTGGGTCGTCGTAAAAAGTTGTTGCTAAGACTATGGCTCTAGCTCTTTCAAGTGGGTCGCTTGACTTAAATATTCCTGAACCTACGAATATTCCATCGCATCCAAGCCTCATCATTAAAGCAGCATCAGCCGGAGTAGTTATGCCTCCCGCAGCAAAGTTCACAACAGGCAGTCTACCTAGTCTTCCAACTTCTCTAACTATTTCGTAAGAGACGTTTAGCTCTCTTGCCAGCTTTACAAGTTCTTCTTCGTCGTTGCTTTCGTATGTAGCTTTAACTAGTCTAATTTCTCTGTTCAGTATTCTTACATGCTTTACAGCTTCAACTACATTTCCAGTTCCAGGTTCACCTTTTGTTCTTATCATTGCAGCGCCTTCTTCTATTCTTCTTAAAGCCTCGCCAAGGTTTCTAGCTCCACAAACAAAGGGCGTAGTAAAGTCCCACTTCCATATGTGGCGCTCTTCGTCTGCTGGAGTTAAAACTTCAGACTCATCTATCATGTCTACACCAATAGCTTCAAGAACCTTTGCTTCGTAGACGTGTCCTATTCTGCACTTTGCCATAACAGGAATTGTTACGTTGTCCATTATTTCTTCTATTGCTTTTAAGCTTGCAGTTCTAGCAACTCCTCCTGCTTTTCTAACGTCATAGGGTAGCTTGTCGAGAACCATTACAGCAACTGCTCCAGCCTCCTCAGCAGTTTGAGCTTGTTCTACGTTTGTAACGTCCATTACTACACCATGCTTAAGCATATGTGCAAATCCTCTCTTAACAAGCGTACTACCTCTTAGCACTCTAATTCTTCCAAGCTCAGATTCTGTTAGTCCCTTTGGTCTTAAAACCGAGCTTACAAGCGAGATTGGCATACCTTTAATACTATAACAATTCAATATTAAGCATTTCCCTATATATAGACTATGGTTAGCTATTAACACAGATTCTTTTTAAAGCTAAATTGCCCAGTAAATTCTCTTAACAGCTTTTTAAGTGTCTTTTTAATTACGAAAATGTTAACAGAAGCATGACTCGTGGAAGATGAACTTTAACTTTTTCGGTTCTTAAACCAATGCGATGAGGTCATTATTGTTAATGAAGATACACTAAAGTACAATAAGCACAACATACTAAACTCCTAAAAGCTGTTTCTCGTTGACTTTAATCCTGAATTGGCTTTGCTTAGTATTTTCAAAAAGGTTTATAAGTTCTACCCCATGAACTGGTTATGGGGCTGAACCCTGTGTACTTTCTACGATAGACCTATAAGCGATCTAGCTAAGCTTTACGGTTCTAATCATAAAAAGGCTGTTAAAAAGTTAAAAGAAGTGGTCGATAGAAATATGTTTGCAGTTGTTCTTGGAGCTAGAAGAGTAGGTAAAACTAGCATTGTAAAAACTTTACTGAAACATTTACAATTATAAGTACTGTACTTTGATTTATCTCCGTACATAGGGCAAAATGCAGTGAGTTTCCAAGCTCTAACTCCTACCGAAATTGGATTCAACGAAAAAGAATTATCAAGTGAAGCTCAACTTAACATCTCAATTGTTAGCTTAAGAATAAAAGAGATTAATATAACAACTAACGTGTTTCAGTCAAATTTGATATCTTTATTGAGAGACCTAAATAGTAAGTATAAAAAGTTCATAATAGTTTTTGATGAAGCACAAGTTCTTGCATTTTTAAAGGGTATCAATATACGAGGTCTAATTCAGCTAATTCATAACAACTATAGCAATATTTCAGTGGTCTTAACTGGTTCTATGCCAGGACTTTTAGAAAAAGTTGTTAGCCCCACTAGATCTGTAGAGCCAGGTTTTGCAAGATCCTTCGAAAAAATTTATATTCCAAGATGGACAAGAGAAGAAACAGTTAATTTTTTGAAAAATGGACTTCTTGAAAGTGATGTTAGAGCTAATGAAATTGAACTAGAAGAGGTATACGAAGAACTTTCTGGTAGCCCTGGTTTCGTTGTATACTATGGCCTGCTAAGGACAAGTAACAAATCACACAAAATGGCATTAGACAGCACGATAAGATACGCTATAAGTTTATGGAAAAAAGACATTAACTCCTTTATTGGAATTTACAATTCTCCTCTATACATTGAGGTTCTTAAAATTCTAGCAGGAACTATAACTGGTACATCGTGGTCAGAGACAAAAGGAGAACTATAAGTAAATCTTTACTTGCTAAAATTCTTCATAACCTGTTAGGTGCTGGAGTGGTTGAGAAGCTAAACAATAAGTATGTAGTGTCAGATAGAGCACTAAAGAAGACTGTGCTTAGATTAAGGATCAAATAGCTATGAAGATGTAAAGATAAATTTATTTTTATAGTGCTTCCCTTTCTTAAATTCTTCTTAAGAATTAGGGCTTCTTAATTCTTTACATTTTTGCATGCTTAAGCTTTCAGGAAAAAAGCTTATAAACATAGAATTTTCATTTAGTTCATGGATAAAGATCAAATTCTAGGCGCCCTAATATTTGCAGGAAGTTTAGTTGGAATCGTAGTATATGGTGCACTGCTATTACTATACCCAATGTGGATTCTACAAATATCCGCATTCCTAGCAGTAGCGTTCGTTCTAGGAATAATGGCATGGATAGGCTATACTCTAGCAACCACACCTCCTCCAAAGCCTATAGAAGAAATTGAGAAGGAAATAGAAAAAGAAGTAAAGGAAACAGGAGCTGAAGAAACAAAGCAAGAAACTCAGCAGGAAGAAAAGAAGGCCTGAAGCTTTTTGTTTTTCGTTTTTGCTTTTTATTTTTGTTCATAGAAAAGCTTAAATTGTTCTCTCCTCTTTACTACAACTTATGGAGTATAAGTATTTCAAGAAGCTTGGAAGAAAAGTTCCTGCACTAGGGGCTGGAACCTGGGGCATAGGTGGAGGCTACTGGACAAGAGACACTAGTGGTGACAAAGAAGCTGTTGCTGCTTTAAGAACTGGAATTGAACTGGGGGTTACGTTAATAGATACTGCAGAAATGTATGGTGCTGGTCATGCAGAAGAGTTGGTTGGAGAAGCAATTAAAGGCTTCGAGAGGGAGAAGCTTTTCATAGTTACAAAGGTTTGGCAAACTCATGCTAGAAGAGAAGATGTAATAAAATCTGCAGAAGCAAGTAGTAAAAGATTAGGAACTTATATTGATTTGTATCTCCTTCATTGGCCAACAAGTGAAGTCCCGCTATGTGAAACTATGAAAGCAATGGAAGAATTAGTTAAAAAAGGATTAGTTAAAAGTATTGGAGTGAGCAACTTTAGCGTAGAGCTGATCGAAGAAGCTAGGTCGTGCCTTAGCGCAACAGATATTGCGGCAGTTCAAAACCGCTTTAGCTTAGGTCATAGAGTCGACGAAGAATCTGTTATTCCATATACAAAGAAAGAAGGAATGATGTACATGGCGTATACTCCAATTGACAAGGGAAGTGTTGCAAACAATCAAATTCTTAAGAAGGTCGCAAGTAAGTATGGTAAAACTCCAGTTCAGGTAGCTTTAAACTGGCTTATAATGATAGAGCCTGTGGTTCCAATTCCAAAGGCTTCAAAAGTAGAACACATGAAAGAAAATGCTGGTTCAGTAGGTTGGAGGCTAAGCGAGGAAGATTGGAACTTTATCAGTAAAAGTTTTTAAAACGCTTAAAGATTTCTCTGTTGTAAGTAGCAATTGAAAGCTTAGTATTCACTTTTTATCAAGCGGTCTAAAAATGATTTTATCAATGTTCGTATGAAGCTTTGTTAGAGTAACAGAAGTTCAGCTTCTTTCAGTACACCCTTTACAGAATCCACTTCCAGCCCGAAGGCCTCCAACGCTGTTACACCTAGCACTGTTACGTCGTCTGCTTCACCGAAGATAACCGTGACCGTTCGCTTTCTTCCCATAAGCTCAACTCCAACTTCGCCTATGTCTCTTTCAACGTACCCGCCAAAAGCTCTAAACTTCTTCCTCTCAAAGGATTTAACCTCTAGCTCCTCAAGCAACTTTCGTGGAACAACGCTGTACATGGCTCCTGTGTCCACGACTCCATCTACCTCTATGATCTTCTTTTGAGCTAGAGGGTTAAAGATCCCAAACCTAACCCTAACGAACCCCACTTCACACACCCAAACTTACAATCCTCCTTCAACAATTTAAAGGTTTATGGCTTTTTCAAAACCAACAGTCAGAGTTCTGAGCTACATGGTCTTTTATAGACGTATAGGAAATTCGATAAGAAAGCCTAGAGTTTTAACTCTGGGATGATTGTCGATAAAATTAAGTACAAAACACGTTAGTAATTTTGTGAGAACTAGAATTTCATCCATGGACAGAACTAATAAATTTATTAAGTAAAGTTATCTTAGTTGCAAATGGAAGGGACAAACACTTCTAGTGGAAGGAAATGAAGAATTATTTTAAATTGGCATATGGTCCTTCTAAGCTTTGGAATGAACTAAACTTCAAGAAGTAGAGAACCATTACTACAATGAAGCCTGTAAAACGCTAAAACTTGTTCATCGAACATATGATTTTGGAGATTGGTTCTTTAACGTAATAGAAAGGAGAAGTACAAGTTGTAAGGATAGAACAGAAAGCTTCGATGACTACTTTCCCTGCAGTAAGAAAGTTTGCAGACTAGAGCACGTTTGGAGATGGCTTAACCTATTTCATTTGTTTAACCAAGAGGAAGGAATGAACTTAATTCAAAATGGGAACCTAAGGTTCCTATATAAGAACCTAGGTTCTTATTGTTAATGCTTCCCATGAAGCTTAAGTTAACAGGTCGTCAATTCGAAGTAAAAAAGATTTAAATGTTAGATCCACTAAAAACATTTAGCAAATGGATAAACAACTAAGCTTAATTCAGCTATTAATCTTACATTTTGCCGATACTCCAAACGGTATAGACGACAAAGAAATCTCAAGGAAAATAGGCATAAACGCAAAGAAGCTTATGAATAGGCTAGCAAAGGATGAACTTCTTGAGAAAATTCCAAGAATTGGGAAGAGTGGAAAACCTCTGAAGAAGTCTTCGCTGTATAGGACTTCACAAAAGGGAAGAGAACAATACAAGAAATTTTTTGACGAATTCTTAGAGGAGCCAGTCAAGTGCTACTTGCTTAAGGATAAAGTAATTAACTCAACCCAAGCGCTTTCCAAAGAATATGCGGGTAGCGTCGAGCAAATTAACAGAATTTTAAAGAATTTTGGAGAAAAGTTGGATTGGGTA
>JBAMLO010000012.1:0-9552 GCA_039793485.1 Nitrososphaera sp. | reverse complement strand
TTAGGCGATTGTTAAAGGATACAACTTATTACAAAGAACCAATAGAAAAATAAAAAATAAATAGTTAGCAACATACCTGAGTTTAAGGATGCGGCTAAGTTGTATTTGATCAGTGCTCTGACATCTATAACAATAGTTGGCGGTATTATCTTTGGAATGGTTGCAAGTATTCGTGAAGTAGATGCTTACAGTAATATTTCTAAAACAACTTCGCCAAAAGAACAACAGAAACAAGTTCAAGCAACTTAAATTATGGAAAAGTTTTCAAGAATAACTTAAGGCAGAGAATATTTAAGGAGCATTGTATTAAACTAACTTTACGCCAAAGCCTTCATTAGTTGCGCTGTTATCGTAAACTTCTTCTACATTAATGACATAGCAAGGTTTATGCTTTCTTGAAGACGATGAGTAATGGAATGAGTCATGTACCAAATTTACGAATTCATAGTATACTCCGCTAGTGTGCGCTTCAATTTTTCCTCTAACTTCAAAGCTTAAGCTTGGAGGCATGTAGTAGAGGAGAACTGCTTCTTTACTTTTCTGAACGTTTGTCCAAGTGTGCTTTGAAGACCCCTTGATCGTGGCTCCAATCTCTAAAGTTGTTATTTTTGTGAAGTCGAGTTTTTGATAAGCTTCTTCTTTGTTTTCAAAGTACAACAACTTAAGAAGCAATTGAATGCCCCTCTTGTTGTACTCCGCACTAGGAATACTTCTTCCCGATTCCACATGAATTTTTAGTTCAATTATAGCCTGCTCCATAAATTCTCTCTTTAAAACGAATCCTGAGCCAACAACTTTTGCATTCAAGAAGAGTTTACCGTTTTCAATTCTCGCTGTGGCTAGAGCGGGAGTATGCCTTGTTGATTCGATTAAAAATTTCATTCCACTTGTGTTGCCACCCTCCAACAAGGACTTAAGAAAACGAACCCTTCCAAAGTAAGCCCAGTCCAAAAATTTTTCTGGAAGAATCGCATGCGACAAGATGTCTGCTAAGTTAACTTACCTCAAGTAAATAAATTTTTGTCTGGATGCCCTCAGGAACATACGCTTTGAGAAAGGAGAAACTAGTAGAAAATGTAGCTATAAGAGCTTTCTTTGAGAAAAATGTATCAAGAATAAGCTTCAGAAAAATTTATCCTCTCCGAGTATCCTTTTTGCGAATAAAATCTACGGAATGAATCTTTATAAATTTAATAAAAACATCTTGCGCTACAGTTGAATACAAGCAAGAGTCAACAAAGTAAACCCGTACTTAAGAGAAAGCTTGGACTGCTTGATGCTACCTCAATAGGGCTAGGAGCCATAATTGGAGCAGGGATATTTGTTTTAGTAGGAATTGCAAGCGGGATGGCAGGTCCTGCAGTTGTAGTTTCTGTTGTTATTTCAGGTCTAAGTGCAACTTTCACTGCATTAAGCTTTGCAGAGCTTGGAGCAACACTACCAAGAGCAGGTGGGGTTTATGAGTATGGACATGAGTTAATATCCCCCTCTTTTGGATTTCTCTTAGGTTGGATGTGGATCTTTGGAAATATCGTTATGGGTGCAACTGCCAGCCTTGGATTTGGCTACTATCTTTCGTCCGTCTTTGACTTTATTCCATTCAAAGTTGGAGCCTTAATTATAATTGCGCTCGTCGTTTTCTTTAATGTTATAGGAATAAAGCAGTCGGCCATTGTAAACGACGTTATAGTGATTGTGAAAGTATTCGCTCTTTTACTTTTTGTACTCGTAGGATTACCCAAAATACGAGCTTCTAACTTTGAAAACTTCTTACCAAATGGTATAGTTCCAGTATTCCAAGCTGCTGGACTTTTTTACTTTGCGTACATAGGATTCCCAAGGATAAGCACTGCTGCTGAAGAAGTAAAAGACCCAGAGAAAAACATACCACTGGCAATACTGCTCTCTTTATTTATCTCTACTTTAATCTACATACTGACTTCTATAACTGCAGTAGGGTTAATTGGGTATAGCAACTTAAGTAGTTCAGCAACACCGATTGGAGATGCAGCAAAGGAATTAGGCTTGAGTGGTATAGTGAGAGTAGGAGCGCTTCTAGCAACTTTTAGCGTTGTTTTAACTTCTGTTATGGGCCAATCAAGAATTTTCTTTGCAATGGCGAGGAATGGAGAAGTACCAAGCATCCTTTCTAAAATTCATGAGAAGTTTGAAACTCCAGTGTATTCTATTCTTCTTTCTGGCCTTATAATGGCAGTCCTAGCCTCAACGATAGACATTTCTGGCTTAGCTTCGCTTGGAAGCTTCTGCGTACTGTTTACTCATATTTTTACAAACTACTCTGCCTTAAGGCTATACAAGTTTTCATCAAAGTACAGTACTTCATTTAGGGTGCCTCTTAGGCCACTTCACAGTATCATTGGGCTTATAATGAGCGCAATACTAGCATTTAGCTTAGGGGTCAACGTAGTACTTATTGGAATTTTTGCATGTCTAGCTGGCTTCACATGGTACGTAGCTTATGCGAGGATACTTAAGAAAAATAATGTTTAAAACTATATAAAAACGAATCTCATTCAGTGAGAAAATGAAATTTGAGGTTCAGGATTCTCTCTTCGATTCCAACCCTAAGTTAACCCTCTTCTTCTCTAAAAGGAGTGCTAAATCTCATGAACTATGATTTTGTAATAGACGCTTATGCATGGATTGAGTATTTTCATAGGTTCAAGAAGAGGTTTTCTGTAAAGCTTATGTAGAAAAGGAAGAGTCGGCAACTCCTACTATAGTAGTTGCAGAAATTAGCAGAAAACTATTAAATGAAGTTATGACAGAAGGAAAGCAACAACTTGTAAAGAGAACGAATTAGACTTCCTAAAGACTTCAACTCTTGTAGTTGACTTAACTGAAGAAATAGCAAGGTTAGCTGAAGAGATTGCAGCTGAAAGAAAAAAGACTATTAAATGTTAGAGGAATCGCTGATCCAATCATTCTCGCAACAACTCGAAAGGAAGGTACAAAGAGTATAACTGGTGATAAGCACCTTGCTGACTTCTTATCGTAATTCTTATAAGTTCATCATAATTGCTTCTTACAGCAAAGGATTAGAAGCATGAAACTGAGAAGTTTTAGTAAAGAATACATTGGCTCAGAAACTTTTAAGAAAGTTAAGTTGTTTGTGTCGGCGGTTGTTGAGGAGGAGAAGTAGAGGAAGTAGTCTGAGTTGTTGTTTCTGGAATGCTGAAGTATGCTACTATCTTTAGTACGCCTGCTACTAACATCACTAAAAAACCAACAATTACTACTGAAGTTGCTGCGCCAATTAAATAGAGTAAGGCAGCAGTACTAAACATAGATATGTTCAATTTATTTGCAATTGAGTCAAAGCTCTTCTTTAGAAATATTGCAGAAACTATAAGTGTGATCCAAATAGCAAGCAAAAATACAAACAACGTTCCAATAATTGAAAATAGAGCCTCGAAACCACGTGGAGCTACCATATTAGGCATAGAAAAGCTTCCTAGAATAGAAACTCCTAAGAAAGCAATGCCTAGAATTACAGCAATTACGATTCCAGCGAATTCTACAATCACTGAAATTAGGTAGTTTTTGAATATTTCTCTGTCGTTTAAGGCAGACGAGATTTTGTCTATTGCCAGTACTTCGAGAACAAATCCCATAATTGAAATTATTATACCAGCATAAGGTAGAAATATCCCAAACTCTGAGAGTATAGAACCAACTCCACCATAGACACGAGCCTCTTTTAAGTTATCCATAGGAGAGGAGGGAACGCAAGGCTATATAAAAGTTTTGTTCGAAAAGGAAACCATACGACCAAATATAGATCTTAATGTTAGAGGTATCTTCACCATAGTAATTGACTGATTTGTAGTTATTTACTTTAGCTCTTGTAGTACCAAAAATCTGAAACTTTTGCAAAGTTATTTCCATTAAAAATCTAACTAAATAAATTTAAATATGCCTTAATGCTGATTTTTCCTCATGAGAAAGCTTAGAGTAGCTTTTGGAATGGGTAGTAATAGCCTTCTTTCAGATGAACATTTTGGAGACTCTGAGTTTTACTTCATTTATGACGTATATGAAGACCATCACTATGAGTTTATAGAACGTAGAGAAAACACTGCAAAAAACGTTGAAGAAAAAAGGCATGGAGACCCAAGGAAGTTTATAGCTGTAGTACAAATGCTTAGAGATGTAGACGTTTTGGCAGCATTTAGGATGGGCCCAAACTATGTGCAAATAAAAAACAACAGTGATAAGGTTCCATTTATAACAGGAACAAAAAAGCTTGAAGAAGCTCTTGCTAAAGTTTCTGAGAACTTTAACAAGCTTTGGGAAGAGAGAAGTAACAAAGTAAAGCAGAAGAGCTAGTATTCTAACAGTTATATTATCTTCAAGAAATAAGATTTTTAGGCGAGCTTAACTCAAAAGCGCTAAGGAGAATGATAGACTTCAAAGGAGCTATTTCAGTACTTCTAGTTGTTTACCTAGTAGCTTCTGTAGCTTCTAGAACAAAGTACCCGAAAGTCCCAATATGGGCGATAATGATGTTTGGTGCTTTCGTTACCGTAACTAGCGGCTTAATACCACCAGATAAGATAGGCGAGCACGTTGACCTCAATGTAATATTTTTCTTAATCGGGATGTTTAGCATAGTGTCGGTGGCTGAGAGCTCTGGACTTTTGAATTTTGTCAGTGCGTGGTTCCTTGCAAGATTTAAGAGCAGAAAAGCAGTTCTAATAGCTTCTTCTTTGCTTTTTGGATTAATGGCAGCAGTAACAGTTAACGACTCTGTTGCTTTAATTGGCCCCCCTATAGCGTACCTTATATCTAAGTCAACTGGCATAAGTATAGAGCTAATGATTCTGCTGTTAATGTTCTCTCTTACAATAGGATCCGTCATGACTCCTCTTGGAAATCCACAAAATATGCTCATAGCAACTTCTTCTGGAATGAACGCTCCTTTTATAGAATTTATAAAATACCTTGCAGTTCCAACAATTCTAAACTTAGTTATTACTCCTTTAGTTCTTATGAAGCTTTTTAAGGTGGAGAACCAAAGGGTTAGACTTGTATTAATCCCTCAGGAAACAATAAAGAATAAGAGAGATGCATACTTGGGCGCGGTTGGACTTGCTACTACGATAGCTTTTATCGTAGGAAATGATGTTATGGCAATTTTAGGAAAGCCGCACGTTGAGGCTAGAGGCTTCATACCAATGATCATAGCGGCCGGACTTTATATAGCAGTTAGCGACCCTAGGAGAGTCTTAAAGGGCGTGGACTGGGGATCAATTTTGTTCTTTATAGGGATGTTTATCACTATGGACGGAATATGGGAAGGAGGAATCCTAGGACGAGTTTTTTACTTCATAATGCCAAGTAAGTTCGGAGGAGTAGCCGGCGCATTTCCAATAGTAGTGAGTTCACTGGCACTAAGCCAAATACTTAGCAACGTTCCATTTGTTAAGCTCTTCTTAATCTACATGAAGTCTCTTGGCTATACAGGTAGCAACGTGGTAGAGTGGATACTGCTGGCAATGGCATCAACGATAGCAGGAAACTTAACAATTCTTGGAGCAGCTTCTAACGTAATTGTATTAGAAGCGCTTGAATCAAAGTACAACAGTACAGTATCATTTTTGGATTTTCTGAAATATGGTTTTTTAGTTACTTTGATTAACATTCTAGTGTATGTAGTATTTATTTATGCTGTAGCACTTGCCTAAAAAATAATGCCAATCTAACATAAACTTTTGCTAATGTCTTTTTTGCTTTACTTAGGCCTTTACTAAATAAATGCTCTTGCTTACTCAGTTCGATTACAGAGGCAAGCATGAAAATTAAGCCAGTCAGTTCTAGCAATAAGTTAGTTATTTGTTCAAATTCTTTCGCCTCTTCAACCACGTCTGCGCTAGGCTGAATGTATGCAGCAGGTAAGTAAAAGCTTTCAAGTAAAGTTTGATTTCCTTCTGTTCTTACTTTAATTTCACACAGCTTTAGATTATCTTCGACGAAGCCGCCTTTGATGTTTTGCCCGCTCCAAACGGCAAGGATTTGAACCCCTGCACTAAACGTTAACTTTCTGTTTCTGCCTAAAGCGCGAAAGGGCATGGTAAGGTTTTGTGTATAAAAGACAGATGAAGCAGGTTGCATAATCCAACTTCTATGGGAAGAATTGAAAAACAGAGTAGAATTTTCATCACTAAGGTTTACGTAAAGATAAGTATCAGCAAGTCCATTAAAAATCGAGTCCGTCGGCTTAGGGTTAGTACGGTGACAAAGTGACCCAGGTAAATTCAAGTTATTATAACCAATTAAGAAAGCATACCCAATTTTATTTGGCTCAAAATTCCAGATTACTTTTGTTCCGTTACTTATTGCCTTTGAAATGTGCCATACAACTTCTAAAGGATAACTTAAGTTTCCATCTGTAAGGTAAGAATAGAAGAATATGTTTATCTTTGCTCCGTTTACATATGTTATTGCGAAATCAAAAAACTGGAAGTAGCCAAGAACAAATAAAACTATGCCCAACAGTAACAAGGTTTTTGTAAGCTTAAACTTTTTGTAGCTGTAAAAGATAGCAAGACTTACTAAGATTATAAAAGCTATTTCACCAAAGCTAAGCTGGAGCGAATAAATTATGGAACAATGCTCTAAAGTTTTTTTGTCGTAAACCAGCTTATAGGTGCCTAGGCTTTTTGGCTTGGCGCTTGTAATGTTTAAAATTACTGAGTTGTTTACACTCTTAAAATCCAACCTTGAAATACACATATCATGAACTATTTGGAACTGCGTTTTATTTAACACTGTAAAGGAAGAGGGCGCATAGAATAAAATCGAGAACGACTTATACTTTGAAATTAAGCTACGAACTAAATCTGTTAGGTTTTCGGGAAGTAGAAAGGGAGTATTCATCTTAAGTGGATTTAGTGAGCTTAACTCAAAATATTCCGACACTTCGCCTTTCCATAATCTGGCACGTATGTTCTTCCTTCTTTATAACCTCCAAGACATGCGCTACTGTAAACTGAACCGCTACTCCAAGGATCTACTATGAAATTCCCAAAAACAACTTCTGAGCCATTTGGAAAGGCTACATGTAGAACAGGAAAGACTCGTGGGATGTAGATGAAAGTTATTGGTAACGAATCTTCCTTAGGCCTTAGAAAAGTGTACATAAAAACACGAGTTATGTTAAATTCCTTTGGTAGAATTAGGCTTTTTGAAGAAGAACCCATGTACCCTAGCGAGTAAAAGACTTCTGAACCATTTGGGAACTTAATACTTAACTCGAAAAACTCATCTATGAGCAACTCTGTTTTTATTTCTTGGTTAGAGATTACAGAGCTAATATAAAGGGCTATACCAACTAAGACAACTAAGAAAAGAATGATTCTTTTTTTATCCACTTACTTTCCCCCTCATAGGACTTAAGATTTAACTTGCCTAAAAGTCTTTTCTTTAAACAGCATCGAATAGTAAAGTAAGGTTATGGAGATTGTAAATATTGGAGAAATTATTGAAAGAACAACTTGCGATAGTACTGCAACAACTCTTTCGTCGAAAGGAAGCAACAAAGTTCCGCTAACAAACCCAGCTAGAAGAGAAACAGACCAGCTTGCTAGCCAGATAAAGAAAGCCTTAGAAAAATTATAGCTTGCTAAAGTTTTGCTTCGGCTTAACGAAGCAAAGAAACTTTTGTTTTCTAACACGATCGTAGGAATTGTGAGCAGTAGCATCACTGCAACAGCTATAACGACTAAAGCTAAAGAAAAACTAACAATTAGTGTAATAAACGTAGCAGTGGTTAATGATATCACTATTCCTCGAAAAACTAAAAAGGTGACTAGGTTTGCTATTGTTGAAACCAATAGTTCAGTAACAAATAAGGGAGTTGCCTTTGGTAAAACGAAGCTTATGGTAGATCTAAAATTACAACTTGAAGGCATTAAACAGTTTGATGTAAGTAAAACAGAGACGCCATCTCTAATAGAGTACACAAAGTTGTTTATCACCGAAAATAGAATAAGAAAGGCAACTAAAATAATAATTTGTGTTTGAATTGAAGCGCTTATTTCATTAGCACTTTGAAGTAGGGCTATTGATCTAAAACCGATTACAGAAAAAGAAACAACATTCAGCAGTCCTATAATAATTGCTACAGAAAGATACAGAAATAAAAATGGAACTACGTTATTAGCGTAAAGACTTATCGTTTCTCTAAGGATCTCTTTTGCTGATAGCTCTTTTCCTAAGATGTTTTGAGCCACTGTCAACCACCTTCCTTTTTCATTTCCCTTTACCAATTCAAGGAGTATGTCTTGTAACCTGATAGTAAACTGCAGTTATTCCGCCAAACTTCGATACTCCTCTGTAGATGTAGTAGTAATATCCTGCTTGCCCCCAGAACTCTGCTATCAGATCCATTGCCGTTGTGCTGCTGTACTTTACATTTACGGAGAAAATTAAGTCAGCAAGCACTAGAGGAGGAAACTGAAGTGCACGAGCAGCATCTTGAATCTCGGTAAAAAGTTTATAAAGTACTTTAGTACATAAGTACGTATGGCTGAAGTAATAAAGGCTGAAATAAAACCAGCTCTCGCCAGAAAGTTTAGGAAGGTTGCAATGGAAAGGTACAAGTACAAAAAAGGTGCTATGAAAGCTGCTCTCGAAGACCTAATTAGACGTTATGTTTCAAGTGGAAATGTAGACTGGAAAGCTTTAAGAGGAAGCGTAAAATCGAAAGCATCTTCAGTTGAGTTACAACACAAAGTTTGGAGTTCAGCAGACTAAAAATGTTTTTAATCGACACAAATATATTTTTAGAGCTTCTTCTCGACCAGAAAAGAGCTGAAGAATGCGAGCAATTGTTGGATAAGGTGGCGAAAGGAGACGTAGAAGCAGTAGTTACTAGCTTCACAATTCACGCAGTTGAAGCAATTTTAAACAATTCTAAGTTGGTGTTAACTTTTCTAAGAAATGTTGAAAACTCGTTAGGACTAAGTATATACGATACAACAATAGATGATCAACAAGCTGTTGCTATACTGATGGAAGAGAAGAAATTAGATTTCGATGATTGCTTGCAGTATTATGTCGCAAAAAAGTTAGGTGCAGAAGCAATAATTAGTTTTGATAAGCACTTCAATGGATTAGACGTCCCAAGAAAAGAACCAGAAGAAATACTAAGCTCACTAAAGCGCTAAAAAATTGAAAAGATAAGTAGACCTGAATTAACTTGTCTTTGAGCAGTCTTAACTAATTAGATTTTTTCAACTGCCTTTACACTACTAAAGATTATAGAGGTTGTAGCTTTGATACATAAGCCAGTAAAAATAAGAGTTGTTTGTGCTTCTTTGAGGTCATTACTTCTGCAACCTCGTTTGAAATTGTCCTTCTGAATTATTTTGTTAAGTTACCAACATTAGGTGTGCGCTCAAAAAGAAAATCAGGCTAATAGCTGTATGGAAATTCATTCTTTTCTCACAGCAGATTTATAGACTTTTAATATCTAAATATTTTAGTAGAAATGAAGACAAGCTGTTCTAAAGCTTAGAACAGAGAAAA
>JBAMLO010000011.1:0-9812 GCA_039793485.1 Nitrososphaera sp. | reverse complement strand
CATAACATTGCTTTAAGAATAAGCATGAGTCTTTAAGTTTTAAGTTGACAGTCTCGCAGATAAAAGATAACTTAGCGAACGAATGCAGCAATGAGAAGATGAGACTCAAACATAAGTAGAAGATTAACTCTTTAGCTTTTATTTTCCCCTACGATTTTTGTTAATCTTTCCTCGTATTTCAATACTGGTATTAGAACTAAGAAAATTCTTCTACCATCAATCAGCTTCTTGAAAAGTTCAATGTCTTTCGCGTTGAGAACGCCTAACAAAGGCATGAACGTTAAGAAAGAAGCAAAAAGTATACCTCCTCCGACAGTAAGCCTAATTAAGTTATTACTTGGGTTTGCAAACTGGAGCAGAAGAAACGTAACAACAACACTTATTGAAGAAGCTAGGTAAGCCTTCAGTGCCCATAGAGCATTGAACATTACATTATGCTTAACTTTTAAGTAAACAATTGCAGCAACTAACGAAGCTAGAGAAGCAAAAAGAGAAGCAGCAATCATACCTGCGATTCCATAACTAATCGTGCACATTCTCGCCAGGAGGACAAATAAAACTGCATTCAGTACATTTAACACTAGACTCATCTTTGTTTCTCCTATTCCGTTTAGAAAACTATAAATTGTAACGCCTCCAAGTGGAGCCAACAAATAGAGCGAGGTCATCAAGCTTAGAAAGAAAGCAGCCTGAGAGTATCCTTCTCCAAGCAGTAGTTCTATTCCTTCCTTAGAAAACATTATTACAGCTATGGAAACTGGAAGAATAACAAGAGAAGTATATTTTGTTAGAGTCTCATAAGCCTCCTTGTGCTTCTCTGAGTTTACTTTAGAAAAAGCAGGAACAAGTGCTATTGCAATAGGAGCAGCAACCATAGAGACTAAGACCGAAAAGTTTAGAGCCATCTTGTAGTTTCCAGCACTAAAGTTTGTTGAAAGCTCACCTATCAAGGAAGCCTGATATTGCGATATAAAACTGATGACAAACGTTGAAATGTAAATTGGAAGCCCGTAACTTAGCATTTCTTTTAGTTTGCTTAGGTTAAGTTTAAGATTTACTTTAAAGTTTAGCTTCAACATGAGCAAAACGCTTACCACAACTGCAAGCATTGTACCAAAAACGTGCCCTAAGATTGCACCCAGTGTTGAAAGACCTAACGCAACAAGCAGTACCTGCAGGATCCCTTTAGTAACGCCCAACGTTGCTTGACCAAGTGCTGCTCTTCTTGACTCTCCAATTCCAACAAAGAAGTAGGTAAGTAGGTTCACAACAGCGCCAAACAATATTGAAATAGAAGCTAGAGCAACCAAACTACTAGCTTCTGGCCTACTTATTACCTTTGAAGCTATATAGCTTGAGAAGAAAACAGAAAGGAAAGTTGCAATAAGGGCAACTGTTAATGTTATAAGACCTGCGTTAAATAAGTAGTTAAGCGAGTCCTCTTTTCTCTTTTCAGAGCTAAGTTTAGAACAGAAATTGAGTAAGCTAAAAGCTAATCCAAAGTCTACAATAGAAGTTAGGAATGCTGGTGTTGCTATGGCTAAGCTGTATAACCCATAGTTGCTTGCACCAAGCAAGGCACCTATTATTATTGTAGCAACAGCAAGGAAAACATTTGAGATTATGTTACTTAACGTTAGAGAAAAACTAGCTTTAGCAGTTTCTCGAACGGTTTCTGAAAAGTCTTCCATTTATTTCATCCCAAGCATAAGTTAATTAATTTGAACTTAATTCAATGTAATCTTCAGGGTTTGGAGTTGAGTATTCGAAAACCTTTAGTCTTTCGATGGCTTCTATCCTATGTTTAGTTCGTGGTTCAATTCTAATAATATCACCACTTTGCACTCTTAACTTCTTACCATTTAGATACACTTCTCCTTCTCCTGAAATGATATGTAAAGTTTCATCCTTTTGTTCATGCATGTGTAAAGGAACACCAAAACCCTTCATTATGTATAACTCCTTTATCACGTATTTTTCAGTCGCAACTAAATTCTTCTCGTAACCCCAAGGAGTATCAACTCTGTTTAAAAATTCTTTTCTAACGGACTCTAGGTCCTTTTGTGAATCTATTGACTGCCAAAAGGTTCCTTCTTCTAAGTAGTACTCAAGAAAACCTTCATTAGCTAACTTTGGAAAAACTAATTTCTCCACATCGCCTTCCTCATAGGACAAAAAGTAATCTTTTATCTTTCTGTCTATTATGTAGATACCAGCGTTTATGTAGTAAGGAAGTTCTGGTTTTTCTTCAAACCCAACAACTTTTTCATTCGAAACTTTAACTATGCCATAAGGAGAGATAAGCTTAGTTATCGCCATACTCATGCTTCCTGGCTTCCATCTTCTTAACATTTCTGCTAAGTTAATGTCGGTAACGATGTCGCCATTCATAACAACGTAGACTTCTGCTTCACTGCTTTTAAGCAAATTGTTAATCGCAAACAAAGTTCCTCTTGGTTTATCTTCAATTAAGTACCTTATGGCTATGCCATTCCACTGATCGTTGTACCTTTCTTTTATTTTTTCATGGAGATAGCCTGCGAGCAAGAAAACTTCATTTATATTCGCATGTTTCATTTGAAGTAGTTGTCTATCAAGTATTGTATAGTTTTCTTTAATTTCGATCAATGGTTTTGGGATTGTATCTGTTATTGGTTTTAGTCTCTTCCCATAACCTCCGCACAGGATGCCTCCAACGACGTTCTTCATTCCTTAAGTTTCACCATTTAGTTTTATTTATGTAAATAAATACTTTTTTAACCCTTATAAAGGCTTCTCTAGTTTAGAAAAATCAATGAAAGTGCTCGTAGTAGCTCCAAGAACTTCTGGAATTGGAGGAATAGCATACCATACTTCTAAACTAATTGAACACCTAAGAAGAAAAGGAAATGACGTTGAAAGTATTTCCGTTGAAAACACACCATTTCTTAAGATAAAGGGTTTAATGAATCCTTCTTTTTCACTTTCGTCTTCTGTTAAGGTTTCAATTCTTCGCCTAAAAGGAGAAAAGTTCGACATTGTTCATGCACACAATTTACCTTCAGCGCTACCAATGAAACTGCTAAACTGCAAAAAAGTTCTAACGCTTCATGGCGTCTACAGCGAACAAGTCTCCTCCCTGCACGGAAGCTTTTTTGGTAACTTAGCAAGCAAGTTTGAAAAGAAAGCAGTAAAATGGGCGAATGCTTTTACAGTGGTTTCAAAGAGTACGAAGGAATTTTACGAGAAGCTTGGATTCAACGTAACTTATATTCCAAATGCCATAGACTTAGAGGACATGCCAAAAGAAAAGATAACTTTGCATGAAGATCAGGTTATATACGTTGGGAGACTATCTTATGAAAAGGGTGTTGATCTGCTAGTTGAAGCTGCTAAGAAACTTCCAAAGTTAAATTTTGTCCTAATTGGAGATGGCCCATTGTATGCCAAGCTTGTAGAGGCATCAAAAGGTTTAAGCAACTTCTATCTACTTGGCTATAAACCAAGAGAGGAAGCTCTTAAGTACCTCGCAGGGTCAAAGGTTTTTGTTTTACCTTCTAGAAGCGAGGGTCTTAGTACTTCAATCCTAGAAGCAATGGCGCTTAAAGTTCCAGTCGTTGCAACAGACGTGGGAGGCAACTTAGAACTAGTACAAAACGAAGTTACAGGATTTCTAGCTGAGAGCAACAACGTTGATTCTGTAGCTAAGTCTATCCAGAAAGCTCTCGAAGGAAGCTCAACAGAAGTTACTCAGAGAGCATATGAACTTGTAAGAAGTACTTACAGTTGGGAAGTTGTAATTGAAAGCTATCTAAGCTTGTATAAAAAGTTGTTAGCGTAAATGTAAACGTTTAAAAAAATAAAATCTTTTATAGGGATAACTTTAAGTCGAAGAGGGAAGGAATGAACATAAAGTTAGTTTCTTTTGATGTTTGGGATACTTTACTAAGGTTAGATGTTTTCTTTAAGACTACCTCAAGAATTTTAAGCGAACAAAATTCAATAGATCAAGAAAAGGCTTTCAAAAAACTGACAGAAGCCTACAAAAAAGCAAAAAGCTTAAGAAGAAACGATGCCCTAGGTAAAAACGTTGTTTCTGCATCAACAAAGATAGTTTCTGAAACTTTAGGAATAGACGAAGAAGGAGTTAGGAGAACGATAGCAAAAGCTGTTGTTGAAACAAATCCTGAAGAGCTTATAATAGAAGGAGCAAGGACTACGCTGAAAGAAGTACGAGAACTTAACATTAAAATTGCAACTCTTGGAAACGTACTTTTTTGGCCAGGAAGCTACACTAGAATACTGCTTGAAAGAACAGGTTTAAGCAATTACATAGATTTACAACTTTATGCTGATGAAATTGAACTCCAAAAACCACAGAGAGAGGCATTTGAATTCTTACTTAAGCAATTTTTAGTTAAACCAGAGGAAGCTATGCACGTAGGAGATGGACTTCACGAAGACTTTGCGGGAGCAATAATTTCAGGACTAGTTGCTGTTGTTGTAGTTCCTAACTTAAGTAGTGTAGTTAAGCTTGGAGAAAGAGCATTTGCTATTCCTTCCATAAGCTACGTGAGAAGAATTTTAAATAGCTTAAGTTGAAAGTAATTTTATCTTCAGCCAGATAAGGCTACTTCTAACAAGTTGTCCTCTAGCTTCTCGTTGTCGTATAAGCCGATGAAAGGTTGAGTAAACATGCTAAGGCTACCTATGGCAAACACTCTTCCATAGTATGAAGAAATAATTGGAGTGAACTGTGCTCTTTTATCAGCTATGGCAAGATAAGTTTCATTATCAGTATAAGCAGCTTCGTAAATGTTATTGGAGTAAACTGCAGAAGAGGACATTACGACAATCTTACTTATGTTTCTGAAAAGAGATAGACTTGTCAAAGCAGGTTTTGTAGAAGATGCTTTATTTCCCGAAAAATTCGATACCACGACAAATCTATATATCCCCCAGTAATTTCTTAAGTTGTACAGATATCCAGAAGAGAATACTATAGCAAACTTGTATGCAATGCTGTTTATAGCATCTGGAGGCGTTCTAAGAGGTTCGGAAATTAAAATAAGTTTTCCTCCCCTATCAACAAAGCTCTTTATTGCCTCTACTTCTTGATCTGAAAAACTTGTTACAGGCGCGATTACAACAAATACTTTTGCATTAGCAAGTTTTTCTTGAAGCTGGAAGCTGTTTGTTAAGAATGAAAAACTATACCCTTTTAAGACGATCTTTGTTAACAAGCTTTCTATCTCTTGTCTTGAAAAAGCATTTGAATGAGCGTAGTCTATAACTACGTCGTTTCCACTTTGAAAACCTGAGACGTCAGAGCTGAAATAGAACGTAGAAGTTTGTGTTAAGTAGTTTGATAAGAAAGGGCTATACAAACAGTAAACTGCAGGCGGTGGGTAAACTTCATTTAAGAAGGAAACTGTTAAATTTTGTGAAAAGGGAGACTTAGCAAGCGTAGAGTAAGGAAAGGTGTTTGGTATGAGTTCATTCAAGATTAGAATTCTGTAGCTACTTATTCCAGCTAAAGAAGCAGCCTTTTCTATTGCTTGTTGTAAAGAACCAATTTCATCAATTAGCCCAAGCGACTTTGCCTCAGAGCCTAAGTAAATTTCTGCTTTCTGCAAAGTTGTAGAGCTTACATTTAACCTACTTCCGCGCGCTGCCTTGACATTATCTAGGAAATTCTTTAAAACTTCATTAACTTGAAGTGGAAATTTTTTTAAATCAAATCCAGAGAGTTTACTTGGACCTGTTTCAAGCACATTTGGAGTTGGAAGAACTGCACTTGGCATAGAAGCAATAACGCCTATACTTCCAACTAAACTTGAAGGAGTTGCATATATGTAGTCGGCAGAAGCTGCTAAGTAGTAACCACCAGAAGCAGCTAATCCAGAAACACTAGCTACAACAGGCTTAGTTTTTGAAAGGGCTCTTATGCTATAGTAAAGTTGCTCGAAAGCGTAAGCGGAACCACCTCCACTGTTTATGTCTAAAACAACAGCCTTTATGCTTGAGTTTAGCTTAGCATAGTTAATAAGCGTTAGTAGATAGTCTAGATCTTGTGGAAAAAGAACATATCCTTTAACTTCTATTATTCCTATTTGACTAGGAACAAACAATCTAGAGGAGAACCTTAAAAGCAAAGGAGAGAGAAGAAAACCCGCTAAGAAGGAAGCTATAAGAAGCGAGGCTACGATGAGCTTTAATCCAGTTTCTCTATACTTTTGCATGCTTTCTTGAGCTCTAACGTGAACTTATAAAACTTTAGTTTACCAAGATATCCTTTAACACTTTACTCCCAGGGTAGCTTATGTCTAACTACATCTATTAAACCGCGATTCCACTCCACATCTGAGACTACAAAATGAGCTTTTAAAGGCTTTTTTTCGCGAACCAATTTTACCATAACATGATTCCATCCAGCTTCAAGAGTCGTAGAAACATAGTTTGACCCATCTCCACTATAGTTTGGTCTTAGTGGAACAACTTTTTGAGTCTCATGAATAACTTCACCATTTAGCCAAAGTTTCATCTTGCTGTTGTTCGGAACACCTAGAACAACTTTCCTTTTTACCGGAGAATAAATAAAATGTCTTAAGTAAATGACTCCGGGACGATTGTTAAAGTATTGTTCAACCTCCAACTCGTTTGTAGGCCAGCTTACGGGTTTCCAACCTTTACTGAATGTAAGCGACTTCGAATCACTTTCTGGTGGAAAGAATGTACTTAGAGAAAGATTTTCTCCTCTAAAGACGTCTGAAACAAGCCACCTGAAGCCGCCAACGAAAACTAAGGGAATACTAGTTACCGAAGGTCGCTCATTTAAATCTAGGTCTACGACGCATTTATTGTAGCTGTTTATGTTGGCTATAGAAGAAAGTAATGAAAAACTAAATTCAACCCTTTCTCCTGGTTTTATACTGAATTGCTGAACATTACTCGGCTTTAAGACCCATCCATTTGGGACTCTAATTTTTATCGAGCCAGTCAATGGTTCACTTCTAGTGTTTTCCAGTTCTACAGTAAATGAATTTTCTATGTCTGGAAGGATTGCTGGACTTTCTAAGTAGCTGAGAGAAGCCTTTAGTGCTACTAGGTCAAAATTTACTTTGTTTGGTGGGATTTCCCAGAGCTTAAGTTTCTGTGTTTCTTCAAGTTCCTTTCTTATAACTTCTTCTGCTGAAGAAATGTCGTCGGAGTCAGATAGTCGAACCTTTGTATTAAAAGTTACTAATACTTTTTCAGCTATTTTTTGGATTTCGCTGGCAAGCTCTTCTACTGTTGTAGGTACTTGAAGATTCTTTATTCCGCCGCTTATGGCAATCCTGTTGCTCAACGGCTCAATCCACTTTTTAGGTAAATTGCTGGCTCCATGTATTATGCCAAGCAACGCACCTACAGTTGCTCCAGTGCAGTCAGTATCCCAGCCACAGTTAACAGCCTTGCACATAGCATCTCCAAAATCCTTTCCGTAAAGTAATCCAATTGTTTGAAAGCCTAGGTTTATTGGAGAAAACTGAGCTATTGGGCTATAAGCCACTTCCTTTACTTTTTGTCTTGCTTCCTTCCAATCTAAGCCATCCTCGTAGCACTTAACCGCTGTACGAATCGCTTTCGAAGTTAAACTGCTTTCAGGAATTACAGAGAGACCAATGTCTATAAGTTTTCTTAAGTCACTAATAAGAAAGGCTGAAGACTCTACGACAGCATTGAAAACCTCCCCGTAAACGCTTTCGCCTCCAGCATGGTCGCAAATTGCATCCTGATAAGCATACGTAGCTGCAACATGAGGGGAGCCTGGTGCAATACATGCCCAGATCTCAGAGCGGATTGGGCTACCCATACAATCCTTAAACCAATTGTTGTACCACCCAGATACTGGGGGCTGAAGGCCCAACCTTAAGTTTGTCTTGTGCAAGCCATATTCATCAGGATTGTAGAGCACGTGATCGAGCCAGTACTCAGCCAGGTCTCTAGCTGTAATAAAAATTCCTCTCTCTTTTAGTGCTTGAAGCCAAACTAGTTGAATTTCAAGGTCATCATTTGGAATTCCTCCTTCAACTAGCTTTGGATACCACCAGACATCAAACATTTCTTCCTCACCAAATATTCTTTCAAGAGGTCCTCCTAGTGTTCCTCCTGCGTTTTTTCCTAACAAACAACCACATACCTTGTCGTAGTAAGTATCTCTGCTAATTTTTACGCTATGCATGTGGAACATTGATAAATAAAGCTATAAAAGTTTTAGTTTAAAGATTTTTCCTTTGTTTATGAAGGTAGCTTACAATTGACAAAGGTGTGCTTAAAAATACTAGCTTTTTGAACCAACAAAAAATGGCATAAAGGTTAGTCAAAACCAAAGCTTCTCGAGTTCAGCTTGGAGAAGATTGCAAATAGCAGAGCTAAGAAAGAAAAATTACGATAAGTCTAAATTTTTCTTCGAATTAACCTTTCAATGGTCTTAGGCTTCCTATAATTTCAAGTAATTGAGCACCAGTAATTGGAGGAGAAGCAGAAATTATGTAATAGTGGCCTTCAATCCAGAAAAAAGCGAAAGGCGAAGGCCCATACAACTTTTGAAGCTCAGGGTCTCCCCACGGAGCGTGCTCGACAAGAACACCTCTAGCACCATTAATACTAAATACTCTTGAATCAGTTACATTCTTGACTGAAAGATTTAATTCGCCAAAAGAAGGCACAGCAGAAGGCCATATGGAGATTTCAATAGTTACGTTGTCATATCGATAATCCGGTGCTTCCCTATCGCTGTATGAAAGTAATACTACTGGTGGTTTGTAGTAAATGGCAACAAGCTTTATGTTACCAGGCATTTTAGTTGGTAGGTAAAGAGTTATATTATGAGTTTTAGATATGTTTATCAATTCACTCAATGTAATTTTTTCTGCAGCTTTGTATAATGGAACGGGATAGCTTACAGGAGAAGGTTCTTGTGGAAGAGGAAATTCCTGAGAAGAAGGTCTTCGTTCAGTTGTAATAACCGCTACTATGCTAAAAAATATAGCTATAATAGTTGCAAGCAAAAGTGCAAGTAAATAATTCTTCATGCTAATAGCCACCGCCACCGGCTTTAAACTCATAATGCGATACTTGATCTAGCCAATAAGGAGGATCGACATACGCAGCATGGCGATTCCAAAGAAGCCAACTTTGCCCATTGTAGTAGCTTAAGTAACTAAAGTGAGTACCTCCTATGTTTATGTAACTAGTAGTTGTTTCAACGAAAGCTTGTAAATCTATTGGCACATAAGGATCGGCTGAGATTTCTTTATTAAAGATTGTTTGACCAGAGCTATCGCGAATAAGAAAGTCCCACAGCTTAGGATCGGTTTTTTGCGCATGAACAATTGTATAACTGTATGTTGCTCCGGTAGTAGGCCCTATACTTAACTTATAGGAAATTTTTTGACTAGAATCGAAGACTTCCCAATAGAAAACTGGATTATTCTTCGTGCCATCTTTGTAGTATCCTGTTTGCAACCAATAATATCTATCGTAACTGAGCATTATTGTAACCCATTGAAGATGAGCGTAATACGTGGGAATAGCAGGATTAATAGTGAGTATGCGGCTATAGACACCCCAAGGTGCATTCCCACCGGGAGGTCCAAAGTAGAAGTAGCCAACGTATAAACGTGACGCTTGAGCTAACAAGGGGCTTATTGTACAAAGGACAGCAGTAAAGAGGGAGAAGAATAACGTAAGCTTTATTTTTCTCTCCTTGCCCTCCATCCTCTTTTCGCCAAGAATATTGTACAACAACTAGTTTATATCTTTTTTTTTAATTTTTAAAACATTTTCTC
>JBAMLO010000010.1:0-9881 GCA_039793485.1 Nitrososphaera sp. | reverse complement strand
AGGATGTTTAAAATAGAGACGGCTGTTGTTAGCTAAGTAAACTTGTATTTTTAATTGGCGTATCTCTTAATTTTGTCTTGAAGTAAACTTTATATAGCTCACATGCTCCAGTTAACAACCTAGAATGAGGAAACTAAAAGTTCATTTGGAAATCTATCAAGAATAATTTCCGAAGCCCATAAAAATAACTTACGTGTTGTTGTATGGGTCGCATTTACATGTTATGATTACAATTCTCATCTCGTAAAAGAAAAACCCAATATGTTTCTGATGCAGGGTGGTCGCATCTTTATTGAAAATCAACATGCGTACTTAAACATTTCAAGCAAGGAGGGAAGAGATTACTTAGAACATCTATTTTCGTTTTACAAGTCAATTGGAATAGACGGACTAACCTTTGATTTAGCTACTCTTCAATTCATAGCTCCTACAGTTAGTCTTTCTTCACCAGAAAAAAATATAACTTCAGTAATTGTTTTCAATAGATTCTTAGAAATAGTAAATGAACTTGCTGAGAAGTATAACTTAGTCATTTTTCTTAAGGGTGCTTTAGAAATTCCTTCTCTTACAAAATTTTCGAGATTAGTCTCTTCTAGAGTGTCTTGGGACGTAACTTATAGTAGCTCAGATACTTCATACTTAAGAGGTGTAATTGATTCCATTTTAAAAACTTCTTTTTGGCTGGAACCAATAATCGCACCTGATCCCGATGCGCTAATAACTGGTCAGTACGAAAATTTGTTAAGTAATGTTTGGAACGCTATTCAAACTAATTCTACAGTTATTTATTATGGCGATCCATATTCTAGGGCAAACTTGACATTACTAAAGGATTACATGGTCTGGGATTCAGCAGCAAGCCCTATTGAATTTTCGTGGTTTGAGGTACCTCCTACCGTTTCTGTTGCTATAAAGCGCTTATCTAGTTATGAAACTGTTTATGGCCTTTTGCTTATAAATTGTGAAAATAATGAAAAAAGAATTTTGATTAGTTTAAGGAGCTTAATAAATTCATCATCTCCTTACATTATATTCGATCCGAGATCAACTAATGTATTTATGTTGAACGAATCTATACTTTCTATCGATCTAGATAAGTTTACCTCAAAGCTTGTCTATGTCATACCTTTCAACTCTTCTCGTCCAACCATTGTCGAGATTACAGGATTTTTAAACATAGAGAGTATTTCATACTTACCAAATTCAACAGAATTACGCGCCATACTTTGGAGCAGTGGTAATACTAACATCTCTATTAAAATATTTTTTAGCAAGAGGGCTATCTTAGATGTTTATTTAAACAACAAAATCCTAAGTAGAAGTTATTATAGAATCGCTAAAGAAATGTCAATAATTAACCTTAATTTAAGAGAAGGACTGAACGAAATAAAAATATACTTTACTGCTTCTAATGTTGCTAATTACTATTCATACGAAGGAGATAAAATGAGTAAAATTACTTCAAGCTTAAAGAAAGAGTATAAAGACGTAATGCTCAACTTTTTAATTTCTTCTATTTTTGCATTATTGGTGGCTCTTTTTATGGTTTCATTAAGTAAAGACAAAAATAAAAGTTAACAAAATTTTTCAATTTTTAAAAGAGCAAAAATTTATTAATGTCTTAGTGTGAAATACTATACAGTAAAGTAATAATGATGAAAAATAAGAGAACTGATAAAACTGTGTCCTGCTTTATAAGTGTCTTTTTGTTACTTGTTATTTTTAAATTTTATGAAGTTTGTTTTGCCCAGAAATTTATCGTTCCAGTAGGAAATAGATATGCTGTAGTTTATTATGGTTATATTTCATCAGATTTAGCAAGCGTTTTCATAGAAAGAAATTACTCACTCATAATAGCTAGTTCTGAAACTCCAATTCCCAATACTCTTAAGAAAAGTGGCATCAGAATATATGCTTATCTTGATATTCTCGGGTTGCCTATAGAGCAGCTAAGCTGGGTAGAAAAAAATTATCCTAAGTGGATCCTCTATAAGGCAGATGGAAAGCTTGCAACGTATTGGTACAATGCTAACTTTATATGCAACATAGCTGAGAGAAGTTTTCAAGATTATCTAATCTCGAGAGCGAAAAACATTTTATCGAAAGGATTTGATGGTTTGTTTCTAGATGATGTAGTACCCAACGTAAATAGTTTTGACGTGGCTTATAACGAATCAGCATACGGAAATTGGAGCAACGCACTCCTAGTTTTCTTTGAACGATTAAAAAATGAAACTGGTGCCTCAATAATTTATAATGCCGGGTGGGCACCTCCTATGACAAAATTAATGAAAATTGCTGATGGAGTAATGCTTGAGAGCCATCCTGGTTCATGGAATGGGAGCGTGAATTCTCCCGTCTATTACTATAGAACTTGGAATGAAATCTATTCCATCTCTCTTGAAGCTCAAAAATTCGCTGAAGAAGGTAAAATTATTATAGCTTTAAGTTACGGAGATAGTTTAGATGCTGAAGAATATACGTATGCTGTTACTCGTTTATTCGATTTTTACTACTGGTACTCTACACCTGACCTTAGCAAAATACCGAATGCAAAAGTTCTAAATATTAATCTCGGTGCTCCTTTAGGTGCATATAATCAGAAAAACGGTATTTACTATAGAATTTATGAAAATGGTCTGGTTGTAGTTAGCTCTTCTTATGGTAACGTTGAGCTAGACGTTCCAAAATCTTGGAAAGAACTTTTTACTTCAGATGGGCAAAGCATAAAGGTTGAAGACGGAAAAGTTACGCTAAATGTAAAACCAAACACTGGCGTTGTTTTGCTATTAAACGAAAATAAAGCAACAAACTTCTTGTTTGAATTAACTCCATTTATCTTACTGTTCATGTTCGTTCTCGTTGTTTCCATAATTGTACTTACAAGGGTGGCTCTAAATAGAAAGAACTCTTAAAGTTAAGATTTTTTTCTCAGTTAACTTTTTAACTCAAGAAAAAGTATAGCTAAGCACAGACTTGAAAGTGGTATAAGTAAGGTAGCATAAGTTGCTCCAAGCAACCTGTCTATGGTTCCAAAAACTCAAGCTACAAGCAACGTGCTAACGCATCCAAGGAATACTATCTTACCAATGGTTGCTCCTGCTGAGAAAGTGAATTTTTTGGTAAGCTATGGCCATTATTATTGGGTGCGTAGGTGCTATTGAAAACCCAATTAAACTCCAAATGATAGCGTTTAAAAAATAAATCCACTACTGAATAAAGCTATAACCCCGACAAGTGTTCCAATTAAAGAAAATATAGCTAAACGTTTTTTTCAAATCCATATTTGTCTGCGATTTTTCCAGACATTAGCCTACTTATAGAGAAAGTGCCCCAAAACGTGCTTAGTACCATTCCTGCTTCTATATAACTTGCTTTGTTGTTTTAGTCAAAAACGTAGGGCAACCATGAATTAGTTCCTAATTTAACAACAAGTTCTAAGAATGTATCAACAGACAGAAGTAACAGTAACGAATAATTAAACTTATTGTTTGAACTTACTTGGCCTGTAGTTTCATTTTTTCCCTCCACTTTCATCAAGAATTGAAAGATTGCTATTAAAAAGTAAGCTACCAAACAATAAGTATCCCACTCGCCAAGAATTAATGGTAAAGATCAAAATCGTTGCGGCTGAAGGAACCAAGTGTTGCTCCAAATCCAAAAAACACATGCAATATAGTAATCATGGTTCCTTGAGAATTTGGGTAAAGCTCTAATACTATTTGATTAATGGAAGATTCAACAAAGCCTGTAGCAATTCCACCTACAAAAGAAAAAAAGTATATTATTCGATAATCCTATTAAAGCAGATGATATTCCCATTGCTAAGAATCCTACTCGTACTACATTAAATGGACCATATCGGTCTGCAAGTTTTCCTGTAAGTATAGAAGTCATTACTCCCAAGCTCCAGAAAGAAAGAATAGCGCCTGCAAACGAAAAATCAATACTAAGTTCATTCATGATCTTTATTATAGAAGGTCCCAACAACGTAATAATAATAGCGTTAACAAAAATGCCTGCAAACACTGTTAGATACAACCATAATATTATGCTTGTTCAATTTTTGCATTCTATGCTTTGCACTCTAAAATTCTTTTTAAGCCTTTATTTGTTCTTTTTCAAGACCCCTTCGTATCTTATGTTTCTTTTTTGTGACTTAAGTCTTCACTTTCCTCGATTATGTTTTGTTTATTACTCTCGTGTCTGAAGTTTTATTTCTTAAAACGAAGTTTTAGGTGAAATTCGTTACTTCTTTATTAAAAAGCGGTTAAACATTAAGTTTATTAAGTTGACTATGAAAATGTTGTGTTAGAAAAGATGAATCAAAAACAATTTACGCTAAAGGTTGCTGAAGCTTATCCAAGTGATGCAGGAAGAGGAATAGTTAGGATTGATCCTCAAGTAGCAAGAGAGCTAGGTCTAACCTCTGGTGATGTAGTCGAAATTGTTGGGAAAAAGAGAACGTTTGCAATTTACTGGCATGGGAGACCCGAAGATTCTGGAAAAGAAGTTATCAGAATGGATAAACAGACAAGAGAAAATGCTGGAGTTGGTTTAGATGATAAGGTTACTGTAAAGAAGGTTGAAGCGAAAATTGCAGAAAAGGTAACTCTGGCTCCAACTCAGCCACTAAGAATCTTCGGTGGGGAATCTTATATATTGCAATTGCTTGAAGGAAGAGTTGTTGCAAGAGGAGATATAGTGACAATAAACATAATGAGAAATAAGGTTGACTTTGTTGTTACGGGAATCTCGCCACCAGTTGAAGCAGTAATAATAACCCCAGAAACAAACATTGTAATAAGCGAAGAAGTTGCTAAAGGTATTCCAAGTGGAGTTCCAAGAGTTAGCTACGAAGACATAGGAGGTCTTAGAGATGCTATCCAAAAAATAAGGGAAATGGTTGAGCTTCCTTTAAGACATCCAGAGTTATTTGAAAGGTTAGGTATCGAGGCTCCAAAGGGAGTTCTGCTTTATGGTCCACCTGGAACTGGTAAGACGTTACTAGCTAAAGCGGTTGCAAGCGAAAGCAATGCCAACTTCTTTTCAATAAGTGGGCCAGAGATAATGAGTAAATTCTATGGAGAAAGCGAAGAAAGATTAAGGGAAATATTTAAACAAGCAAAAGAAAACGCGCCAAGCATAATATTCATAGACGAGATTGACAGTATTGCTCCAAAAAGAGAAGAAGTAACTGGAGAAGTAGAAAAGAGAGTTGTTTCTCAGCTTCTTGCTTTGATGGATGGCCTTGAGTCAAGAGGAAAAGTTGTAGTAATAGGTGCAACAAATAGGCCAAATGCTCTAGACCCTGCTCTAAGAAGGCCTGGAAGGTTCGATAGAGAAATAGAAATAGGAGTTCCAGATAGACAAGGGAGGTTAGAAATACTACAAATTCATACTAGAGGAATGCCCTTAGCTAAAGATGTAGACCTTGCAAAAATTGCAAATGTAACACATGGCTTCGTTGGAGCAGACCTTGCTGCACTTTGTAAGGAAGCTGCAATGAGAGCATTGAGAAGAGTATTGCCAGAAATAGACCTTCAGGCAGAAAAGATTCCTGCAGAAGTTTTAAACAAGATCCAAGTCACAATGCAGGACTTTCAGGATGCCTTAAAAGATGTTGAACCAAGTGCTATGAGAGAAGTCTTAGTTGAAGTTCCAAACGTACACTGGGAAGATGTTGGAGGTCTAGCTAACGTAAAAGAAGAGCTTCAAGAAGCTGTAGAGTGGCCCCTAAAGTATGGTGAAGTCTTTGAGTACACGAACACAAAGCCTCCTAAAGGCGTGTTCTTGTTTGGTCCACCTGGGACTGGTAAGACACTACTGGCTAAAGCATTGGCAAACGAAAGTGAGGCCAACTTTATAAGTATAAAGGGACCAGAAATCCTAAGCAAATGGGTCGGAGAATCTGAGAGAGCAGTTAGGGAAATATTCAGAAAGGCTAAACAAGCTGCACCATGCATAGTCTTTATAGACGAAATAGATAGTATTGCACCAGCCAGAGGCTATGGAATTTCAGATTCAAACGTTACAGAGAGAGTAGTTGCTCAACTCCTAACGGAACTTGATGGTCTTGAGGAGTTGAATAACGTAGTAGTAATTGCTGCAACCAATAGGCCGGACATCGTAGATCCTGCTTTGCTTAGACCAGGGAGGTTCGATAGGCTTATTTACGTTCCGCCTCCAGACTTAGAGGCTAGAAAAGAAATATTTAAGATACACACAAAGAAAAAGCCTCTAGCTTCCGACGTTAACTTTGATAAGCTTGCAGAAATGACAGAGGGCTATACTGGAGCAGATATCTCTGCCATCTGTGAAACTGCTTCCATGTTAGCGATAAAAGAGTACATTAAAAGGAATAGTCCTGAAACTGCAAAAAATAATCTGAAAGAAATAAAGGTGGAAATGAGACACTTTGAAGAAGCTTTAAAGAAGTTAGACCCAACGATCAAGAAACATATTAACATGTACAAACAAGTATCAGAAAGATTTCTCTCTTCTTACGAAAGCAGTTTAGCCTAGACTTTAGGCTCTTCCTTTACTTTCTTTAAGTATACTGAAGACTACTTAGCTCAGAAATCATGCGCCTCCATTTTACCAATTCATCTTTGAGCAAACTGACATCTTTTGAAGCTCATCCTACAACTATTAGAGTTAGCTGATTAGTAGTTAGCGTTCCATGAAAACTTCATTGAGCCTCTCGTCGTATGTTAGTCTAAATTTCCTCAGAAGGTCACGACCAAGTAGCGATGGAAGTTTCATGATAAGTTTTCTTTCTCCTTCTGTCAGCTTATCTAACCTATGTATTCCTACAAGCAGAGTCTGCCTTTCCTCATGAGGCATACCTTCCTCAGTTTTGAATACCATTATTGTGTCTTCGATAAGGTATGTGTCTACTGTTCCACCTATTCCGCCAATGCTTCTTTCAGCTCTCTTAAGGCTTTTAACATCTAGCCTAAGATATTTTGCATCTTTGTCTAAAATTACGGTTGATGATGCACCTGTATCAATATGAAAGTCTATGAACTTACGTATATGTAGTTTTTTAGAAATGAGCAGTACCTTAACAAATGGAGCTGGTGGTTCGTAACCCAGGTTTAAGTAGCCACGTATCCTCATAGTATTAACTGGAGTTTCTCTTTGCTTATGTACTCAACGAAAACTTTGTCTGGAGGATACTTCTTTTCAACTCTCTCCATAAGTCTACCAACATCTTCATCGAAGTCTATTACAGCCTGTTCATAAATAGCTATAAACTTACCGTCATACTTTTCAGCAAGTATTTCTCGATTTTTTTCAAACCATTCTCTATTACGCTCATGCTCATTGAACAAGGCCAAAAATTCGTCCAAATTAGCCACCACAATAAAGTAGTAAGCGGTACAATATTTAAATGTTTGCACAAATTCAGCGAGAAAAACCTAGGTTTTAAGTATGTTTTTGAGTCTTTAAGAAGGGAAAAAGAAGGCAATCCTTCCAAATTGATACTTTCCACGGCTTAAGCTGGAAGCTTCTCGGTTTTTCAGCCTAAAGGCTTCATCGTACGGATTCTGAGCTATGCTAAAGCCAGCCCTTAGCATGAGCATATAGCCTATAGCCTGCTTGCCTGAACCTACGTTGCTAATTTCAGCCTGGAGCTTGTTTGAGCTTTTTGGCACAAACCACATATGAGCGACGCACTCAAAACGATATAGAAAAGCCTATACTTTCTTGTCGAATTTAATGTAAATTACTTCGTACGCTAAAAGTCAAAGCTTCCAACGCTCAGCCAGCTTTACGTCACCGATCTAATCTGCTGGTTCGCAGAGTTCAAAGCCCGTTTTCTAAATCTTTGTTCACAGTTTTAGAACTAAAACTTCTAGGTCTTCTGGTCACTCGTCATTATGATTGTTAACAGCATTAGATAAAAAATGATGAAGGTGATAAATTGCAACCAGTGAGCTCTAGATAGCTATTAGAAAGGTTTCTCTCTTCTTATGAAAGCAGTTTAGCTTAGAATAAAAAATTTGTAAACGTAAAAATACTTTCTTACTCCACTTTTAGAGGTGTCCCTTTAGGCTCTTCCTTTACTTTCTTTAAGTCTACTTCCAGTACTCCATTCTTATAAGTTGATTTTGACTGCTTTGGATCAACTTTTGCTGGTAGGTCTACTTCTCTATAATATTTCCTCTGCGGAGTATCAACTTTTATTGTTAGTTTGTTCTCTGTAGCGTATAAGTTTATATCGCTTTTTTCAACACCTGGAATTTCAGCCACTACTCTTATTTTATCTTCTTCTTCAATAACATCAACCAACGGCTCTCTTAGCTTTTTAACTTCAATACCTTTTCTCCCTTCTGGTCTAAAGTTCCCAAATTCTCTCACTATAGGTTCTCCATCAGGTCCTATTGTGACAGAGTATCCATAAACAAATGGTCCGAATTCTCTAACTTTACTTCCGTCGGGTAAACTTCTTTCCCTTATTAATTCTCTCGGCACTTCGTTCTCAAACTCCTTAAAGGATTCCCTAAAAAGCTCGTCGATTTCTCTTTCAATTTCCTTCATTATGTCCTCAAAGTACCTACGTCTTTTCCTAAACCATTCGTCGATGTCGTCTTCCATTTTGCTTTCACCTACTTACCATTGCTTCGTTTAAATTTAAACTTTTGTTTTGTGTTCATAAACATGCTTTTCAATTAAAAAGTTTTATAAGGCGCTGAAAAGCTAAAAATAAACGAAAAGAATGAGCAAAGAAATCCAACTTAGCTTCTCGTATCCAACAAGCGTTGTATTCAAAAGGGGCGCAATTAAAGAACTAAGTGAATATTTAAAGCAGTACGACTTTGGTAGAAGCTGCCTCTTAGTTACTGGGTCAAATTTTGCTCGAAGAACGGGTTACCTCGACCTGTTGAAAAACGAGCTTAAAAAAATTAACTGCGAAACTTATGTTTACGATAGAGTTGAGCCAAACCCCTCTGTTGAAACTGTTGAAGCAGGAGCAATGCTGGCGAGAAAAATGAACGTTAGTTTCGTACTTGCCTTTGGCGGAGGGAGCGTAATTGATGCAGCAAAGGCTATTTCTTTAGTGTACGCTAGCGGTGGGAAGATACAGAACTTCTTGGGTGTTATGAACGTTAACGTTAATACAGTTCCACTTGTAGCTTTGCCAACAACAGCAGGAACTGGTAGCGAAGTAAGCAAATATTCAGTTCTCACCGACTTAAAACAAAAGAAAAAGTTAGCTATCGGTGGGCCTGCACTCTTTCCCAAACTATCGATCCTAGATCCAGATACTTTATACACTCTGCCACCAAATCTTGTTGCATCAACAGGCTTAGATGCCCTCTCGCATGCCCTTGAGTCTTTCTTCTCTAAGAATTCAACAGTTTTCTCAGATATGCTATCTAAGGAAAGTGCAAGAATAATACTAAACAACTTACCTAAAGCTTTCAGCGGCGACCCTGAGGCAAAGGCTTGGATGATGTACGCAAGCATGCTTGCAGGACTTTCAATCAACATAACCAGCACCAACGTAGTTCATGCACTTGGTTATTACTTGACTACACATTATGGAATACCCCATGGCCTCGCTAATGCAACTTTCCTAGTTAGTTCTCTTGAGTATGAAGCGCCATTCATGACAGAGCGGTTTGCTGAGCTTTCTGAAGCACTAGGTCATTCTTCTCCAGACAACATTGTAAAATCAAGACTTCTTTTAAAGGATATCTCTTTACTGTTAGATGCTCTAAGGATACCTAGAAACTTAAGAGAAATAGGAGTAAAAGAGGATGAAATTAATACTATTGTCGAGGATGTAACTCAAAACTACTCAAGGAACTTATCAAATAGTCCTGTTGAATTGAACAAAGAAAAACTAATAGAAATTTGTAAAAATGCTT
>JBAMLO010000009.1:0-60542 GCA_039793485.1 Nitrososphaera sp. | reverse complement strand
CGTACTCAAACCAGTGGTAACCTACTATGAAAGGTTCAGATAAAATTCGTTTTACGTATTCTTCATAGTATTTTGCTCTTTCACTTTGAGTTCTTACTGGAACTCCAGCTCCTTTGGTATTAGGCAAACCAGAGTCCATCGCTTTAAACGAGAACTCGGTTATCATCACTGGCAAGCCAGTAATATTATAAATTTGGCTTACATCTTTTATAACTTTACCAAGGTCATCGTTGTAGGGATTCGTGTAAGCATTTATTGAAATTACGTCAGTATATCCTATGCACCCCTTTATTGCTTCATCTGGAGGCTTGAAAGCGTATCTACAACCAAGAATTAAGTGATTCTTATCGTACTTTCTAATTGCATCATGAACTACCTGAAAATATTTTCTCGAAAGAACCTCAAGAAAACCAAGTCTATCTAAGTCAACCCAGTTGTTTTTTGGAGCTTCAGCAACATTTAATATTTCATCAAAAGAAGAAAAAGAAGTTCCCCACTTTTCATTAAGTAATTTTATTTCCTTGTATTTGTCGTGAAGATAACTCACTAGCGCCTTCTTACCTTCTGAAGAAGAAGGTAAACTCATGTAATCATCGAATAGATGGTTTGGAGACCTCCAGTCAGGACACCACCTAAGTTCGTTGTCTGTAAAGTATCCTATCAAGTAAGGGTCGTCTTTTCTTTCTAAGCAAATCTTTTTTGCAATACTGTCTGAAATGTTCTGGAACCTTTCAGAAAAATAATCCACAACTTCACCTTTTTGCCAGTTTGCACCTGCTTGAGCAGCAAAATCCAGAATAATAGTATAAGGCATACCTTGAGAAAAGAGTTCTTCGCTTGACCATGCCCCTATCGTATTAAACCCCCAACTTCTTAGTCTTTCTGTTGTTTCTTTTGCCCAAGCTTGAGGAGACCCATACTTTGCCGAAACTACTTTATTGTATGGACTATAACCTAGTGCAGGGGAATAATCGCCGTAGTAGTCTACATGATTTACTCCTTTTGATAAAAATACGTAGCCGTCAGGATCAATAAACCAGAACCTCCCATTTATCTTTTCTATGTGGAAAAACCCTGTTTTGTTTCCTTTTATTAACTTGTAGCCTCCATACTTATCATAACTGAAGTTTAGTACATAGTTTCGCATTGTTTCAAAGCTTTTTCTAAGTTCAAGTAGCTCCTCTTCAGTTTTGCTTAGGTCGTTAGACATAGCTTGCATAAAGTATAGCAAAAGTCCAAATAAAAAGATTGCTACAAAGAGTATAACAATTGCATAAATACAAGTCCTGCGCATAAGATTAACAAGTGAGTGACGCATATAAATTTGTTTCGGGTTTCTTCTTTATTAGATTAATGGGCAATATGTTCATTGATTGAGCCTTTAATTCTGAAACGATTTTCATTAAGTCTAGGATTTAGTCAAGCTATGGCAACGAGAGATTTTATTGAGCGCTTATTGTAGTTTTTACCAATTGTTCTATGTCATCCATAGCGGAAGAGAAGCTACTTGCAGTTTCTACAGTTGGAGGATAGCTTATGAAGTCTTCATATCTAATTCCTTTTTCTTCATAAGCTTGCATAAAGTAAGGAATTCTTTCAAGTTTTTTCATTACATCTGAGGGAACTTCTTCGTCTATGCTAGAAGTTATTCTTTCATCTTGAAAGTTTATCATAAACGCTTCTATAACATTAGGAAATATTGTTAGAACAACGTTGCCTCCAACTAATTTTTCTATGTGCCATATTCTAATCTTTCCATCTTCTCTTGGTCCAATTCTCATTGAAGCAGCTAGAAGTTTACTTTCGTAATCCCCTTTCTTTAGTAGGTTATATGCTTTTTTAAATATAGCTATACCTGCCCATCTTTTTAACTCCTCATTTAAAGTTACACCTGCTTTCCTTGCACTCTCTTCAAACGCTTTCGAGTCTTCAAACCTCCCAAGCATCATTGTAATTACAGAGCGCCACTTGCTAAGGTCGACACTATTTTTTCTTGCAATCTCAAGTCCATTTTTAACTGCTTCAGCAACAGCTAAAATTTGGGGAACCGAAAAAACGAGAGTAGCGTTCGTTGGAATTCCTAGAGAAGTTAAAACCTGAATTCCAAATATACCTTCTTTTGTACCAGGCATTTTAATCATAACGTTTTGACTTAGGGAGTTTAGCTCTATTGCTTCTCTAACCATTTCTCTTGTATTTGTTAGTTGCCGAGGATCAACTTGTCCGCTTATGTAACCCAGCTTAAACTTTGATGAAATAAACTTTGGAGCAAACACTTCTGCACCTCTCTTAACTATCTCACTGTAAAGATTCCATGAGAGGTCTTTATAAGTTAAGCACTTACAATTTATTTTTCTTTCTTCTATCCAGTTAGTCCAATATTGCTTGTTAAGGTCAAGAACTTGTTTCGTGAGTGGAGGATTTGTTGTACACCCATCGAAGAAAGAATTTTTTGGATCGTCTTTGCTAATTAGTTCCTTCAACCATTCTTTGAATTTGGCTCTTTCGCTTGGATTTAACCTGCCTATGAATTCATTAACCCATGAGTCATATATTAGTGGAGAAGAATCCCACCAAACTTCTGTGTTCTCGTTTAATTGCTTAATTAAGTAGAAAGGATTTTTGCCGGACATTTTAGGACAAAGAAAAAAAGAAGGAATATTTAAGTTTATAATTAAAAGAAACATTTAAATAATTTACGCAGCACTCTCGCGACTTTGTGTAATGAATGAACGCTTAGATTACGAGACTATAAAGAAAATTTTTGCTCTTGTGCCGAATGAGCTAAAGCAAGAAATAGAAGAAGTTTCAAAAGAAAAACGAATAGAAGTACTGGACTACTGCAAACAAGTTTTAATCAAGGGAACACTTGTTAAGAAAAGAGAGATATTAAGAGAAAGAATTGAATCAGTTTCTGAGAAGATAGCTGAGTTTGAAAAACAGATTAAATCATTAAAAACTGAAAATGATATACTTTTAAGTAAGATAAGAGAAGTTGAAGACGATAACATTTGGCTAATCAACAGAACCGAGGAGTTGGAAAGAGTTAACAACGCGTTGGTGAAAAAGCTTAAGTTGAGAAGAGGATAAAACTATGAACCAGTCGGAGTTCAAAATGATTAAAAAATTTTTTGAAAGCGAACTGAATGAGGTACACTTAACGGAGAAAAATATAAGTAGATTTGTTGTAGAAATCATTAAAGCAGGATTAAGCACAGAGAACGGAGACAATCTAATTGAAGAAATAAACGCTTATGAGAAAAAACTAAAAGAACTAAATGAGAAGCTTTATGAAACTTTTAGTGAACACCTATTACAATCAAGTAGGAATGCTTCGTTAAGATTCAACTATACTGAAATTTATAATGAAAATAAGAGACTAGTGCTAAGACTAGTGGGATTAAAGAGTACCTACTTAAAACTGTGCGAACTACTCAAAATTACTGAAGCGAATAACAAAGAAAGAGATGAGAAAATGATAAAGAAGTACTTGCCAATAAAAGAGTAAACTTAGGAACCAAAAGGTAAAGTTTTTTAAATTAGAGAATGAAGAGAAGTAGGAATGAAAGGAGATAGATTAAAACCTGTGATTGTAGATACTTCTTTAAGTCCGTATGCAAAGCTTAAACCCGTTTCAATAAGTTCAGTTAAGCTACAAGACAACTTTTGGAACCCAAGGTTAAAGCTCCTAAAGGAAGTTACTCTGCCAACACAGTATGAACAGTTGGAGGAGACTGGACATATGTTTAACTTCCAGAGAGCTTCTGGAAAAGTCAGGGGAGAGTTTCAAGGATTTTTCTTCAACGATTCTGATGTATATAAGTGGATTGAGGCAGTAAGCTATTGCTTGGCACAAGAAGAAGACGAAAGATTGAAGAGTCTACTTGATAAGGTAATTGAAGAAATAGAACCAGCACAAGATGAAGACGGGTACCTAAATACTTATTTTGTTTTTGAAAGAAAAAACCAAAGATGGACAAATCTTAGAGACATGCATGAACTTTATTGTGCAGGTCATCTAATTCAAGCTGCGATTGCACATGCTCGTGCCACAAAAAGCAATAGGTTACTTAAAATTGCGTTAAAACTTGCGGATCACATAAGCAGCGTTTTTGGACCAAATAAGAAGTATGGAACTCCAGGACATCCTGAAGTGGAAATGGCACTTGTTGAGCTTTATAGACTTACGAGAAACGAGAAGTACTTGAAGTTATCAAAATTTTTTATCGATCAAAGAGGTCATGGATTAATTGGAGGAAGTAAGAACCTGATAGACCATAAGCCATTTATAGAGTTAGATGAGATTGTTGGGCACGCTGTAAGGTCTGTTTACTTAAACTGCGGAGCTACGGACATTTATATGGAAACAGGAGAAGAAACTCTACTTAATGCTCTTATGAAACTTTGGAGAAATATGACGGAAAGGAAAATGTACATCACAGGAGGAATTGGGTCGAGATACGAAGGAGAAAGCTTTGGAGACAACTACGAACTTCCTAATGAAGAAGCTTACTGTGAAACGTGCGCTTCTGTGGCCAGTATAATGTGGAATTGGAGAATGCTCCTTATAACTGGCGATGCAAGGTTTTCAGACTTAATTGAGCTTACGCTTTACAATGCAGCCTTGTCAGGAATTTCTCTAGACGGAAAGCATTACTTTTATGTAAACCCTCTTGAAAGTCATGGAAACCACGAGAGACAGAAGTGGTATAGTTGTGCTTGTTGTCCACCGAATATAGCAAGATTATTAGCCTCACTTCCAGGCTATTTTTACAGTACTTCAGACGAGGGGATTTGGGTTCACCTTTATGCAAAAAGCGAAGCCAAAATAGAATTAGAAAGCTCGACTGTAAACATAGTTCAAGAAACAAATTATCCCTGGGACGGAGAAGTTTTACTAAAAGTTGAGCCAGAAGAGGAAAGTACTTTTAGTATATTTCTAAGAATCCCAAGTTGGAGTAAACTTGCCACTATAAGAGTAAACAATGAAGAAAAACAAGTATACGAAACTGGGAGGTACATAGAAATAAGAAAGAAGTGGAAAAGGAATGATGAAATAAGAATAAATTTCCATATGGATATTGATAGGATTTTCTCAAACGAAAATGTAATAAACAACTTATTTAAAGTTGCAATAAGAAGAGGACCAATTGTTTATTGTATTGAAAGTATTGACAACCCTAATCTAAATATATTTAACCTAAGCTTACCATTAGACTCAGAACTAAAAGTAAGGTGGGTACCAAATTTGTTAAATGGAGTTAATGTAATAGAAGGAGAAGCACTATACTATGACTTCAACGCTCTGGGAGAAAAACTTTATGTAAGTAATTCTGACCTAACTAAGAGCTCCAAGAAGGTTAAATTTACAGCGGTACCATACTATGCTTGGGCTAACCGTGGAAAAAGTAATATGTTGGTTTGGATTAAAATATCAAAAAATCTTTTAAACGCCTTGAGAAGTGAATGAGTGTTGATGGACATACACGAAATACTTAAACAACTAAAGGAAGGAAAAATCTCAATTCAAGAAGCTGAGAGAAAAATTAAGTTGTTAGCAATAGAGCAGGTTAGAGATATTGCAAGAATAGACATAGGTAGAGAAATAAGAAAGGGTATACCTGAAATTATATTAGCGGAAGGAAAAGATGATGAAGAAATTTTGGAAATAGCAAAGTCAACAGCATACTCTACTGGAAGAGCGATTGTAAGTAGGATGAACGGAGAGCAGATAAAGAAGCTTGAAAACTTAGCAAAAAAAGAGGGATTTAAGATAAAGATTTACGATAGAGCTAGGATTGCTACCTTAAGTGTTGAGAAGTTTGAAGTAGAAAAAAGTGGAGGTAGAATTGGGGTACTAACAGGTGGAACTTCAGACATACCTGTTGCAGAAGAAGTTATTGCTATTGCAGAAGAAATGGGTTGTGAAACTTACTACATGTTTGATGTTGGGGTTGCTGGAATTCAAAGAGTTTTTGATGCAGTAGGGTACATGGTGGAAAAAGATGTTGACGTATTAGTTGTAGTTGCTGGGAGAGAGGGAACCCTGCCAACTATCGTAGCAAGTTTAATTGATGTACCAATAATAGCAGTTCCAACATCAATTGGTTATGGATATGGTGGAAAGGGGAAAAGTGCATTACTAACGATGCTTCAAAGTTGTTCTTTAGGAATTGCAACTGTGAACATTGATGCAGGTGTTGCGGCGGGTGCAATAGCAGCTTTAATTGCAAACAGAGTTGCAAAGTTTAGGAGGAAGTAAGCAATGACAACAAAGTGCGATTACTGTGGAAAAGAAGTCTATTTACCTTTCGTATGTAAGTACTGTGGTGGAAAGTTTTGCGCCGAGCATAGGTTACCTGAAAGTCATAACTGCCCAGGCTTAAAAAAAGCAAGACCTCCTCCAGGAAAACATGAATTACTGAAAGCAAAATCAAAGCCAAAAACAGGTTTCAGCTTCTCTCTGAAACCAATAAGTTCATTGTATTCCTCATTTAGAGGATACAATTTTTCACATTCATTACTGGTCTTACTAACGTTAATTTTGATGGAATTTGTAAACCTAAAAACTAATATAGCGAACGAGATGATTTTTGCTATTTCTCTACCTATTTTAATCATTTTAGTTTATATCTTCATTCCAGAGTATTTTTCAAGAAAGATCAACGCAGGACTCCATTTTGAAGTGAGCATTTTGGGGCTTGTTTTTTCAATTATAACATCTATTTTACCAATAAAAATCATTTACTTTGGAGATTTTATTGAAAGTTCAATGTTGTTCTTAAGCACAACTGGTGGTATATATTTCGTGCAGGTATTTTCTCTTGAAGTACTATACTTAGTGCTTGCTTACTTTGGAAAGATTAGCGTGGTTGCGGAATACTTAAGCATAATTTCGCTTTATCTAATAATATTCACATTAATTCCCTTTTGGAATACTTCAGGAAATAAGATACTTAGGTGGAACAAATGGGCTTACGCTGTGCTGGTTTTAACACTGATTTTATTTTTTATTGGTTCGAACTTTATTCCTAGCTTCTAGATTCAAGAAACTCCTTTATTTTCTTTTTCCTTGCTATTTCTTCTCTTTCCATTTCCTCCAACTTTGATAAGATTTTTTTCTTCTGGCTAACAAGGTTTGGGATTAAGACGTATTCTAAGGCTTTGTATCTTCGCTCGATCTTTTTTAATTCTTTTGATAAGATTTTTTGACGATTCATCAAATTAATATATTTTACTAAGACTGAAAGAAACTTATGCATTTCTTCCGATGCCCTATCAAGTTTTTCGTTGGTTTCCAGTACGTAATAGCCTCTATCTTCTACGTTTGGGAAGTACTCAGAATAGGACAACTTAGGAATTAGAATGCCTTTAACGTTTTCCCATGCAACGTTTACTTCGTTTAGTCTTATCGTTGTTGCTGCAGCTCTTTTAATCTTATCTTCGCCTAGTTCTTCTTCAGTTTCATCAAACAACCTATAGATTCTTAAGAGTTCCTTGTTAGCATCTAGTCCAAGTTTCTTAAGCTCATCTCTAGTTTTAAAAAGTTCTTGACTTAACATTTGGTACCTTTGTTGCAATATTTTTGAACTTCTAACAGCTATGTTAAGTAGCTTGTTTAGCTTAAGTAGCTCATACCTTGTTGGTTTAAACCTTAGGCTCATTTTAGTATGGATAGAACTTCTAAACCTAAATCTAAAGTTTCATCTATGCTTCTCTCTTCGTTTATCCCTTGGTTGATAAACCTTTTTTCAAATGCTTCTGCAAACTTTACGTATTGTCTTTCTTCTGAAGTTAAAGTTTCTTCGCCAAGTATCGACGATAGTTCCTTATTTCTTAAGCCTTCAGCATAAGCCGAAAAGAGGCGCATATAGATTTCAAAGTGGTCTTCTCTGGTGTAACCTTTGCCGATGCCGTCTTTCATGAGTCTTGACAAAGAAGCTAAAACATTTACTGGTGGATAAATGCCAGAAAGATGCAAACTTCTACTCAATACTATTTGTCCTTCCGTTATATAACCAGTTAAATCTGGAATTGGGTGAGTAATATCGTCATCAGGCATACTTAGAACAGGCATTTGTGTAACAGAGCCTTTCTTTCCAGAAATAATTCCAGCTCGTTCATAAATTGTTGCTAAGTCACTATACATATAGCCAGGATAACCCCTTCTTCCAGGTATTTCATTTCTTGCCAAACTTACTTCCCTCAGAGCTTCACAGTAGTTGCTCATATCGCTCATCACAACGAGAACATGATAATCTTTCTCAAAAGCTAAGTATTCAGCTATAGTTAAAGCAACTCTTGGCGCCACTATTCTTTCTATAGTTGAATCACTTTGAAGGTTAAGTATGAATACAGTCCTATCTAGTATGTTTGCTCTTTCTAGTTCAACTCTAAAGAAGTCTGCTTCCTCGTTTGAAATTCCAAGAGCAGAAAAAACGACAGCAAAATATTCCTGTTTTCTTAGGAGTTTTGCTTGCCTGATAATTTGAGAAACTATTAAGTTATGAGGCAAACCATAGCCACTAAAGATTGGCAACTTTTGGCCTCTAATTATTGACATTAGCCCATCTATAACTGAAATTCCAGTTTGAATAAAGTCCTTTGGCGGCAATCGCATCACAGGATTTATTGGAGCACCATTAACGTCAAACTTTTCTCCAACAACTTCTGGCCCTCCATCGATTGCCCTTCCTAAGCCGTTTAAAGTTCTTCCGATGACTTCTTCGCTTACCGGAATCTTTAGCGTATCACCTGTGAACCTAACGTAGGATTGACCAATAGAAATTCCTGCCGTTCCTTGAAGAACTTGTATAATTGCAACATTCCCTTGAAGCTCTACTACTTGACCAACCCTTGTTTCGTCACCAACTTCAATTTCTACCAGTTCGTTTAGCTTAACTCCTTGGACGTTGTTAACTACTACTAAAGGTCCATTAATAGACGTTATACTTTTGTACCTTAGAGATTGAGTCATCTAGGCCATCACCAGACTTGGTAACCTTGAGATTTCAACAACAATTTTTTCTTTTAGTTTAAATGATTCTTCTAGGCACTTATCTAGAGGAAGCATCTTTAATTTTTCTATTTCTTTACCAAGGTTAAGACCTAGTACTTTTTCGAGCGGAACATTGTTTGAAATTGCTTCCAACAACTGTTCTCTGTAATAGTCGATGACTTCAGCAATTGCTAATGTTTTTTTAGGGTCAGAGTAGGCTTCGTTAACGTCAAGAGCATTTTGCTTTAGTAAAGCTTCCCTAATAACTCTTGCAATTTCAAGAATTGCTCTTTCTCTCTCGCTTAACGCACCACTTCCGATAAGTCTAACTATCTGCATTAGTTCGTCTTCTTCTTTTAGCACGCTTAGCATACTTTCTCTTAAGACACGCCACCTCTCGCTTACATTCAGCTCCCACCAAACTGAAACATTTTCAACATAAAGAGAGTAACTCTGCAACCAGTTTATTGCGGGGAAGTGACGCCTGTATGCTAGGTCTGAGTCTAAACCCCAGAAGACCTTTACTGTTTGAAGGGTCTTCTGAGTAACAGGTTCACTGAAGTCGCCTCCTGGAGGAGAAACTGCGCCCATTATAGCTAAGGAGCCAATCTTTCCGCTTAAAGTTCTAACCTTTCCAGCTCTACTATAAAAGCCTTGAAGTCTTGAAGCAAGGTAAGCAGGAAAGCCTTCTTCTCCAGGAAGCTCCTCCATCCTAGAGCTAAGTTCTCTGAGAGCTTCGGCCCACCTTGATGTAGAGTCTGCGATCAACGCAACATGATATCCCATGTCTCTAAAGTATTCAGCGATAGTTACTCCTAAGAATATGCTTGACTCTCTTGCTGCTACTGGCATATTGCTGGTGTTTGCTATTATTACTGACCTTTCTACTAATGGCCTTCCACTTCTTAAATCAATTAACGTTTTGTATTTTTCGAGCAAGTCTGCCATTTCATTTCCTCTCTCTCCGCAACCAACGTAAATTACTACATCTGCATCAGTCTGCTTCGAAATTTGTTGTAAGGTAACTGTTTTCCCAGAACCAAATGGTCCGGGTATTGCTGCAGTTCCTCCCTTGACGATGGGGAACATAAAGTCGATGACTCTTATTCCAGTTACTAGAGGCTCGTCAGGGTTTAATTTCTCTGCAAAGGGTCGAGGGACCTTAACAGGCCATTCGTGTGCCATCTTAACTTCAATTATTTCTCCAGTAGTAGCTTTAACTTTCGCAACCGTATCAATAACGGTGTAATCTCCTTCTCCAACTAAAGAAATTAAGCTTCCTCTAACGTTTGGAGGTATAAGTATTCTATGTTCAATCAGTTCATTTTCCATCACTTTACCAATTATTTCTCCTCCGTAAACTTTGCTCGGTGGTTCTTTAACTGGAACAAAGTGCCACTTCTTTTCGTGATCTAGCCTTCTTGCTCTAATTCCAGCTCTTACAAACGAGCCAGCGTACTCTGCAATCTCCTTAAGAGGTCTTTGCAGCCCATCATAAACTTGGCTTAGTATTCCAGGCCCAAGTTCTGCAGACAAGAGGCGACCTAAAGCTATAACTTTATCTCCACACTTTAACCCAGTTGTTTCCTCGTAAACTTGAATGGAAACTTTGTTTCCGCTTATTTTATTTATTTCTCCAATTAGGCCGGCCTCGCCTACTAAGACAACTTCATTCATCATTGGAAAAGGTATTCCTTCTGCAACAACTACAAACCCTGAGACTCTAACTATTTTCCCTTCTCTCATTGTTTTCATTGCGCCCTCCCAGGAATTCTAACCAAAATTGGGAAGTCCTCCTCATAGTTGGAGGGGAAGTATTTATCTACTACTAAGAAGACACCAACATCTTTACTGTCTTTAATTACTTTTAGAACTTCTTCTTTGCTACTAACAATTTTTCCTCCAACTCCTGCTAAGGCGAAAGCCACAACCGTTTTCTCATCCCCCAAAACTTCTACTTTCATCTTTTACTTTTTACCTCCTTCTATCAAGTATTCATGTGAGACTATGAAATCCATTACGCTTGCAAAGCTCGAATCGTAGCTCTTGCACAAGCCATAGTAATAAGATTTAAGTTCTTCTTTACTGCTTACTCTGTAAAGTTCAAAAAGGCTTTCAGATAGCCTCTTCTTGTCCTTTATATCTTCAACTGACAAAAGACCATAAGGTAAAAAGAACTTTTTAGGATCCTTAACGCGGTCTATTAAATTTAAGTTCAGTAAGTCTACCTTTACGGCTACGAGCTTTTTAGCTAGTTCAGCGTCAGGCTCATTTGGCAAACGGTCGTTGAAGCTTTCGAAGTAATACTTATCTAAACTAAGAGCAAAATCACTATAATTTCTTAGGCTTTCGAAGCTACTTTTCTTAAAGTTTTCAAGGTTGTTAGACAGGATGTCAAGAAGGCTAGAAAAATCTTTGTTTCTTGCAACATTAAGCAAGGTTTCTTTTTTTAGCTTAATGAAAGGTCTTGAAATGTCATAGCGTATGTCGCCAAATATTTGCGCTGCAACATCTTTTATGTTCTCAAAATCGACTCTCATGATCCACCACTCTACAAAAGGCCTTATTTTATCTGGAAAGAAGCTGATTAAGTTAGACAACCTTGAATAAAAAATAGAGTATGCATCTCTCTTAGTTCTAGCAGAGTAAAGCTCTACTTCTAGGGCAGTTAATCTTGCGTTAATATAAGCGTAGTCACCAACTTCCAACATTTAAATCACCAAACAAAAAGTTATACAACTTTTCCCTTATGACTTGATTTTTTAGCTTTAGCCTAGCTTCAACTGTTTCATTGATTTCTCTGAGCCCATCCTTGGACGTTACAACTACGCCTCCAGCTGTCGTTATGTCGGGTACTATCTTTATTTTCTTTGAAGTCTGTATGGTTTTAATAAGATCTTCAACTATGTTCAAATCCCTTTTGTCAACGTGAACAACAACCTCTTCGTCGTTAATCAAATTAAGTGCATTCGTTAAAGAAGTTAGAAGATACTTGCTGTAGTTTTCTTTCTGATCTCTTATTCTTTCAATGATAGAAACAGACCTTGAAATCAAGGAGCTAATTAGACTCCACTCGTATGAATATAGCCTTTTTTTGAATTCCATCTTTATTTTTACAATTTCCTGTTCCTTGAGCCTATCTAGTTCCCTTTTCCCTTGTTCAATAAGTTTTGCTTTTCTTTCTTCAGCTTCTTTTCTAGCCTCATCTACTATTTCTTTTGCTTTCTTTTCTGCTTCTCGAATTATTGCTTCCCTTTGCTCTTTTGCACGATTCAAAACTAGCTCAGCCATACTTTTAGTTGCTTCTGAAATGCTTACAGCTTTTGAATTACTCAAAGCTCTAGCACCTCCTTCAGAACTAAGTTTATTGCAGCTTCTTGCTTTTCGCTTAAGATCTTTTCAAGCTTCTTTGCTACTTCTCGAAACTTTTCTTCGTTTGATTTTCTATAGTTGCTTATTTCATTTTCGATCTCCTTTTCGTAATTCTTTATTTCTTCATCTGCTTCTTGATCTGCCCTTATTTCTTCCTGGCTGGCTTTTTCCTCAGCTTCTAACATGATTTTTTCAGCTTCCTTATTAGCATCCTCTATTATGCTTTGAGCTTGCTTTTCAATGTCGAGCAGGTAACTTAATTCCTCATCAAATTTATCTCTTGGAAGAAAAGCTAAAGAGGACAACTTAAAGCATATTCACCCCCTTTAGTAGTAGAATTGCAACTAACAAACCATAGATAGCAATACCTTCAATTAAGACAACGAAAACTATACTTTTTCCGAAAGAATCCTCGTCTTTTAAAAGCGAAGAAATAGCCTTGGCACCAGTTTTTCCTAAGTAATAACCAGAGCCTCCAGTTATGCAAACAACAGCAGAAGAAATTAAAGAAGCGTAAGCAGTTGAACTGCTTGCTTGGTATAAAGTATTAACACCAAGAAGCCCAATACCACGCATGATTATAATAGAAACTAGTAAGCCATAGATGACGATACTTTCAGGCAAGACTGCAAAGACTAACGCTTTCCCAAATAAATCATCTCGCTCGCTTATAGCACCAATTGCGGCAGAACCAGCAATTCCTATTCCTAAGCCAGAAAAGAGCCCAGTCACACCAACAGAAATTCCAGAGCCTAGTAAAGAAAGCGAAGAATAGAAATTATTTACGTTGTTTCCACTCATTATAATAAACAACGAGACAAGCAAACCGTAGATAACTGGTGTCTCAGCAAGTACTGTGAACACTAGTGCCATTCCAAAGCGTTCTGGCTTTTCAGCTACCAGCCTCGTACTAACTGAAGCTGTCATCGCAATACCCAATATAGACCCAACTCCAGAAAGTCCGATTGCAGAAAGTACAGAGAATAAAGAGAAGATATTCACTTTTAGTCACCTCTTCATTTTTTAGCTACCGACAAAGGAATGAAAACATTCCCTGCTGGTTCAAAAAACTTACTAAAGAATTCTACGAAGTGAAGCCTTAAAGAATGAGCAAATGCAACGAAACTTTCTATGAACACAATAAATACATGCGCTATTAGGAGTAGTGTGCCTCCTAAGAAAAATCCTACAACGCCACTTTCAGGAGACAGTAGAGGGGCGGCAAGTAAGGCAAAAGCTCGAGAAATTCCTATATGTGACATATTTATTGCAACTATCCTAGCATAAGAAACAACGTTGCTTATTATTCTAGTGATTTCTATTAGGTTCATTGGTTTCGTAATAAACATAAGGAAAACTCCAGAAATAGCAAGCATAGAACCAAAGTAAAGGTAAAAGTCATTTTGCAAGTAATAAAAGTGTAACAAGACCACGATAAGGCCGTAGAGTAGCAGAAGCCACGAGAGTTTTTCTCCAATTGCACTTTTTATTTTATGCCTTAGTAACTCGTTTACTAATCCTATGATAAGTCCTATTGTAAGTTGAGCAACACCAATAATTATTGCTACCTCAAGGAAGTACATTGGATTTTCAAAGCCACTAAACCATAAAACAGGCAGGTTCACTATACCTCCCATAAACTCACCAAAAAGGAATCCAAACAAAATTGAAGAGAAGCTTATCGCAATTAGAATTTCGCTTAACTTTCTTCCACCTTGACTTCTACTTCCAAGCCCATTATATAGCAACAAAGAAAAAGCTAAAAGTAACAATCCATCAAATACATCAGCAAACATCAAACCAAAGAAGAGAGTAAAGGTTACAGCTAAAAATGGAGTTGGGTCTATTTGTTTGTACTTAGGATAACCGAACATTGTTGTTACAACTTCAAAGCTCCTTATTAAAGGAGGATTTTCTAGTGCTACTGGAACGCTGTCTTCTTCCCCCTCTTTTGGATCTTCTAAAGATAGTCTGTAATCATAGTGCCCATTTTTAAGCAACGAAGTTAACTTATTAACATCCTTTTCCTTTATCCAGCCTTCTAAGTAAACGAAGAACCTAGACCTGGCAAGTTTTTCCTTCGCTTTTGTTATCTCAAGCCTGTTTAACAAGACTTTTTTGAGCAAGCTTACTTTTTGCTTTATTGAGCTAACATCGATTGCCTCTTCCACGCTTTCAAATTTAGGCCCTTTTTCTTCTTCTGCTTCTACTGTAAGTTTAGCAAGACCATAACTACTCAACGCACCTTCCAATGCAACATAGTTAGAAGCAAGAGTAGCAAGCCTTATTCTTATGATATCTTTACCTAAAACTTTTGATTCTTCTAGTGAAAGTATGCACTTGCCTTCTGTTGTTTTTAGTACTACTTCTCTTAGCTTAGCTACGTTCTTTCTTCTTATCCAACCTTCTAAGACAACTATATGATTTGTTTCTCTTACTTTCCGTAAGACGATGAGATTATCTCTTAGCAAAGAAGAAATCTTTGAAGATACTTGTTCTCTAGTTGCGAACTTAGATTTCTTTAACTTCTCCCAAGTGCTCAGTTTATCTTCGGCTTCACTTAAAATCTTTTGAGCGTTTGCATAAATCTCATATTCCTGCTCCTTTGAAAGAGCGAAAACTTCATTACTTTTTCGAATAAGTTGAGCAAATATACCTTCTTTTGGAAGCTTGTTAAGTATTGCATCGCATCTCTTGATGAGATTTTCTAGATTACTCTTTTCTTCTGCTATGTTGACATCTGCCACACTAAGGTCTGGAACTTGTTCTTCTACATTTTTTACTTGTAAAATTCCAAGCTTACTCACACTATCTAAAAATTGGTCCTCTTGCTCAAGAGGCAACTGCAGCTTTACTTTCTTCATTTTAGCAGGCTTGAACATCACTAGAACTCGAAAATGAACCATATTTAAGGATTTTTCATTATTTTTGATTCTTTAAATCTTTATAATTTAAACCTAAACATTCATTGAATTCTAAAAATGACCCATCCTTTTGATGCTCTCGATGACTAAAGTCGTAAGACTCCCTGCTTCTAAAATGTCATCGTTCTGTTGCTCATTTACTTTATCTAATTCATTTCTACTATAATTTTCCTTTACTACGAAGACTTTTAGCCTTTCTATCAGTAGTAGCTAAGATGACTTGTGATAACTTTATATACGAGCGTTTTCTCCTCACACAGCTCGTGAATGAAACTGAGTCTTAAAAACACGATGACATTATGCTGTACTTAAACTTATCGACAATTCTTCTTAGAGTTGAAACTCTAGGCTTTCTTATTGAAGCCATTTTGCAAACATTTAAATAAGCTTTAAGATAAAAATATGTTATGTTTTGTGCAAAAGTTAACGTAAGAGGAAGCGTAGGATGCTTTGAATTTCCTTACAAGGTAGGAATAGTTGGATTCATGGCTTATCCAAGTACGAACTACAGTACTACAGAAGCATTCAGAGAACTCTTCAGTGACCCATTCTTTGAACTTGTAGAGTATAGCTTCCTTGAAGAGGAGGAATGGACAAAAGTAAAGGAAGTAGTGAACAAAAGTAAGAAAGAAATTTCTTTAGCTCTTCAGCCTTTTACACTTTCTAAGGAAGGAGACATTAGTTCTTTGAACGAAGAAGTAAGAGCAAAGGCTGTTGAAGAGATAAAGAGGAGGATAAGGATTTCAGCTGAGAGAAACATAAGAACTGTTGGACTAACTTCTGGGCAAGACCCAGGAGGAGAAAAAAGGAAAGAAGCTGTTGCACAACTTTTAAAGAGCTTAAATGAAATTTGTGAATATGCAGAAAAGTATAAGACGTTTGTTTTGCTTGAAATCTTTGATAGAAGCTACGATAAAAAGCTTCTGATGGGTCCAATTGGGGAAGCTAAAGAGGTAGTAGAAGAGGTAAGGAAAAGCTATGAAAACATAGGAATACTTTGGGATTTAAGCCATGCTCCAATGCTTAACGAAAGTCCCTCTGTACTTTTAAACTACAAAGAAGTAGTTTCTCATATTCATGTAGGGTGCACTAAGAGAGTTAACGAAGGTATGAAAGACTGGCATCCAAGCTTTTACAGAGAAGGTGCAATAAACGACGTAGAAAGTGTGGTGGAGCTGCTTGAAGTGTTGAACAAGATAAACTACAGAGGAGCTTTATCCTTTGAGGTAAAGCCAGAAGAAGGGCAGCACCCACAGGAAGCAATAAACGTTTCCAAGGGAGTTCTAGTTACTGCATTCTTAAAGTACTTAGAAAAAAACATGAAATAAAGAAAAAGCTACCTTACGTTAGCATCTATTCTTCCTGCAGCACCCCAAAATCTTTCTAAGATCCTTTCGAGTCCATGAGGCTTCCTTTCAGAGAGCCAAAGCTTGGAATACTTATTAGCTAATGCAATGAAGTCTGAAGGTGTTGCGCAGTTGCTTAACCTCTTTAATCCAACCTCAATACAACTTCTTATGAACTCCAAATCTTCTGGTAAGTTCACTTGACAAGCCTTAGAAAGAACTTCATTCCACGAAGACTTAAGAGTTTCAACGTCGTTTTTGTCCATTCTGTAGTACCAAAAGTCTGCAAATAGAACGTGCTTTAATCGTTCTGAGACATCAGGGCGTCCAAAGAGCTTTCTAACTTCAAGCACTTCTTTGCTTTCTCGCGTTAACGTAAGCCATTTTTCCTCCCATTTTCCGTTGCCTTCGGCGATTTCCATGGTAGCTAGAAGCAGTGGATCAAGAAACGAAAACAAACATTCTTCTCCGTCGTCACCCCACGCGGTTAGTAGAAAACCAGGTAAGTTTTCTTTTTTTGCAGCAGTTATGAAGTTCTTTACGTTTTCTAGAGCAACATTGAAGTTAGGATAGTACCTGTTCCAGTTCGACAAACCAGGACATGCTATTTGTTGAGATTTCCTTTTTCCAAAGAGATTAATCTTATTCCTAAAGTAGTCTTCGTCGCTTGGGCTGTAATCCCAGTTGGCAATTACTACCCCTTCCCATATAGGACTTTCAACTATTTCAGACCACTTCGACCTTTCCTTTTCCTCCCTTAAGTACATTCCAGTGAGCATGTCTCCCCAAAGCAATGGAATCTTTCCTTTTTCCTTCGCAATATTGACCATGTTTCTGTGATGAAGCTCATAAAGCTTTGGACCTTCAAACTGCCAAGTTTTATTTAGGCTTCTTCCTCTCCCCATAGCCCAAGTTTCATCCCCTCCAATATGAATATATTTTGAAGGTGAACGTTCCACAACTTCTTTAAGCAAATCGTAGGCAAACTCCCTAGCTTTTTCATTACTTACATCAAGACAGCCTTCTCTAGGGTTGTGCCATTCGCTGTACTCCCAAAACTCTGGTAAAGAAAGTATGTGCTCCATATGACCAGCGAGCTCAAGCGAAGGAAAGACGTCTATTCCCAGCTTTCTTCCATAATTTACAACTTCGTTTAGTTCCTCCTCAGAAAGTCTACCTCTGTGTACACCAATTTGCGGATATTTCTTCCAAGGAAATAGATCCTCAAAGTATATTGCAAAATAATTGTACTTTAGCAAGAAAAGCCACCTTAGAAGTTTCTTGAAAGTTTCAACCTTTGGTACTCCACCACGTGCAATATCTAAGTGATACCCTCTAAAGGAAAACTTAAATTCTTCTTCTATTTTTACTTCTGGGATATAACCTGGATTTTGCTTGAGTAATTGAATTATTGTAGCATTGCAAACATTCTCATCTCCCCAAATCTTTATCTCACCACTAAGAACTTCTAGGCCAGTTCCAGCCTTGCTAATCTTACTTATTTTCCAGCTACCCTTTGGTATTTTGAATTCGTTACTTAGAAATTCGTTAAAGTTCTGAAAACCGTCGAATCTGAACCAATTTCCAGAGAACTCAAGTTTCTTTGGTTCTGGAACTATGCTGACAACTTCTTTCTTTTCGCTCATTTTATATCTCATTAGAGGTGCACTATGCAAGTATTTAAACTTTTTCTAGCCTATATCATTTTACTAAGCTTCCTCACCTTCGTAACTTCTTTGTTTACCAAGCATTCTTCGTTTACAACGCCTTGTAAGGCATACAGCATGTTCTTTACTGCCTGTTCAGCCATTCCTCTTCTTGCCTCATATGTAGCACTTGCAATATGAGGAGTTAAGACTACGTTATCAAGTTTAACTAGTTCGCTGGATTTGCTCAAAGGTTCCTTTTGAAAAACGTCTAACGCAGCACCAGCAATAACTTTTTTCTTCAATGCTTCAATTAAGGCTTCTTCATCAACCACTGCTCCCCTTGAGATGTTTATTAGAAAGGCATCCTTCTTCATTAAGCTTATTTCCTTTTTGCTTATCATGTTCTTTGTTTCTGGAGTTAAAGCTACTGATAAAACTAAGAAGTCAGACTCAGCTAGAACACTGTAGAAGTCCTTGAACACTACTTTGTACTCTTCTTCAAAGTCAATTTTTCTAGTTCTACTGTAGTAAATTACGTTCATCCCAAAGCATCTTGCTCTCTTCGCAACTTCTTTTCCAATCTTTCCAAGGCCAACAATTCCCAAGGTTTTTCCTCTAAGCTCGTAGCCCAGCATGAAAGTTAGACTCCAACCACTTTTCCAGTTGCCTTCTCTTATTAGCCTGTCGCCTTCAACAACTCTTCTAGCAACTGAAAGCATTAGTGCAAAGGTAAACTCTGCAACTGAAATTGTTAGAGGGTCTGCTGCGTTGAAAACGTAGATTCCTTTCCTTGTTGCTGCTTCTATGTCTATATGATCATAACCTGCACTAACTGTACTTATGATCTTAACTTTGTTCAACTTTTCAACAACGTCTCCAGTAAACTTGTCCGTTAGTAAGCATATTACGCCGTCAGCTTCAGCTACACTTCTTGTTAGCTCCTCTCCCTGCAAAGGATAGTCTTTATTTAGTTCAGTAACTTCTGCATGCTTCTTCAGCTCATCTAAAACTGGAAACTTTAGGTCATGAGTTACTACGACTTTTGGTTTAGTCATAACTCAAAACAACTAGTATAACTTTATATTCTTTTTCTTAGTTGAGAAAAAATAGTTAAAGTAAATCTTACGCTGAGGAGCCAACTACAGAACAAAAGCGATTATAAGCCTCTTCAACTAAGTCCTCATGTTTTGGCTCAAATTCTTTAGGCTCAAAAGAACTTTTAACTATCGACCTTAGTTCTTTATGGGAGTTTACTAAGCCCATTGCATACGCTTGCATAAGAATGTTTCCAATTGAAGTTGCCTCTACGGGCCCCGCAACAACCTTAACTCCAGTAAAATCGGCAGTAAGTTGGTTTAGTAACCAGTTTCTCGAGCCGCCTCCGATGATATTAATTTGCTTAATCTTGTTTCCTGTTAGCTCCTCTATTCTTTCAATCACGAGCCTATACTTAAAAGCTAAGCTTTCGAGGATTATTCTAACTAGTTCACCTTCGTTTTTTGGTTTTTCTTGATTTGTATCTTCTAAGTAACTTAAAATTTCTTCCACCATGTTTCCTGGGGCAAGAAACCTTTGATTGTCTGGGTCTATGAATGAGATAAACTTTCTTGATCTGCTTGCGAGTTGTGTAAGCTCATCATAAGAAAAGTTTTTACCACGACTAGCCCAAACTCTTCTACACTCTTGGATTAACCACATTCCTTGAACGTTACGAAGAAACCTAAACTTTCCAAATACTCCACCTTCGTTAGTAAAGTTGTAGTCTAGGGACTTTTTGTTTATTATCGGCTTACTTACTTCCACTCCTACCAAAGACCAAGTTCCGGAACTTATGTAAGCTGAATTTTCATCTTCTAGTGGAGCAGCAGCGACTGCGGAACCAGTATCGTGACAAGCAGGAGCCACGATCGAAACTTTACCGTTACTCAAGTTTAGTTCACTTATTAAATTTTTTGATATAGTTCCAAGAATTGTTCCAGGATTTATGATTTCAGGTAAGAAATGAGTTGGAATGCCTAGCGTTTCTAGAAGCTCATAATCCCAGTCACCCTTAGAAGGATTATAGAATTGAGTAGTAGTAGCGTCTGTGAATTCTGAGACTTTAGTACCAGAGAGCCAATAGTTAAATAAGTCAGGGATCATTAAGAACTTGCTTGCAGCCTTAAGTATGGAAGATTTGTTTAAAGCTAAGGAATAAAGTTGATAGAGAGTATTTATTCTAAGAAACTGAATGCCTGTTCTAAAGTATATTTCTTCTCTTTGAACTTTTTTAAGAGCCTCTTCAAAGGCAATTTCTGTTCGAGGATCTCTATAATGGTGAGGATTTCCAAGGAGTTCTCCGTTACTGTCTAGAAGCGCAAAATCAACACCCCAGGTATCAACGCCTATTGATTTTAAATCTTCTCCAAGCTTAGAGTTAGCAAGAGAAATAGCGGACTTCATCTCGCTCCATAGTCGCAAAACATCCCAAAAGATACTACCTTCTACTTTTACCGGAACATTTGGAAACCTATAAAGTTCTTCTATTCGTATTTTGTTATCTGTTAAAAATCCGAGGATGGCTCTACCACTTTCTGCTCCTAAATCAAATGCAAGAAACGCAGAATTGGTCATAGATTTTTATGGTGGCTCATAAGTTTTTAAGTTTTTCTCAGTAGTTATGAGCGCATTCGTTAAACAGTTAGGCTTAATAGTTACGCTTGCTTCTAGGAAGACTTTTAATGAATAAAGTGAAACAAAGATTTACTTATGCTTACTCTTGTCCTTAACTTCTTCTAGTGGAGTTAGAACTAAGTTATCTTTTGTAATGAGTTTGTTAATGATAACATTTCTTTTTGGTAAGGTATTTTCTTTATTCAATTTGCACAGTGCATTAATTTCTTCTTTGATGGCACTTAGTTCTTCGATAGTCTTAACATCATACCAATTGCTCCCATTTCTCTCTAATACTTTAGCAAGCAGCGCAACGTTTCTACCTACGTTAAATGCATCACGCAAAGTATTTTCACTAGGCTCTTCATCTTTTGTATGGTAGCAAAAACCAAATGGAGGAACCGTAAAGCCCATTGAAATAAGAGCTGAAACAATTGTTGAAATTGTTTGAACAGCTCCACCGTCATTGCCTACTGCTATAACACCAGCAACTTTACCTTCAACTAAGCTTCTTCCACTTATAAAAATCATGTTTTCAAATACTGTAAGCCTGTCTATAAAGTTTTTTACGACCCCACTTGGAGCAAACCAATAAATTGGAGTAGCAATTATAATGCCATTTGACGAAAGTATTTCACTGTAGATCTTTTGCATATTGTCATCGATAACGCATGGATATCTACAACTGATTTGATCGTCGCTTAGGCAACCTAAACACGGTTGTATTTCGAGGTCATAGAGATTGAAAAGTTTTGATTCAACACCTACACCACTAGCACCTCTAAGAGCAAAGTTAAGTAATGTATACGTTAGTCCATAATTCCTAGGGGAGCCGTTGAAAAACAGTATCTTGGTCATTAATTATCACCTCCTGCCTAAGAACCACCAAAACTAAAAGTACTCTTTTTAGCCTTTCGGAACTTTAATTTAGAAACTAACTTAAAAACTTAATCGAGGAGTAAGAAAGCTTAGGAAATTTGAGGAGGCACAACTTTGTCTATTTATCAAAAGTTTTATTTTCTGCTAATATTCAATAGATTAATACTTTAATAAAATAAAGTTTACTTTAATATAAGCTAATGGCTCGGTACGATACACTTTATTGAAAGGTCTTTCTTTATTTGACAGTTTCAGAAAAATAGGATTTGAATACTAAAAAAGAAATAAGCGTTGCTATGTCTTAGACAGTTTCCTATGGTTTAACGAAGTGGAGTTAGCACCTCCCGAGTATTAACTACTTTTCATTTTTTCCCTTGAAAGGAAGTTTGTTGAGTTTGCTAAATATTCTTATAGGCTTTCTCATAAAAGTTGCTAAGAATTCTTGGAACATTCTCATCCTCTTTAATCTTTCTTATTGCTTCAGCGAGAAAAGTAACTAATTCCTCAACGATGAGTTTCCCCTTTTCTTTGCTAGCTAACCTAGGATCACCAAGGTAAAGCTGAAGAGCATAAGCTTGCCAGTCAACTGGAGTTTCAATTCCTTTTGGTAAGTTCGTACTTCCAGTCTTTGCTTCCTGCTCTACGTTTTTTATTTTTATTAGATCTTCAAACAAGTATAGCCCAATACTTGTCTCTACTTCGCAGGCATGACCAATTGTGCGGCCTTCAGTTAGCTTTGTAATCATAGCAGTTAAATTTGAAGGCCATGGATTAACAAGCGCATATATAAAGTAGTTCTTTCTTTTAGTTAAGCTATCTCTCAAGAAAACCCTTATAAGCTCATTGTTGCCCCCGTGCCCATTAACTATTAAAATTTTTTTGAACCCATTTCTTGAAATTTCGTCACAAACTTCTTCCAACAAGGACAACAAAGTTTTTGCTGTTAGAGAAATCGTACCTGGAAAGTGCCTATTTTCAGGAACATATGCATAATAAAAAGGAGGTAGAACTACTGCTGGTTCCTTTTCAGCTGCAAGCTCAGCTATTTTATACACTGTTATTGAATCAGTCCCAACAGGCATATGAGGACCATGAATTTCAATAGAACCAATTGGTAACACAGCAACTAGACCCTTATTCGAGGCCTCTTTTATCTCTGGACTAGTCATCTTCTCCCACAGCATTTCTATCACCTTCTAACATTAGTAGTAATGGCTTAAATATCTTTCTTGTCTAAGCATAAAGTAGTTTAACTAATGAGAAAGATTTTCGTTAACCTCTACAGAATTATTTTTTAATAGACCGCACCAAAAATAAGTTTATGAACATAGCAACTACAACAAGAAAGAAGGGAAACCGCGGGTCAAGAGAATAAAGAAAACCAAGCAGCATAGGAGTAAGTACGTTAGCCATGTTTGTTGATATCGCAACTATCGACAGTATACTAATTCTTGCATCCGAATCTATCTCATCTATTTCATTGTTTAGAAAAGTTCTAGATACGGAAAAAGATACACTTGAATAAAACCCATTGAAGATGCTGAACAAGAAAGCTACAATTAAAGAATTTCTAGTGAAGGTTATTAGTGTAAAGTATGAAACCAAGCCAGAAGCATAACCTAGAGTTAAGGCCAATAAGTGCTGTTTCTTATTTCTAAGTTTCGGGACATAGAAAAGCAATAAGAGTAGGGTTATTGAGGAGCTAAGTAGCGGAATTACTGAAGCTAAACTTGCTGTTAAGTTTAACCCTTTTTCGTCAACTAAGAACAGTGGAAGGTAGTCTGAAGTTGCAATATAATAAACACTTCCAAGTATGGAAGCGATTAGAATTATAAGTAGAGGCTTACTGTGAAGAATTATTTGGATGGCTCTTTCATATTCCTTTAGGTTAGCATGAACTTTCATTCCTCTTTCATTGTTTAAACGTTCTTTACCTTCATGTAGGAGAATCCATCTTAAAACAAACATGATAATAAGAGAAAGTAAAGCTATGGACAAAAGTATCCTATTTCCAAGGTCTATTCCAAATAAACCTATTAATATACCAGCTACAGGAGTAGCCAGGCTCCCTATGGTATACATTAATGAAACAAAACTGTAGACACTTGTTCTAAATTCTGGTTTTGTATCTTCAACTAAAAGCGTTTCCCATACGGAAGCTGTCGTCCAAACTAATCCTTCGAATGAAATTGCAATCATAACGTGAATAAAACTTTTTGAGATAATCCAATTTATCAATGCAAGGGTCCATCCAATTGAGTCGCATAACATAAACGCTCTCTTCTTTCCGAGCTTACTTGCTAAAATACTTCCAAAAAATGGCAAAACTACATTGTAAAAAGAAAGAGTTGAGAAGATGAGGCCTATTTCTACGTTGGTGAGACCTAAGTTTCTTAAAAATATAGGTCTGTAGAAGTAAACCCAGCTCATGGGTAAACTCCAGAATATTTCTGTAAGTGCAAGGACTTTTGAGTTGTGACCCCATGCACCTATAACTTCCTTAACTTTACTTAGTGTTTTACCAATGGTCATGACTTAGCTCCAACGAGTAACGCCTATATCGTTTTAACTCTTTTTGTTTTAAGAAATATACATAGTTATAATAAAAGTGCTCCCGAGCATTGTTGGTCTTTTCTTTAACGGTAAAAATAAGATAAAAATATTTTGCATGGAAAGACAGTGTTCCGCAGAAAATTTGATATAGAAGTCGTAAAAGATCGTCATAGCTTTAGCTTAATACGTAAAACATTTAAGTAATGTTACTTTAGTTTGAGTCACGAAAGATTTATAACTCTGTCATAAAAGGAAGCGCTGAAATGAGTCTTTCTCAAGGAACTCAGGAGAAACTTCAGAAATTAATAAACTGGTTCAGAGAGGCGGGAAGTGTTTTAGTTGCATTTTCAGGAGGCGTAGATAGTTCTGTCGTAGCTGTTGTTGCAAAGTATGCTATTGGTGACAGAGTAGTGGCAGTTACAGCTGACTCGCCTCTGTTACCGCCGGGTGAACTCGAAGAAGCAGTGAAAATTGCAAAAAATCAGAACCTAAGACATATCGTCATAGAAGTTGATGAGCTTAAGAATCAAAACTTAGTTAAGAATCCACCAAACAGGTGTTACTTTTGCAAAAAAGAATTAATGACTACCCTTAAGAAAGTTGCAAACGACCTTAACTTAAAAGTTGTTGCTGATGGCACAAATGCCGACGACTTAAAGATGCATCGACCTGGCTTTTTAGCGCTAGTTGAAGAAGGAATAAGAAGCCCCTTGGCGGAAGTTGGAATTACAAAGAACGAAGTTAGGGAAATTGCCAGATACCTTAAACTACCAAACTCAGAGAAACCATCTATGGCATGTATAGCATCAAGGTTTCCATATGGGCAGGAAATAACGCATGACAAGATTAAAAGGGTAGCTCAAGCAGAGAAGTTCATAAAAGAAAACATTAATGTTACTCAGCTTAGAGTTAGAGATCACGGAAGTATAGCAAGAATAGAAGTTCTTCCGCATGAAAGAAAACTTTTTTTCAATGAAGAACTGCTTGATAAAATTACAAAGAAGTTTAAAAGTTTAGGCTATACTTATGTAACTTTGGATTTAGAAGGATATAGAACAGGAAGCATGGACGAAGTCATAGAGCATAAGATAGTACCAGAGAACAAACACCTTCAGGGACGAAATATGTCCTAGAGGCCATGTTTACGAATATAGGCAAAGGATTACACTAGAAAAAAGAAAGAGAGCTATAAAAAACTCTTAAAGAACCTTAAGGCTAAGAAGTATGTCATGTAAAAAGGTTTTTTAAAAAGCATAGAAGAAACAAAGGAGACTAGATGACATTGCGTCACAGATATTTTAGTAGCGCATGATTGTGACATATTACGATGACACATGTGTAGTGGCTCTAAGAAAGTTAAAGGATTCTTCTAGCGACTGATAACATCATATTGTATGAGAAAGTAAGCAAAGTCGTTCTAACTGTACATTGAAAGATTTTATTAAAAAATAAAAATTTCAAAGGAAGTGCTGATTATGCATTTGAATGATAACTTTATAGACCTAGTGAATCATTTATTTCTTTTTGATAAACTTCTACGTTGCCACTTATAACGTCTTCTACTTTTACTGGTTCTCCAACAGCTGAGGACTCAAAGATAGCAAGGGGTATAGCTTCAGCCTTTAGTCCAAGCTCACCATCAACTTCAGGTTTCTTATGTTCAATTATCGAACGAGCAAAATCATATAGCTCTATTGCTATAGTACCATCAAAATCAAATAAGCTTCTTGTACCTACTCCATTCGGAAACATTTCGTTTACTTTTTCGGGACCTATTTCTTTTCTCATCATTTGGGCTAACTCATATAAAGATAATGTATACTTTCCTATGTTTCCTTCACCCAACTTTGTTAAGCCATTCTCCCAGCTAATTGAGCCAAGAGTTCCACTGATTATTCTATGATTAAAGTTCTCTCCTGGTGAAACATTAGACCAGATCCATGCACCAGTAACACCACTTTTAAACTTCAGCAAAGCAAAACTTAAGTCTTCAACCGTAGACTTGACTTTTTTGCTCATTTCAGGCCAGTCATCGTACCTAGTTGGCTCAAGAGTCTTCGTTACAGCATAAACTTCTTCAACTTCACCAAGTATGTATAAGAACAAATCAGCAAAGTGTACACCACCGTCGAATATCCAGCCACCTCCAGCTTTCATCTTATCATTCCTCCAACCCCATGCAGATAAACTAAAGCTTGTCTGAAGCCAGTATAGCATCCTTGGAGTTCCTATCATACCTTTTTCAACAACCCATTTTATTACTCTATCTTCTACACTCCTTCTATAGTTTTCTGCAGTAGCAAGAATTTTACCGTTCTTTACTGATGCTTCTATTATTTGTTTTGCAGCCTTAATCGTAATACCTAAAGGTTTTTCAACTATCACATGCTTCCCAGCGTTTAGTGCTTCTACTGCAACAGAATGATGCGACCTATGGTCTACGCATATGTCTACAGCATCTAGGTCATTTTCATCTAAAAGCATCTTCTTAAAATCAGTGTAAACTTTCGGTTTAAACTCTTGAAATGAAGATATTTCGCTTGCTCTCCTCTTGGCATTTTCTTCTACTATATCTGCTACTGCAACCACATCAATCACATCAAGATTAGCTCCCTTAAGTATTTTTAAACCAGAAACATGAGAACCAGCTATACCTCCAGCGCCAATTATTGCCATTCTTACTTTAGACATTCTTGCTCAACAACTGTAATTTAAACAGAAATAAAAACTTTTCTAATTCACAACTTAATTCTACTTGAGACTTCTTTTAAGTTCTTAAGTATCATAGTGGCCAATTCAACGTTCGTTTTTCTCAAACCACAGTCAGGATGTATGTAAGCTAAGTTACGTGACCCAACTATAGAAGAAATATTTCTAACTATTTCCATAGACTTTTCGATTGGAGTTAAATCTTCTTGAGATAAAACATTAACTTTCATACATCCTACTCCCACCTTCTTTGAACCTATACTTGGTAGGCCTTTTGACAGCGTATCTATGTTACTTGAAGAACCAGCAAATTCTAAGCTAAGAACACTTACATTTTTTATTTTGCCTAAAGTTTTTAGTACATTTAAGTTTAGTTTTCCACAGGCGTGTATGCTTGTTAGTTTAGGATCTAGGTCTTCTGTTGCAATGTTCAAAGGTTCTTCTGATAAACTTGGATCTAAAAACCCGGCACTAACTCCTGGTTCATCGATTTGAACCAATCCATCGTAATGTTGAATTTGTTTTGCAATCTTGTTTACAACGATTGCAACATCTTTGTACAATTCTCTGTCTCTTAAGTTTTTGTATGGCCCTAATTTGTTTATTGCAGCTGAAAATCCAAAAGTTATTGGTCCAGTTATACCAACTTTTAACTTATTTTCATACCCTCTTTCTTTAATATAACTTTTTGCCTCGAGAAAGTCAACCACTTTAAAGGAATTAGTAATTTCCTCTATTGGCCTAATTTTACCGGTTATGAAAATTTTTTCATTCGTTTTATTTATTCCATACATAGAATTTAACATGTACAAAAGCATGTCTGTTCTTTGTTCTCCATCAGATATTATGTTTATTCCTACACTAACTTGTAGGTCAATAGCTAACTTAATGGACTTTTTTAGGTCTTCGTGAAGTCTTGGAAAGCTTCCAATTACAGTTGTAGTTAGAGGCATTAGTTGCTTTCTTTTTAGAGTTACTTTTAAAGGTTTATTTCTTAAAGGCTTAAATATTCACTGTATGAATATGAAGAGATAAAAATGAGCGAAGAGAAACTTCTAGAGGCAATTAGAGACAGCATAGTGAACCTAGATTTTGATAAGTCAAGAGAGTATACTTTAAAAGCTCTAGAATCTGGAGTAAAGCCTCAAGAAATAATTTCAAGGAGCATAGCTGAAGGTATGGAAATAGTGGGGAAGAAGTTTGAGGCTTCAGAATACTTCTTATCTGAACTTATAGTTGCTGGCGAAATAGGAAAGGAAATAACTAAGATTCTTGAACCTTACTTAAAGGGAACTGAAGTTAAAAAATTGGGAAAAGTTGTCATAGGAACTGTTAGAGGAGACCTACATGACATAGGGAAGAACATAGTTGCAATAATGCTTGAAGCTGCGGGATTTGAAGTTGTAGACCTAGGGGCAGACGTGCCGCCTGAGAAGTTTGTAGAAGCTGTAAAGAAAGAAAACCCCGACATTGTAGCGATGTCAGCCTTACTAACAGTAACGATGGTAGAAATGAAGAACGTAATAGAAGCATTAAAAGAAGCTGGACTAAGAGACAAAGTAAAAGTTATAGTAGGAGGAGCACCAGTTACTGAAGAGTTTGCTAAAAGTATAGGAGCAGATGGCTATGGTGCAGACGCTGTTCAAGGGGTAAGAATATGCAAGGCTTGGATGGAAGAGAAGAGTAAAGCAAAAAGTTAGAGGAATTAAGTCATGAAGTTCAATAGAACAAACTTAAGCTTAGAAGAAATAAAGTTTGGTTTTTCTAAGTTTCCACTTAAGTATGGCATTAACTTAGAGATTGGAAAGGGTAAAGTTGTTCCAGAGATAAAATACTTTCCAAGAGTGAAAGGAGATCTTAAGGAAGAGTATACAAACATAACAAAAGAAATACTGAATAGAGCTGTTGACCTTGGAGTAAGAGACCTACAACTAGAAACAGAACTAACTTACGTTGAAACAGGAAATCCAAAACTAGCGGGAGAAATAGTTAGAATCCAGAAAGATATTATGGAGAATTATGCAAAAGAATACAATATAAACTTAGGACTTAGAGTAACCGTAGCAGACATGAGAGACTTTAGAAAAGTAAAGCATGACGAAGAAAGCTTCAGTAAAATGTTGGAGACCTTTGAGGAAGTTTCAAAGAATGGAGCGGATGTCTTATCAATTGAATCTGAGGGAGGAAAGGAACTTTTTAACTATGCTATAATAAGGCAGGATATTCTAGGAATTGTAACTTCTCTTGGGTTGTTGTCAATACTCGATATGAAAAGATTGTGGAGAGAAATCGTGAGGATAGCGAGGAACAACAACGTAATAGCAGGAGGTGATAGCGCATGCGCTTTTGGAAACACTGCGATGAGGCTAGCGGGTGGCATGAAAAACAACACTATACCGCACACTCTTGCAGCTGTTGTTAGAAGCATGTCTGCAAGCAGAAGCCTAGTTGCCTACGAAGAAGGAGCAGTAGGTCCTGGAAAGGATTGTGCCTACGAGAATGTAATAATTAAAGCCATTACAGGCTACCCAATGTCGATGGAAGGGAAAAGCTCAGCAGTTGCACATTCGAGTCTTGTTGGTAACATAGCTGCAGCAACTTGCGATCTGTGGTCAAATGAGCAAGTCGAAAATATAAGACTTTTTGGAGGCTACGGACCAGAGGTTTTTTTGGAGATTCTTTTCTACGATACTAAGTTAATGAACAAGGCAATAGAAAGCGGGAATCAAGATTGTTTAAAAGAAATTCTAATAGAGTCGGATAAGTACTTGGACCCACAGGCTTACGTTCTTTCGCCAGATGTTGCTTTAGAAATTGGAAAAACGATAGTTAGTGAAGAAGACACGTTGCTGAGGACAATCCTTGCAGGAGTTAAACTAGTGAAGTTGATGACGAAAGAGGAAAAACTTAAGCTTAACAGAAGTGAGAAAAGATTCTTAGAAATTATGAAAAACAAGCTAGAAGAGATAAGCAAAGAGCCTCATAAAAAAGTGGAGCAAGCACTTCAAATTTACGAGCAAAAAATAAGCGAGTATAGACTGAAAGATTACTTCTGAATTTGTTTTTCTTTTTCTAGTTCTGCATCAGCTTCCGCGAAGTCTTTTTTAACTATAGGATTGTCACTTGTTATAGTCCTAGTTTTTCTTAGATCCTTAGAATAAAAATTTCTTTGCTCCAGCGCCTTTAAAAACCTATTGCTGAAGTCTTCAATATAAGAGCCATAAATATGATAGGAATCTGAAATGTCCACATATTGTCCAACTGCAACTTCTTTATTAACTTTATTAGAAATCATTTGAGCAATTTCCTTTTGTAGCTCGGTAAGAGCAAACATGTTCATAAAGGCGGCCTTGTAGGCATCTCTAGATCTCCAGTGAGCATTCATGTTTAACTTTAGTACACCATCGCTATCTTCTGTACAGCGAAGCCATATCCTCTGTAAGCATGGAGGATCATTTGTTTTTGGGTCTAGCTTCGGATCCCAAGTTATTGCTTGTGCTCTTCTAGTATAAGGAACTTTAGAAAGCTTATCTACAATATAGTCTACTTGATTTACGAATTCGTTGCACGATGGATACTTAAACAACCTTTGGTGATAAGTATAAGTCCACTTTCCACTTTTTGGATCTATCCAATGATCATGAACCCCATCAACAACTTCTCTTCTGTACTTCCACAAGTCCTTAAAGCTTGCTGGGATTGATAAGTGTATCCTCGGTTCAGAAAGAGGTTCGGGGACAACTATTATCATCGTTGCATCTATACTTGGAGGATCATTAGGCTTGTCGTATTCTGTCCTTATTCTAATACCATTCTTCCAAAGCTCAACTAAAGACTTTTCCCAAGCTTCTGCTATGCTATTACCACTAACTTTTAAGACAGGAATCATGATTCGCTAAGAAAAGAACAAAGGCAAGAATAAAAATCGTTTTGGTCTAAATAAGTTGAGCTTTTTGTTGAGAGTCATAGAATGTTCATTCTTCCCTTCCCAAGGACGAAATTGACTTAAGAGTGCCTTGAAATAGGGTTTCATCCTTGTGAGGAATAAACGTTGCGTTTATAAATTCCTGCCTAAACGAGGGCACTAAGTTTAACTCTACTACTTTAATTTTTCTTGCAACTTCTATTGATTCTTTCCAAAGTTCTTTAGAAAGAAGTAAAGAGCTTGCACCCATTCCAGAGCCATTACCAATTTGGACAATCTTTTCCCTTTGAACCTCGGGTAAGAGGCCAATTACCATAGCATAAAATGGATCTATGTAGTTCCCAAATGCTCCAGCTATAAACAATTTTTTAATATCCTCTACCTTGGTCTTGCTTATTCGCGACAAGATGATAAAGGTCGAAAGCACAGCTGCCTTTGCGAGCTGTATTTTTCTAATGTCGCTTTGCGTTACAACTATGTTTTTTCCCGTTCCAGAGTTTTTTTCGTCAACTAAAATGAATTGAAGCTCACTATCTTCTTTCTTTACTCTACTGGAGTTTTCCAGTAGTTTTCCAGACTTGCTTACTATGCCTCTAATTCGCAACCAAGCTAAAGCCTCAACGATGCCAGAGCCGCATATTCCAACAGGCTTTTTGTTTCCTATGGTCTTGAAAAATACTTCGTTACCATCTTCGCTTATGGTAACAGATTCTATTGCGCCATCCATAGCACGCATACCATGTCTTATGCTGTACCCCTCAAGCGCAGGACCAGCAGCACAAGATGCCGCGAAAATTCCATTCGAATTCTTAATTACTACTTCTCCGTTAGTTCCAAGATCAATCAAAGCAACAGGATCTTCATACTTAAAAAGTTCAGAAACCAGAATATCGGCAACAACATCGCCACCAATGTAAGCACTAACGCAAGGCAACGTTCTCACGTACCCCGAGGGATTTATCCCTATCTTCAAGTCTCTTGCCTTAACTTCAACTTGTGAAGTAAATGGAGGAATATAAGGAGATCGAGAAGAATAGAAACTGTCGTTTCCAAGCAAAAATGCAGTCATAATAGTATTTCCAGAACAAACAACGTCATAAACTTGAGATGCATCAATTTTTGCCTCTTCCAACAACTCCTTTATAATTTTGTTCATTGTAGAAATGATTGCTTCTCTAACATTCTTCAAGTTTTCGTAACTTCTGCTTGCGTATTCAACTCTACTTATTACATCTTCACCGAACTTTATCTGTTCATTAAAAGAAGACTTAACAGACAGTAGTTCACCAGTTGACAAGTCGTATAAGTATCCAACAACTGTTGTTGTTCCAATATCAAAAGAAACTCCATACAAATGAGAATCATTTGAATGGGGAACAACATCTAACAGTTCGTCCTCAAACAATACAGCATCAATGTTAAAATTGGAACTCCAAACTGTCTTTGATATTTTTTCCAAAACAAGTGGGTCAAACCTAGCAGTATTTAACTCACTTAGCACTCTCTCAAGGTCAGCTTTTTGATCTTCTAAGCTTGGCTTAGTTAAAAATATAGTCTTCCTTATTGTAGATGGGCTTAAATTAGTTTGAATTCTCTTTCCAAGCGTTAGGATTTTTACGTTTTTTACTGTGAGTGTTTCACTTAATTCTATAGTAGCATCGGAAAATAACTTAGCTTGGCATGATAACCTAGTGTTTGAACCAAGGACCTTTTGCCACCTTCTTTCTTGTAAAGTTGGCTCAGAGAGAATTCCGTTCAATACTCTTACAGCGCATTTTCCACAGACGCCTCTTCCTCCACAAACACTTTCAATTGGAATGCCTTTTCTTAAGAGAGCCTCAAGGATCGTTTCTCCAACGTTTACATCAACTAAAACATTTCCTGGCAAAATTCTAAGAGTATAGAACTTTTTCGAATTATTGCTCGTATCCATATGGTAGCGCAGGGAAAAAGCACTTAGAACGGATATTTAAACAATACTGCACTATATTCGGATTAGTTAACTTAGGACATTTGGTTAAAGGACTACAAGTTCAGCTTATGAAATCAAGATTGTCCTTTCAACTGCTCATACTTCAATATACTCACTTTATTTCTATTGCTACATCTTTCTCAACTTTCTTAATTATAGATACGATTTTGTTAATCAACAAACTGTTGTCTGGAATCCAATCGAATACTTTTATTGTTGCTTTGTTATCTAGAGGAAAGAGAAGGATAAGACAAAGGAACCTACTATTGTAAGCCACAAGGTACTCGTATGCGTGCATTCTAACTTCAAAGCCTGAATTACGAAGTAAGTAAAGTAACTTTAATCTATTTGGAACAAGCATAAGCGAATTAAACTTCATTATCATGTTACCACCATATAAGTACCAAGTATGAATACGAATGTACTAAAAACTAGAGAAAGATTCTTCGAACTGATTTTCTTTGAAATTTTAGCACCAATTTGAGTTCCTGGAAGCATTCCAAGAAGTAAGGATAAAGCTGTTAAAAAATCAATTTGGTTAAAATGAAGCCTCATTGCTGAGCCAACTAAGGACGTAAAAAAGATTATAGAAGCCGAAGAAGCTGTAGCTATATGAATGGGTACATAAGATAAAGAGGAAAGAATTGGAACTATAACTGTTCCTCCACCTATTCCAAACAATGCAGAAGCCAAACCAGCAAATATAGAAGTTATTACTGTTAAAAATACCTTTATGCTATAAGAGAAAGTACCAACTTCGGAATTTATGTTCCTCCTAACTTCTACTGGATCTTTGTACTTAAATTTGGTTAACTTGTTGCTAACATTCATAAAGATTGAAATGAAAATTAAGTACGCTCCAAACGCTTTTCTTATAATTGTAGAAGAAAGAATGAAAGCGAGATAAGAGCCGTAAATTGAAGCTGGAATCGAAAAAATAGAGCATATCGCTACGATTAGGAAATCTACTCTTTTTTGCCGTATGTAGGCGAAGTTTGTAAACATTGAAGACAAAAATATTACAAATAAACTCGTTCCTGTTGCTATTTTTGGAGATAAATTAAGAAGGTATATCATCATTGGAACCATTAAAAAGCCACCGCCAACCCCAAGCAACGAAGACAACGTACCAATGAATAACGAAATGACAACTACTAGCAAAAATTTTAGGACTACATCTAGCATTTTGATGACTTCTAGTTTTTAGTTCCTTATTTAAGCTTTGTACTTCCTAGAGAGCGCTCTGTTAACTTAACAGAACATCTAGAGAGAAAAATGTTATTTAAATTAGCATCGATTCAGTAGAGATCTTAGCATACTGACTGTAATCCTAAATGCAGTTAATCTTTTAACCGTTTCTTCATCATACAGCATAAATCTGAGAAACACTGAGAGCAACTAAGTTATGAAACTAATAGCTTTAAAGCTAAAAATAATAAAAAAGAAATTTCTTTAACTACTCAACACTATCTTCTTAACTAAGTTTATTATTTCAGCCTGGTCTCCAGTTTCTCTAACCTTTTCAAGTTCCTCTTTGTTAGCGTAGATTAGGAGAGCCTTCTTTGCCAAGTTTGCAAATATTTCCTTCGATAAGTACATTGCCTTCACCGGATCCATTCTATATGTAAACTGATCTTCTCCAAACCACCCATCGTAGTTAGTGTCTATTGCAGCATAGATGAAGTCAACCATTCTCCAGATGTCACCGGTTCCAAATATTCTATCTTCATCGTTGCTATGAAGCTTTGCAGTGTTTATATGAAAGTTAACTAGAGGAACGTCGAGCAACTTTAATGCATAAACTGTGGCTGCAGGCTCTACTGCATACATTTGCTCATGTCCATAGTCTATGCAAACTCCCATGTTCTTGCTACCAACTCTTTCGTTTACAGTTTTTGCAACGAATGCGCTAAGATGAGTTGTTGGAATTATCATGTTGCCTTCCCTTGGTTCGTGAAGCTTAGCTTCAACTCCAAAAATTAGCCCAGACTTTTTTGCCTCCTTGCTTATCTTTTCACAACCTTCTATGAAGAGCTCAAGCTGCCTACCATAGTTAACTTCAAAGTTGTAGTCCCAACCATCTGCTCCTGGCCAAAGTGCAACGCTTTTACAACCAACCTTTTTTGCAATCTCAATTGCCTGAAGAGCAACCTGCAAGGCTTCTTCCCTTACTTTCCTAGAAGGATTCGTCAAGCCTCCAAGCTTCCACTTTGGGTCTGTCCACAAGTTTATGTTCATGTTTGTAGGAATCAAGTTCAGCTCTTTTACAGCAGCTCTTACTTCTTCTACTATGTTTTCATTTAACTTGTAGTTTGAGTCTATGAATATGCTGTCGTGAAACTCTACACCTTTAATTCCAGCTTTCTTAACTCTCTTAAGCTGAGAAACTATGTCGCTCTTAAAATCTGGATCATTGCTGTTGTATCCTTTAGTTGCAAACCTATCTAGGAAGTCTCCAGCAGCCCAATGTCCAGCTGCAAACTTTATTTCAAAGTCTTCAAAGAATTTGTCTATCTTTTCACCTTCAATATAGCCAGAGTACTCTGTTTTTAATTTTTCTAAGTTGCTTTTATTGACTTTCATCCTTTGTTTCACCTTTTTAATTAACACGTAGAGAAGTTGATAAACTTTTCGTTTTTAGTTTGTAGTGCTTAGCCAATTAAGTTCCATGAAAAATTTTATGGAATTCAGACGTTTGCTACTTTTCTTAAAGCCTTTTGGATTTGATACTCTGTTTCCAAAGATGTTATTTTGTTCATTGCTCTCTTAAGCCCCTAATTCATTCCACCTTAGAAGCAGTAGAACATCAAGTTAATAGCTCCGCAGGAAGCTAAGCGCCCTATGTTTACTACTCCAACGGCATCTTTAATTTCAGAAAACTCTTCCAAGCTTCATTATTCTTTTTTATTACTTGCTGAGCTCATCAGTGGCGTGTATTTTTGTACAAACGTTTATGATGTCGTTCAAATCTTTCTTAGTGAATATACTCCTATTTTCTTTCAAAGTTTATTTCGTTCCATAGCTTAGAACAACCATCCAATAGAAATAAATAATTCTTCATTTCCCTTCTGTATGAAGATGTGTTTTGTCCTTTCTATTGGTAGCTAAGACAACTTTTATCTGATAACTTCATTATGTGAGGATTTCTCTTCAGTCACTCACAGATGAAAGTCGAGGTTTTCTTGTACCTTTTTCGTTGTTCTAAAATCTCTTGACAACTCATCTCAGAACTTTAGCTCTGGACTTTTTCGTCGAATTATACTTGGCACTCTCCACGACTTAAGTTGGAAGATTCTCGGTTTTTGGCCTGAAGGCTTCATCATACCGAGTTCTGGCTATGTCAAAGCAGCCTCTGGCTATAGGCATACAGCCCGCTTTTCATGAGCAACTCGCTCAAAATTAAATACAGAAAACTCCTTATTTTAAGCTTGTCGACAATTCGTCTCGTGGCTAAAACCGTAAGCTTTCTTGCCGAGTTTTATGTAAAAATAAGCATGAAACCCTTTAGAGTCTTAAATTGACAAACTATTTTACAAGGTAGGTTTATAAGCCGGTGTTTAGATAAAGAATCTGACAAAAGAAAATGAGTCTGGCAATTGAAACACGAATCGGAAAAAAGTTTGCCATCTATCTTCCAAAGAAAATAGTCAGAGCTCTTGACCTAAAAGAAGGCGAAAGAGTGATTTTGCGAGTTTCAGGTAGCTCTTTAATCCTAGAGACGCTTAAGGATCCAATTAATTTGGCTTTATCTGGAAAAAAGTTTGCATCCATAACACCTGAAGAAGTGGAAGCGATAAGCCTTGAGGAGCAATCAAAAGCTGAGAATCCTTCTTGATACGTCCTTCGTACTCCCAACGCTTGGTATCGATACTGGTCGTGAAGTTTCAGAGAGCCTTAGGAAGCTTGACGAAGTAAAAGCTGAATTATACTACTCTCGCTTCAGCATCTTAGAATCTCTATGGATAGTAGCCAAATTAGCTAAGAACAACGCTTTTGATGCTGATAGATTTAGCCAAGGTCTGAGGAGCATATTAGAAGGGGGCAGGTATAAGGGAATCGAAGAAAACTCGAAAGTCTTTGAAGAAGCTATAAGGTTACGTATAATTGGGCACAGAGACATGATAGACAATGTGCTATATTCAACTTCTTTACATTTTAACCTGAAGTTGCTAACTCTAGATGATGAGCTTAAAGAGTTTGTTCGCAGGAATAAGTTAAACGATGTCCTTATATCTCCAAACCAAATAATCTACTATGATACCTCATAAGAGGCTTATGCGTTATGATTTATAATAGCAACACCAGTTAGCTTCTTATTACGAAGAAATTTGTGACTAGTTTTTGGTAATAGAAAGAACAATGTAAAAGTAAAAGGTAGAGCAAAACATTTCTTGACTATTTCTGTCTTAATAGAATTTTGGTGTTTTATTGAAATACCTTTAAGGCATCCGATAAGTAAGCTATAACTCCACTGATGACAGACAAAAATTAGCAAATATCTGAAGTAAGCTAAGCAAATGAGAGAATATTTATAAATATAAAATATAAGAAAAAATTTATATATGGCAATTTCAAGCTTTTCATAGCGAGGTGAGAAGAATGCCAAAAGCGGCGAAGAGATCTAAGACACTAATATACTTGACAACAGAACTATACGCGAGACTTGACGCATACAGCAAGAAGGCAAAGATAACAAAATCAAAGATCATAAGAGCAGCTCTTGCGGAATTCCTTTTGAAGAAGAAAGCGATAAAGGCTTCAGAAGCTTCTAAGTTTCTTATAAAGTAAGCTACTTTTTTTCTTTTTTCTTTTTATAATAATATCTGAGTAAGACTTATATAGGAGTGTTTTTATTCTAAAACATAGAAGGAATGGAACTTAATCAACTTTTGGGTGCAAACAGCGAACTTCTTTTAATAGTTTTAATAATGTTTGTTGCAGGCGTTGTAGTTGGCTACATTTTTGCAAAGGTAATTAAGAAGCTCATAGTTGTTTCAATAATCATATTTATTCTAAGTTACATTGGAGTGATCTCGCTTAATTTAGGAAAAGTCCAAGAAATTTCGCAGGAAATAAAAAACGTAATAATTAGTGCACTAGCACCATTTATCCCGTCTTTGACTTTCGTGGTTGGAGCAGTAGTTGGGTTTATCCTTGGACTAATATGAACAAAAACGGAGCATGTTACTTTTTATACTAAGACTTCCACTTTTGGCGGATAAATGAAGTCTATGTACTTCGACTTTATGTAGCTTGAATCCTTACCCTCATGAACGAGAACTCTGTAGTTAAACTTTAGCACTTCTCCTTTTGGTAGTAAGTGGTCACCTCTCATCTTAGGAGAATTGGTGAAGTATGAAATACCAAACATATTTGCTGTCATTAAACCATAATTTCTCACGTGCCAGTATGTAGGAAATCTGAAATTTTCAAGATGATCGAAAATTGCTATTCCTACAGCATTTCCATCAACTTTACCACTGTAGTTGCACCACGCTGCCCGTTTACCCCAAGTTTCTTCTTCATTTATGCCTCCAAAGGAATTTTCAATTCTGCCTCCATTTTGAACTTTAATTTTTTCGTTAACTCTCACAGATAAAATTCCGCCTTCCTTTGTGTCACCAAATTTTGTATCCTTTTTATGGTTAAAAAGACCTATACTAAAATCTAAAAGCAAATCCTTACCAAGTTTCCAAACTTTTAAGGTCCTATCTTCATGCAACTCAATACCTCCCGATTTTTCAACCCAAAGATTTTTGCTACTTAGTTCAAAGAACACCTTTCCAGAACTTACTACTTTAACATCTTTAGCTTCAATTTTACCGCTATTCTCAAATTCACTCCAAAAATCAAACCCATTTATATCACCATGAGCAACCCATAACGACCTATGGTGTACATGATCCTTTGGGCCATCTTCAGTAACTCTAACACCATTTGTACTAACTACTGGATAGAAGTAGGGCTTCTTTAACCAGCTTCCATAGTTGTAGCTTACTATTAGATTCTTTCCATAGCTTACTGTTAGCACACCATCATTAGAATTGTGAGAAAACTGTTCTTCGTTTTCCTCAGCATCACTCAACACAATTTTTCCTTCTAAAATTTCTTGCGCCTTCACGTGAGGGAGGATAGTAAAAGCCTCAAAGGAATCTTCGTTTTCTTTTAGCTGTATCGGAACCATTTCTTTTTCGATTTCTAAGTAAATTTTCGATGAATTCTCTGCCAACAAACTTGATTTTGGGAGTAAGAAATGAGTTGGTGTTTCAAACCTCTCATGAAGTCCAGCGTCTATTCTAACTTTCGTTAATTCTTTCCTCATCTTTTATCTTCTTTCTAACCGACAAAGGATAGCTTTATTAAATTTTTCCTTAGGTTTCTCTAAAATGTGCATATAACTACTTATAGACAATAATAAGTAATGAATTAGAGTTATGGAATTATTTCTACAGTATTGTTAAAGCTTGGATACTTAACTTCGTCAACTTTTATTCCTGAATCTTCTATGCAATTTAGTATTTCGTGAAGATTATTTTTTATTAGGTCTATTGTAAACTTGGTAACATCACATGTAACCTTGAAGCCATCTTCACCCCAAAACCTTTCTTTGTATGCGTACAAACAACGCCCTCCACAAACTTTGAAGTACTCACAAGAAGTACATGGCTCAGCAATCATACTTTTTAAATTGAGTGTGCCACTGTTCTTAATGTTTCCAACTTTAGCCCAATTCTCTCGTACTGCAATTGGACATGCGAGTACTTCTCCGTTAGTATTGATTGAAACGGAGTCAACACCGGCTCCACATGGAGGTGCGACGCCACCTTCCAAGATTCGTTTAAATATTCCCTGAAACGGCGCTATTCCATACACTTTCTTATCTCTTAGTCCATTAAGCCAAACATCAAAAAGTCTCCTTAGTCCTATTTTGTAATTTTGTTCAATCCATTCATTAAGGCTGTGCCATTTTTCACTCCAAATAAAATTTAATTGCCAATGAACATGATTAAACAAATTAATTTCTAGTAAGTGCATGACATCCCTAAATATGTTAGAATCTTCCGTAACAGTCATTCTTGCGACCAAATCACCACTAAAGCCAATTTTTCTCAGGTAACTTGCTGCAGAAATTGCGAGCTTGTAAGTTCCTTTTCCTCTGTATTTATCATTAAGCTCTTCGATACCATCAACTGAAATTAAGACAGCACTGAACATTTTCCAGTATTTTTCCGGTAAAGCGTGCACTAAAGTTCCATTTGTTTGAATAACAAATCTTTTAACTTTAACGTTTTCCATTACTTCAACTATAAACTTCGGATTCATAAGCGGCTCTCCACCGTAGAACGCAATTGTGGCATCCTTGTCATGTTCCACTAACTTCTTTAGATCGTCAAGTTTGTACTGAACTTTCCAAGGAACTTCGTCTTCTTTAAAGCTTCCTCCACAGTACTTACACTTTAGATTACATTTTCCAGTTGTGTAGAGTATGTAGAGCATCCTTCTTTTTAGCATCTTCAAAAAATATCTTTATAAAGCTAACAAAAAAGAAAGATAACCATTATGAAAGAAAACCCAAGGAAAAGTTGGATAGCAGTAATGGATTTTGGATCGCAGTACGCACACCTAATAGTACGAAGAATAAGAGAGCTTGGGGTTTATAGCGAAATTGTTCCATATGATGCTGACTATAGTGAACTAGATGGAGCCAAAGCGATTGTACTTTCTGGAGGTCCAGCAAGCGTATACTTGCCAAGTTCTCCAAAACCAAAGATTAGCATTACACACCTAAACATTCCAGTTTTAGGAATATGCTACGGGCATCAGCTAATAAGCTTTATTTTTGGTGCTGAAGTTGGAAAAGCAAAATCAGCAGAGTTTGGGAAGACAGTACTAAAAAATACCAACAATGGAAAACTATTGAAAGACCTACCCAGCAACTTTATAGTTTGGATGAGCCACTCTGACGAAGTAAAAACTTTGCCACGTGGGTTCAAAGCAGTAGCGAGCACGGAAAACTGCAAGTTCGCCGCACTTGAACATGAAGAACTACCAATATTCACGGTTCAATTTCATCCTGAGGTCTCTCATACTCAATATGGAAGGGAAATATTTAGTAAGTTCTTGTTCGAAGTATGTAAATGCGAAAAAAGTTGGTCCGTAAAGGATTATGCAAAAGAAATGATAAGCTTTATAAAACAAGAAGTTAAGGATTCTAAAGCAATATGTGCTGTGAGTGGTGGAGTTGACTCAACAACTGCAGCTTTTTTAACGCAAGAGGCAATTGGAGATAATTTAGTAGTACTGTTCATAGATACCGGACTATTGAGAGAGAAGGAAGCAGAAAGTACGTTGCTAATGCTGAAAAAGATTTTTGGCTCAAAAGTGTACTTTGTTGACGCAAGTAAGAGATTCTTAGAAAGACTAAGAGCAATAAGAGACCCGGAGCAAAAAAGGAAGGTAATAGGAGAAGAGTTCATTAGAGTTTTTGAAGAAGAGGCAAAAAAACTTGGAAACTTCGAGTATTTAGTTCAAGGAACACTCTATCCTGATGTAATTGAAAGCGCTGCTGTTTCTGGACCTGCTTCAAAGATAAAGTCTCACCACAACGTAGGAGGATTGCCAGAAAAAATGAAGCTTAAACTAATAGAACCACTGAGATTTCTTTACAAGGATGAAGTTAGGAAATTGGCGGAGTCTTTAGGATTACCCGACGAACTAATAAAGAAGCATCCGTTTCCAGGACCTGGTTTAGCGGTTAGAATAATTGGAGAAGTAACGGAAGAAAAACTAGAGATCTGCAGAAAGGCAAACAAAATTGTTGAAGAAGAATTAATTAAAGCAAAATTGTATGACAAAGTATGGCAAGCATTTGCAATAGTTGGAGATGATAAAGCTACGGGCATAAAGGGCGATGAGAGAAGTTATGGCTATATAGTTACAGTAAGGATAGTAGACTCCATTGATGCGATGACGGCATCGTGGTCCAGAGTACCATATGAACTTCTGGATTCTATCTCAAAAAGAATAACGAGTGAAATACCTAACGTTACTTGGGTCACTTATGCTATAGTTGACAAACCTCCATCTACAATCGAACCCCAATGACGTCCCTTTGACTTAGATTGTAAGTTCCTTACTTTCCTTAAGAATTCATCCGATTGTTCTCTGCTCTTTTTATGAGTACCAATTAATGTAAGGGTTACAACATTTAGTTTGAGCTTTAAGTCTCTAGCTTCATCTGCGGACCAAGGAATTTCTGCAATTCTTTGCTTTTATGAACTTTTTATTCTAGACTCTATGTCCTGAAGGCTATTTAGATGCATATTTGACTTCTACTTGGAAATTAAGCTTTTAATAAATTCTACATCTTTTTTTAGTATCTCTTTTCTTTCTTTTTGGTCATAGTTACCTAGAGACTCGTCTTCTATTGTTAAATCACCATTATAGTTTGCTTCTTTTAGAAGCCGAATGACCTTTTTAAAATCAATGTCGCCCTCATACAAAGGTACTCCAACTTTAGGAAAGCCTTCTCCAGGCTTTCTCTGAGCTTCTCTTTTTGCTTCAGGATACTTTAGGTTCTTTAGATGAGTATGTCTTACAAAACGGGCGTACTTTTCAATAAGCTGATGAACCTTACTTAGAGGGTATCCATACCAGTAAAAGTTACCAGTATCTAAGGTTAGCCCAAATCTAGAACTACTTATTTCTTTAAAAACGTAATCCAAGAATTGTTCATTGTTTCCAATGTATCCATGATTTTCTACAGCATAAACTACACTGCTGTCGCTTGTTTCGTCTATTATAGAGGTTAGGATCTCAGTAAACTGCGTACTATAAAAATCGATTGATTGATTCTTTTTTACCTTCATATGAGGATTAATACGAATTACTTCGACTCCAATATCATCTGCGAGCCGAGTTGCTTCCTTTATGTAGTTTATTTCCTCTTCCAAGTTATCATTTGAAAAGTCGTTTTCAAGTAAGATAGCACAAGGTTTTATGCCCATGCTTTCAGAAAAACTTACAAAATTCTTTCTTTCTTCAGTACTTTTAAGATTAAAACCAAGTTTAACCTCTTGTCCCATGTCTATATAAGTGTCTTGACTTAATTTTCTGTTAACATGCATTTCGTATTTGTCTATTCCTAGCTCCTTTAGTCCTTCTGCTAAATTTTTGTACCCAACCCAAACAACTGTGAAATCTCTTACAGATACAAACATTTGCCTTTTTTTCCTAAAGTAGGTTAATAAAGTTTTTTGAGCTAGTAAAATTGAGATAAAGTTAGGCCACAACCTAAATAAGAAGTATGCAAAACTGCAAGAGTCAATCTTGATCGGCGCTTTTTCTACTTAAATAACAGAAGTTAGAGCTTAAGATTAGCAATACATGGAATTTAAAATTTCCAATACTTCTTCATCAGATACTTGACGAAAGTCCTCATAAAACTCACCTACTGCATAAAATGAAGAGGGCACTAATAAGCTAATAACTTCATCCGACTCCTTAGTAAGTAAGGCGTATGCTTCAGGTGAAATCACGGGAGTTGCTACTACTACCTTTTTAGCACCTTTAGCTCTAACAGACCTAACTGCTACGATCATAGTGGCACCAGTAGCTACGCCATCATCAATAACTATAACTTCCTTTTTAGCAACTGAAAGTGGTTTTTCTTTTCTATATAGAAGCATCCTTCTTTTTGCTTCTAACATTTGCCGTTTTACTTCTTCTTCGATGTAACTTTTACTTGCACCAACTAAGTCAACAATTTCATTGTTTATGTAAACCTGACCATCTGGACTTACAGCACCTAAGGCTAACTCGGGATTAAACGGAGCACCTACCTTTCTTGGAGTAATGACGTCAAGTGGAATCCCTAGCGCTACTGCAACTTCTTTGGCAACAACTACACCCCCACGAGGTATTGCAAGCAAAATCGTATTCTCTTTGTCCTTTACAATAGGCTTAAGCTTCTCTGAAAGTAACCTGCCAGCTTCTTCTCTATTTCTAAACATACTTTGAAGCAAAGAGAACTAAAAATTTAAGCCTTTGTAGTAGTATAGAATTTAGAATAAGGCGTTAAAAATCTTACCGACTTCGAAAAAGGTAGACGTGGAACTAAGAAACAGTAAAATTGTACCTTCAGAGTTATAATTTTTAGGTTTGAAGTTCTTTGGAGAGCTAATGAATACTTTAGGTATATTCATCTGACAAAGAAGGAAACTAATGGGAACTTTGATAAACTTAAGCGAGCTTTAGGCTTTAAGTACAAAAGCTACGTGACTCTAAAAAACTACGTAACTCAAGACCGGGAGGGAAAACTTTATTTTGTACCCATTATTAACGGATGCGCAAATGGATACAAACGACCTTGTTGCTAAAGAAATGTTCTTTACTAAAGGCGTTGGAGTACATAAAGAGAGACTCGCGGCATTTGAGCTCGCGCTAAGAGACGCAGGAATAGCGGCCTTCAACTTGGTCCCAGTTTCAAGTATAATTCCACCAGGGTGTAAGATAATCTCAAGAGAAGAAGGACTAAAGAAATTAAAACCAGGTCAAATGATTTTTGTCGTTATGGCAAGAAATGAGACGAATGAGCCAAATAGGTTAATAGCAGCTAGCATAGGTGCAGCAATACCACTGGACAATGAAACCTATGGTTACTTGAGTGAACATCATTCCTACGGACAAACAGAAAAGAAGGCGGGAGACTACGCGGAAGACCTTGCAGCATTCATGCTAGCTTCAACTTTAGGTGTACCATTTGATCCGGATAAAAGCTGGGATGAACAAAAAGAGATTTGGAAGATAAGTGGTAAAAAAGTTAGAACCACTAATATTACACAATCTGCGGTTGGAAATAAGGATGGGCTTTGGACAGCTGTACTAGCCGCAGCAGTCTTTATACTTTGAGTTATGAGAACATATCCAACTTGTATTTATTGCGTCGTAGACGACATTTACCACGCTACAGCAAACTTATCAGAAGAGAAAAGAAAAGAAGTTTTGTTAAGAGTACTTAAGATGATTTTAGAAAAGTATGATGAAAAACAAGAGCCTTCCGCACTAATTACAGAAGCGCATAGGATTCTAAAAAACGTAACAAACACAAAAGACCCATTTTATAGATCAAAGAAAGTTTCATTAAAAGCTGGGAGAAACATAGCTAGAAGAATTTCAAGAGAATTAGACAAGCTAGAAAAAAGAGAAAAACTTCGAACTTTAATTAAAGCTTCAGCGGTATCGAACATTCTTGATATAAGGGCGATAGGAGTTGGATACAAAAATAAGGTTGAAGAGTTAGAAACACAGTTTTGGAGTTTATTTAAAGAGAAGCTAAAAGTTGATGATAGTAAAAAAATAGTCTCACTTCTTATGGAAGGAGGAAAGGATATAGTTTACCTTCTAGACAATGTAGGAGAACTTCCGATTGATTCTATGTTAATAAAAGAAATTTCTCAAAACAACAATGTAACTGTAGTAAGCAGGAGTGGTCCAATGACAAGTGACGCAACTTTAGAAGATGTAAAGAAATTTTCAGATATTGAAAAATTTTCAAAAGTTGTGGAGTCGGGCTCTGATACGCTTGGAATAATATTTGAACAGAGTAATAAAGGAGTTGTAGATCTAATAAAGAAGTCAGACACGGTTATAGGTAAGGGGCAAGCAAACTTCTACAGCATTTACGATAATGCTGATAAAATAAGAGGAACTGCAATAAGTTTGATGTTCACTAAGTGTAGCATAGTTTCTAGAATTTTTGGTTACGAGAAAAAAATAGGAGTTGCATGCATAGTAAAAGAATAGACATAAACGATGGATGAGAGAAAAACAAACATAGCTTAGCAATATTCCGAAAGAGATTTATATGCGAGCATAAATTGAAAAGGTATGGAGATCATAGGAATCTCAAGTGAAGCCGTAATAGCAGACCTTCCAATAGTTGCAGTCCTAATAGTCTGGAATCTCTTCGTAGTTCTTGTGCTATCCAAAGAAGTTTACAAATTTGCTTTAAGAAAAGGAAGATCAGAGCATTCTTCGATGTACTTTTCAAGAAAAGCCATCCATTTCTTAGCAGGTGGCCTTACGGCAGCTTTGTTACCTTACTTTGCTCATGAACCCTTTTTACCAGCTTTGCTAGCTTTTGGATTTTCGATAATGACATACGTGCCACATAAAATTAACAAACTAATGTACTGGTTTCAAGATCCAGAAAATGCTTATGAAGTAGATTTTACGATAGTCTGGGGTGTAGTTATTCTTTTAACTTGGTACATAGATAAGACTTTTTGGCTTGGAGTAATACCAGTTCTCTTTATGTCCTGGGGAGATGGAATTACTGGAATTATAAGGAATTTAATGTACAACAAACGAACCAAGGCATGGGAAGGCACGATGGGAATGCTTATACTAGATACCATAATTGGAGCAAAAATGGGTTTCGCCGGAATCATTGCTGCAGTTGTTAGTGCGCTTGTTGAGAGAATAGAATTCTTGGACGATAACGTTTCAGTTCCAGTAGTTAGCCTTATTATTTTACTTGTCGCAAAAATTTACTTTGCGTCGCTTACTGTTCCTTTATTTTAGCTTGAGAGTGTAACTAAAGTTTTTATCGCAAAGTTAAAAAAGTTCTTTTTTAGCTAAAGAAAGAGGATGCTAAGAGACTACAAAGGACTAAGTGAGCTTTACGACATCGTGGAAGGAAAAAGTAAAGCAACTTTAGTTATCAAGGGAGGTAAAATTCTAAACGTTTATACAGAAGAAATCATAGAAAATGCTGACATTGCAATCTATGGTAATAAGGTAGTAAAGGTAGGAGACTGCTCAGGCCTCATAGGAAAAGAAACGAAGGTACTAAACGTAAAAGAAAAGTTTATTGTTCCTGGTTTTATAGACTCGTTCTTAATACTTGAATTTTCTATGCAGACACCAGCTACATACGCAAGATATGCTTTAAGCGGGGGAGTTACGACAATAGTGCTTTTCCCTGCTCCGCTGTATAGGCTTTTTAGAAAGGAAGGAATAAGGTTCTTTGAAGAAGAATTATCAAACACGCCAGTTAGATTTTATTATATGGTTCCATTGATAACTGATGAAAAATTATCAACCATAGTACCAGACCACGAAACCTTTGTTGAATTTCTGCTGAACAAAAAAGTTCTCGGAGTTCTTGGATTTTCAAAAAGTTTAAGTGAGTTAGACTTCAAGAATGTTATTAATCAATATATCTCTGATTCAATACTATCTGAAAAGCCAATTGGTGGATTTGCGCCACCGGACGAAAAGGCCATTGACGTTTTTTCAAGCTTAGGGCTGAGATTTTTTACCTACATACGAAGCGAAAAAAGTGCGATGAAGGTTCTTAGGAATGGAGGTTACCTCGTTTTAAGTTTACTTGACCATTGGAAATTAAAAGAAATTACAGAAACAATTACAAAAAACAAAATATCCACAGACGGAATCGTACTTAGTACTGGACTATTAGACATGAGAGAACTATCAAGGGGAAAACACTTAAGTAATTTACTTAGCTATATTGTTGAGCTAGGAATCGATCCAGTTGAAGCTATTAGATTTTTAACGGTGAATCCCGCTAGGATGCTTGGGATAGAAAACAAGATTGGATCGATTGCTCCTGGAAAATTAGCAGACGTTGTTGTGTTAAAAGACTTAACTAAGTTCGAGGTTTATGCGACAATAGTTGATGGAAATATTGTCTTTTCAGACAATGAATTTCACATTAGCTCTAAGATTATAAGTTATCCGAAGTACTTAACAGAAACTATAAGCTATCTTAGGGGTTTAAATTCTGAACTTCTTCAAGTTAACACTAGTTCAGGAAACAATGTTAAGGTTAGAGCAATAAAAGTAAATAATGAGAACATCGATACAGAAGAAGAGATTACCTTACTTTCAGTAGTTAATGGCAAAGTTATGTGCAATATTACGGACGATATCCTATACTTATCACTTGTTGACAGGAAGGGGGAATACGTACAAAATGCGTTCATAAAAGGAATTGGACTAAAAAGAGGAGCGATAGCTCTAACTTTGAATCTTGGATCTAATGAAATAATAACAGTAGGTACTAATACAAAGGATATGCTCGAAGCCATTCTCACTCTAACTAAAATAAATGGAGGCATTTCTGTAGTAGAGAATGGGCGTAACTTGTTTTCGCTTCCCTTACCTTTAGCAGGATTCATGAGTTTTGAAGTTACAAAGCAACTATCCTTCGAGATTGAAGTGCTGTACAAAAATTTGTCTAAGATTGGGTGCAAAAATGAAAAAATTTTACTTGTGATTTCTGCCTTGTCTGACGTGAATATTCCAAAGATCAGGATAACGAGAAATGGGCTGTTTGATGTAGAAAGTGGAAAATTTGTAGAAACGGTTATCCTTTAGGGTTTAAACTTTATTTAAATCAAAGATAGCCGTCGTCTTTTAGCTTTTTCTCTATCTCTTTAATTTTATCGCTTATGTCTTCACCTAAATCTCTTCTAGGTGCAACTTTACGTGAAGAAGGATAACCACCAATTTCTAAGAATGCTTTCTTTGCTAAGTCATCTGCTTCTCCCTTCTCAAAATCTTTCCAGCCACTAAAATGGATGTAGCTGTCTATGTCAACCCAAGATAAATTAAAGGAATCAAGCGAATTTCTTTCTATTACTACTGCTACCCTATCTAAATTTCTATGTAGAGATAGAGGGGCTGTAAAAACCCTTTGTGGATCTATTTCATTGTCAACTCTAACACCTATTGGTAGGTCCTTCCTAATTTTTCTTATTATGTACTCAGTAATGGAGTAGGCTAGGTCAAGAGGATGAATCTTTTTATAAATTTCTGAAGAAAACGCGTTGTCGTTTATATGTACATGCATTCCTTCTCCACTCCACTTAAGTATTACAGACTTAGAAACATTTTCTGATTCAAGTGCTTTTAGTATTAGCTTAGCCGCGAAGACAGCTAGTTTCCAGTCATCCTTTTCAAGATCGATATCCCAAGTTGGCATAGCAGCAGTAGCATTGCTTAAGTCTTTTACGTCTTCTTCAAGCAAAACTCTATTAAAACGAAGCACACTTGAGTAGAAAGTTCTTGGGAAAAATATTTTTAAGCTTTTCATTATAGCTTCAATGTCATCTGGATCACCTATGGTTAGTGGATGTCCATTCTTCTTGTATCTAAACATTAAGTTTCTGTTCTTTTTGTCTCTTCTTTGGCAGTGAATGGCAACCCACCTATTTTTCGAAAACGAAAATATTTCTTCTCTAACCTCTTTCTTTGAGTAGTGTTCTACTACTTTTTCAAAACCTATTTGTTTTGGTGGCGATGTCATTTCATTAGGCATCAACAATTTCAACTTCTGGCTTTTGAGCGAATACTTTAGCTAAAAGAATTTTTTTGTCTCCTATAACTTTCCATTCTCCTTCGTAGATCTTTTCAGAAGAAACCACTAAGAAATCTTTTTCTAGATTGTACGTCATAACAAAATAGGGCGTTTCCTTAAAGCAGAAAGAGGAATTAACTTTTGGCTCATACAAGAACCTATTAAGTACGTAAAGGTTTTTACCATCACTTAGTATTAAGTTTAATGCAGAAAATGGGAACCTTGTATCAGTATTAGACTTTTCATAAATCTTCCATAACTCCGCTTCGAGGTTCTTTAATGCATCGACTACGCTTCCTTTTTCATCGATCAGCTTCATAACTAACCAAAATAAAATTTCGCTGTCATTTTGCCCTTGAACAAAATCTTTGTAACTACCTAAACTTTCTTGAACTTGATCAGGTATTTCTATTGAACCATTGTGAACAAACAAATAGGACTTGTAAAAGAATGGTTGTGAGTTCTTTTCTGAAATTAGGACTTCTTTTGGTAGCTTCCTTGGATTGCTTGCCTTTCTAACGTGTGCAATAAACAAATTAGAATTTATGCTTCTGGCGATGCTTGCAAAACGGCCAGCTTCGTCATAAATAGCTTTTTCACTTTTTACAACGCTAAGTCCCTTTTCTGTGTAGTAACCAATTCCCCACCCATCACCTTGTTTACCAAGCTTTGCCTGTTCTAGGAGAGAACAACGTGAGTCTAGAAGAAACTTCGAAGCCGGTATTTTCTGATTTGATATAACACCAACCATTCTGCACATAAGGTTTCGATTAAAAATACGTCTTTTTAAACTTTGTTTCCCCAAAAACTTTTTTAAAGTCTAATTGAGGTCGTATTTTGTTCTTAAGAATTTCAGCACGGATAAAGTTGAGTTATGCATTACGATAGCTTAAGCTTCATCAAGTAGGCATCTCTTCCTTTACCGTAGTAATTAGGCATTAGGTCCTCGACCATAAACCCAAATTTCTTGTAAAAATTGATTGCAGAGCTATTTGTTACCTCAACTTGTAAGAGAACTTCTTTTGCTCCAAGTTTTTTTAGTTTTTCTAAAGCTTTAGTAAGAAGTAAACCTCCAATTCCTCTTCTTCTGAACTTTTGAGAAACGGCTAGAGATATTATTATTCCAGAGTCATAAAGCGCATCAAACATTATGTAGCCAACAACTTCGTCGTTGAACGTTGCAACCAAAAAATTTTTTGGGTGCCTTAGAAAAAAGGCTTTAAAAATTGCTTCGTCATAAGGATTGTTAAAACTTTCGTTCTCTATTTCTAGGACTTTTTTAAGGTGAACTAACTGAAAAAACTCAATTTTTGGTTTAGGTACTTCTTCGTTCACGTACACTCATCTAGAACCAAATCATCCTTTCTGGCGCTATTTTACTCTTTCCAATATTATTGAAGGATAGATCTTTCTCACGCCGTTGATTGGAGTAAGCTTCTTTGAAATAAGTTCGGAGAACTCATTTTGGTCCTTGCATTCCACGTAAGCCATTAATGAATGATCTCCAGTTGTTAAGTAAAGTTCTTTTATTTCAGAGAACTCTTTCACCTTGGCCTGAACATCAACAAGTGCTTCCGGCTCAATGTCTATGCCTAGAAAAGACGAGACACCATAACCAACTTTCTTTTCGTCTATCTCTATTGTATACCTTTTAATGACGCCTTCTTTTACAAGCTTGTTTATTCTTTTTTGAATGGCGGGTTCACTTATGCCTAATGCTTCTTTCAGTTCTCTTAGAGTTTTCTTTCCATCTTGTCGCAGTAACTCAACTATTTTAACGTCTACTTCATCCATTTTTGCTTCTTCAGTACTATTAGTAACGACACTATATAAACTTTATGCACTTTTAAACAAATAAATTAATTATTTTTTAACTTCTTTTGTCATTCTCATGAACAATATTGCTGGAAATTTGCGAAAAAGTAAAAGATGTTTACTTCAACTTTTTAAATTAATCTAAGTCTTCGCTGACGAGTCAAAAAGAGATTAAAAGCATTCATGCTTTATAAAGTAATCAAAGTTAGCAAAAAAGACAAACTTTACAGCGTTTGCAAGAAAAAGTCTACAGTTCAGCGTGGAGAGAATCTAAAGTTATAAAATACCAACGAAACATAGAAACATATTTGCACTCTGAAGTTTAACTTAAGGATGAGCAAAACCAAATGAACACTTGAACAATGAGCTTCAGTATTTTCTTTATAAAACTTCTGTTGCTAAGCGTTAATTTTTAGTAGTTAACTCTTTTAATATGTTTTTTATAAGTCTTCCATTTGACAACATTGCATGATTATTGTTAAATAAGACGAAAGCTTTTTTTGGTTTCGTTCTTACAATCCTTCTTGCAACCTCTGTAAGTTCCTTCCTAGTATAATCGTGAGAATACCACTCAGACCTACCGTGCATTCTTTCATAAACTATTCCACTAGTACAATATACTTCCCGTGGGAAGCTTGTATAGTCTGGAGCATCAATGCTAACCCACGTAATCTCTAGACCCCTAGCCCACTCGATCCACTTATTACTAAACCATTCTACGTTCCTAACTTCCAAAGCAAACCGCCCTTTTAAGTTAGTTCCTCTAACAAACTTTTCCAGCTTTGGAGCACAGCTTGGCTTTAAGTTAGGTGGAAGTTGAAAAAGGTAAAAATCTATGCTTTCATTTAGTGGTTCAAACAAAGTTTCAAATTTCTTCCATGTGGAGAGTGCTTTCTCGCTGAACTTAAAGACATGAGTAATGAGTCTATTAACTTTTATACTCCATCTTAGTTCTGGGTTTATTTCTTGTGTTTTTAACGCCCAAGATTTTACTTGATTTGGAAACGGGAAACGATAGAATGAACTATTAAGCTCAATAGCGTTTAATCCGGAGTTTTTAGCATACCACTCAAAGGAAAGTTCTGGATTCCATGAGTAATACCAACCACTTGTACCTACAAATATTTGAATTTCACTCATTTTTAGTTAGTTTTTCATCAAAAAATAACAAAAGATTGAAGAAACGCCTAACGAGCGCTCTAACTATGCAACTGAGATTCAAGAAGTTACCATCAGAATTAGTTAACTCCCTCAAATCGCCTCTCCACATATTATGAGAGGTCCCGTCTTTTTATTTTTATTCCTTCTTATGGCTAGAAGACTGATGGTGCGCTTCACGACTAAAGTCGAGAGACTTTTAGCCATGTTTCATGATTCAGCAACTTGTCAGTTGCTACTTTTGGAGAAAAGAGTTTTTTACTATTTTGTTATTCTTAGACCAATGTGAAACTTTGAATTATTGGCACCTTGAAAAGTATGAATCTTGTTTCCGACTTCAACAGCAAGCTACGCTTTCTTATTAAGTTATGCTTACAAAAAAATTCGACAAGAAGCCTCTACGGCTTTAATTCTGGGATGAACAGAAATGAAGAACGCGGTAAACATAGGTTTGCTTATGAAGCTAAGCTTCCCGTGGAAGCACTAACTTAACGTTCTACTGCTTCTAAGACGGATGAATTAGAAAAAGTAAAATGGAACAAAAGAACAATGAACGTCCTAGAAGCAGGAAGTTCCCAACTTTAGTCGTTAAGAGTGCCAACAATTTGGTCTTTAACTAAAAAAACGATAAGAAGAAAAACTTATATTTGCTTCTAAGAATACTAGAATATGGTGAAGTTCCAAAGAAAATTTGAGGAAGCAGAAATTGTATACAACTTTGATGACGTAATTCTACTCCCAGGATTGTCGAAAGTAGAACCAAAAGAGATCGACCTAAAGACTAAGTTCTCAAGTAACATTCCAATAAACATACCGCTTGTTTCTTCGCCCATGGACACTGTAACCGAAGCTGAAATGGCAATAGCTCTTGCTAGGCATGGAGGAATTGGAGTTATTCATAGGAATTGCTCTGCTGATGAAGAGCTCGAATTGGTGAAGGCTGTGAAAAGATCAGAATCATTCATAATTAAGGAAGTTATAACGATAAACAAGGAAGCTAAGGTTGGAGAAGCAGCAGAAATTATGAGAAAATATAAAATTTCAGGCTTACCAGTAGTTGAAGATAGTAAACTTGTTGGCATAATAACGGGGAGAGATATTAGATTCACGGATCCTTCGATAAAAGTTGGCGAAGCTATGACAAAAGATGTTGTTGTAGCAGAACCTAACATTACTCCAGAAGAAGCTATCGAGCTTATGAAGAAACATAAAGTAGAGAAACTACCGGTTGTAGATAAAGAACGAAGGCTAGTAGGACTAATAACCTACAAAGACGTGGCATTAAGAGGAGAGTACAAAGAAGCAACAAGAGACAATGAGGGGAGACTTAGAGTTGCTGCTGCTGTGTCTCCATTTGACATTGATAGAGCAAAGCTCTTATCGAAGTATGCAGATGCTTTAGTTATAGACGTTGCGCACTTTCACAATGAAAATGTAATTGAAGCAACTAAAAAGTTGGTAAAGGAAGTAGAAGTTGACATTGTAATTGGAAACCTTGGAACAAAGGAAGGAGTTTTAGATTCAGTATCCAGAATTGATAAAGTTGCAGGATTAAGGGTTGGAATGGGGAGTGGATCAGTTTGCATAACAACAGAAGTTACTAGAGCGGGAGCACCTACACTTTTTGCAGTATCTCAAGCAGCAGATGCCTTAGAAGAAATTGGCGTTAGAATACCAATAATTGCAGACGGAGGAATTAGAAGCCCTGGTGATGTTGCCCTAGCTATTGCCTTTGGAGCTTCTTGCGCGATGTTGGGATATGTTTTTGCAAGTTGTAAAGAAAGTCCCAGTCCAATGACAATAATAAACGGGAGGTACTTCAAGTTGCATAGAGGAATGGGAAGTCAATCAGCTAGACAAAAAAGAATGGCACTAGATAGATACGCAACCTTTTCGAAAGAAATTCCAGAAGGCACTGAAATTTGGGTTCCCTACAGGGGAGAAGTTGCTTCTGTAATAAGCGAGTTTGTCTCAGGAATAAAAGCAGCTATGGGCTATGCAGGAGCTGCGAACATAGCAGAACTTCAGAAAAATGGCAAAGTTGCAAGGATTGCGTCAAGAAAAGAGAAACCAACGGTAAGTCAAAATATCGAACCAATTAAATAAAGAGTTATGCTTTTCTTTAGTTAACTTAATTGTTGTTTTCCTGTACTACATGCCTTACCTTAACGCAAAGCGAATTATTGCTTCTATAAAGTTCTCCAAGGGCTTTGAAAGACGAGCCTTTCTTAATCAAGTACCTTGGACCTTCGTAATCTTCTGCATAGAGCTTAGCATACCATTTATCGTTTACGATAACAATAGCATGCCCTTCTAAAACTTTTTCTACTTCTATACTAAAAAGCTTTGCATTTGGTATGTTCTTATACGGAACCTTTACAACGTCGTCGTATCTTTTTAGAATCCCACTCTTGTTAAGGGACTTGACGACTTTTTCTACCACTTCTTTACTCATACCTTCTTCTTCAAGCTTATCTTTAATTTTATCAATGCTGATTCCGCTAGCCCCAGATCTTAGGACTTCTCTGTAGACTAACTTCTTCGCAGTAGAAAGCTGCTTCTTATTTGCTTTTTCGTCTTCAATTTCAGTTTCTTCGATGCTTTCTTTTACCTCCTCTTGTTTTGAGTTAGAATTTTGAAGCGCAAGAATATCTTCTTGAGTCATCTTATCAATGAAGTAGCTGAGCTTACTCCTTTTTGACCTTTGTAAAGTTAAATTAAGCTGTTCTATTATTTTTTTCATTTTCTTTACCTTTTTATAGGAAGAGAAGAAATATGCAACATCTGCAGTACCGCTTGTGGAAAGAACTACAACTTTTCCAGGACTTTTCCTTCCTGTTCTTCCTCTTCTTTGAATATACCTAATTTCAGACGGAATTGGTTCGTAGAATACTACAAGATCAACTTCAGGAATGTCGAGACCTTCTTCGCCCACAGAAGTTGATATTAGAACATTTAAGTTTCCCTTTCTAAAGTCTTCAATTATTTCTACTTGTTTTTCTTGAGATAGGCCTTCGTCTCCAGCTTTTGAAGCCTGCCCAACAAAACGCTCCACTCTTACGCCATCAATTTTCTTTAGAACTTCAACCAAGTGAGTTACGGTATCGCGGTACTGAGTAAATATCAATATTCTTGAGTTTTTATTCTTCATAAGTTGTTCTTCGATTACCTTTTTCAGAAGTTCAACTTTAGGATGTTCTATTGGAGGATCAGAAAAAACAAGCTTTACTACTTCTGCATAGCGAGCATCTTTCATTATTAAGTTATGACTTTTCTTGTCATCACTTTCAACCCTTATAAGGAATGGTCTTAGAGTGTACATCCCCTGAGTTTCAAGTATCTCAAGCATGTGAAACAAAGTTAGAGCAGCAGATTGATAAGCTAGTGCTTGATAAATAACGCCTAAGTTTGAGTTAGAAGCTAAGAGCTTTCTGAGTTCTTCTCCAAGTTCAATTAAGTCTTTTTTAGTAGCTCTACTTACAGCAACTTTTAGAAAGTTGTTTTCTTTTAGCCATTTTAGCTTCTCACTTAGCATTCCTTTTATGAGCGCACTTATTAGCTGATATTCTGCAGGTAAACTAACTTGCTTTACTTCAATGCTTATGGGGTTGATATAAGGCTTTACATCTGGGTCTTCTTCCGTCTTGTATTCTATTCTTTCGATCAGTAATGAGTCGCAAACCATTTTTATCCTTTCTTGGCTTGAGCCCGGAGAAGCAGTTAGAGCAAGAATTAAGGGATAATCGCATTGCTTTGTGTATTGTTTTGCAACTTCAGTATATGCATAGTCTTTAACAGCTCTATGGCTTTCATCAAAAATAAGGAGAGCAAAATCTTTTAAGTTTAGTATCCCAGCAGCAACGTCATTTTTCACGATTTGGGGAGTAGCGAAGTAAAATTTGGAACTTGAGTTCCATAACTTTGTTCTTTTTTCCCGGGTAGTTTTTCCAGTTATAGCAATGAAATGATTTTCAGGTAAGTTTATGATTTTCCTGAAGGTTTCTTCATGCTGAAGCACTAGTGGTCTTGTTGGTGCCATCATTAGGATTTTCTTTGATTTGTTGTTTAACAAAACTTCAACAGCTACAAGTGCAGCAATCACGGTTTTTCCTAGAGCAGTTGGGAGAATGACTAGAGTATTCTCCTTTGTTGCCACGTTAACTATGTTTCTTTGATAAAGTCTATCTTCTACGGTACCTTCTCTAATTAGCGGGTGAACGACGTAGCTTAAGCCCATTTTAATGCTTCCTTCTCCTATTCTGTTAATGAAATTGAAAAGCTTAGCTATTTTATTCTTTCGCTCAAACCTTCAACTAATTTTTACCAGAAAGTTCAGTGGGAAAAACGACTAAAGTTAGAGTAAGAGAAATTAAGAAGTAAACACCTCCTGAGCAAAAGGCGTAAAGGAACTACGTTTCACAAGGTAGATTAATTTAAAAAATATAATAGCTTATAAAGAGTTTGAGGAAAATTTTGTATTGTAGCCAAGTTGAGCATATGATGCATAAAAATGAGATAACAATTTTCAGATGAGCTTTATGAAAAGTTAGTTAGGCTTAAAAGAACGATGAACCATTTCGATCCTCAAAAGTAGGAAAAGAAATTTCATCTCCATCTACTTTTGGAAATTTACGATATATAATCAAACGAAGGTCAAAGAACACTTGAAGCTAAAGAACAACGTTAAAAAATAAGGGTAAAAAGGGAACATTATCGTTTTTGGTCTTCTAAAGTTCTTTGAAATAAAGTAAGTTAAAACAGTTACAGAATAAAACTTTAGTCTACAGGAGCCTTTGCGGAACCCCTGGAATATAAAGCAAACCTTCTTCTGGATCGCCTAAAGCAACTGCTTTTGACTCTAAAAACATTAGCCCAACTAAAGCCGCAGTAATAGCATCTAGTTCATGCTCGTTGGCTTTTTCAATTTCTCCTCTTATCTTAAGTTTAAGAAGGCCTTTTCTTAACGAATCTAAGTTACTTTTTCTACTGATTGAGAGAACATCCTGAGCAGCACCAGGGTAAACTTCAATAACTTTGAACCCTATCAACTTTAGTTCGTTAGCTAGTCTAATTCCTCTTTCTGTGAGCTTTCTCATTGGCCCGAGTGTAATTGGAAAGAACTTTATCCTCAGTTTTAGTAGCTCTTCATCGCACTTTCTTAGATGAGGACCAGTTCTATCGTTTATGGACTTTCTTCCCTTTGGTAACGAGAGAGGAGCGTCTATTGCAACTACATTTGGTTTAACATCTTCTATAAACTTTATTATTTCTGAGTCCTCATAAACAGTAGAATACTCTGCTACAAGTTTGTCGCTCAACGCGCACAACCCAGTTGGTCTTTTAGCAGAACCTGCTAGGTCTACACCGATAGAGATCATGTTGTTTCAGCTTTAGTATAGGCTTCCTTAGCCTCTTTAAGAGTTTTTACATTCTCTTCTCTAACAGACTTCCTTCGCCTATCGATTCTAATTCCTAGCTTCTTTGCAAGTTCAAACGTAACGCCTGCTTGCCTTAGCTCACCAATGCTAAAGCCCCTCCCTTCTCTTAGCTTCTTTGTTGTTGGAGACTTTACAAGAGGAACTAGTTCATCCTTCATGGCTTTAGCCCAAAGTTTTTAGCAAGAGGCTTTTATTAACTTAACTTTCGCTTTCTTCAACTACTTCAACGAAAGGATTAACGTAGTATGGTCTTCCTCTACCGTATGTTTTTACAAAATCTCTTATTTTTTCTAAGTCATCTTCAGTTAACCAAGGGTACTTTACTGTCCTAAAAATTGTGTATGGAAGTTCAGCTGCAATTTTTACAGATGCTAAGAAAGCATCAACGTTAAACTTCGTTCTGATCGTAAACTCATATTTTTCTTTTTCAAAAGGTGGGGCTTTTATGTCTATCGCAAAACCATCAACATAGTTCGAAATAAGTTTAACAACTTCTGGTCTTGAGCCGTTTGAGTCTACTCTTATGAGTAAGTCCTTTCTTCTTTCTCTAATTAACTTTACTAGATTCAGAAGTTTTTCTCCATGAAGTGTTGGTTCTCCTCCTGTAATTATTACCATATCAACAACAAAATTGTTTTCTAACTCCCAAAGCAATTGCTCATAAGGAACTTCTTCAAATTCTCCTCTTGCTATCTTGTAGTTATGGCATTGTCTGCAATTGAAGTTGCAATAAGGCAAGTATATGTTTAAAGAAATATGACCAGGATGGTCTATCCCTGAAGTTAGAATTCCAGCTATCTTTGGTAAGTTAGACGAGTTCATTAAAAGTCCCTTATAAAGGAATTTATTTCATCCTCAGAAAGAATCCCTCTGGTAACCCAATCAGCTCTCCTCGAATCCTGCCAAATGTTTTCTTCTCCTTCGTAAAGGCCAAGCTTAGAATCTTTCTTCTTAACTTTTCTTGCAATTGGCCTAAAGTATCCGATTACTCTTGAGTAAATTGTAGTATTTTCGCTTCCACAATTTGGGCAAACTAAATGCTCTCCTACAAATTTGTGCTTGCAGTCGTTGCATACTGTTAATGTTGGAGTTAGAGTCATATACTTTACTGGGTAATTTGAGAATATTGAGCTAATCAATCTTTTCTTTGCTTCTATGCTAAGTTTTTCACCTAGGAAAAGGTGGAGGACAGAGCCTCCAGTAGCGTAATTTTGTGTTTGAGCTGAAACGTAAACGAGTTTAGAAACATTCTTGCAACTAAATGGGGGCTGAAAACCAGAGGTTAGTATCGGACGATCTTCTGAAGCTGAAACAAATATTTTTGGAATGTTTCTCCACTTACTTACTTTTTCTTCAACTATGTCTTTAAACATCTTAAATCCGTTGTTTCCTGAAGACAAGCTACTAACAAACTCTATGTCCTTCCTTGCCAAGTAACCTGCTGCAGTTTCCATTGGAGCATATTCAAAATTCCAAGCAATTCCATCTTTTTCTTGGAATTCCTTTAGTTTATCCAGTATATGCCTTGCAACATTCTTGGCAACTTTTAAGCCTTCTTCACTTAAAATTCCATCTTTTATCCCAAAGTTTATAAGGCCTTCGTGTCCACCACCAAGCGAGACTGTATTAAAGTAAGTTTGCAGCGAGTTATCAACGTAGTAGAAGAAAGTTGGATAAAGGTCTTTATTTTCCAAGATGAATTTCCTCTTTTTGTTCAGCGCACTTCTTGCATACTCGAGCAGCAAATCCAGATGCTCAAGCAAAGAATCCAAGCTACCTTTGTGCAAATACGCAAGCCTGTTAAAGTTTAACGAAATAACTCCAACAGAACCAACTCCGGAAACATTTCCAAATATTGAGCCGGTATGTGGAACTCTAGTTAGCTCTTTTAAGTCAACTTGAAATCTGCAGCAAAATGATCTCTGAAGCTTTGGATCTCTTGCTTCTAAGTTGTCAACTTTTGATTTCCACTTCTCATCGTTAAATGGCTTACTTATGTAGTTTTCTAAGTATATTCCACCAAAGCTATCCATAAGTTCAAGCAGCTTATTGAAGGAATTTGAATCCCAGTCGAAATCATCAGTTACATATAAAGTAATCAATGGAAAGGTCCATGGCTTTCCTTCGGCATCACCTTCAGCCATAACTTCAAAGAAGGCTTGGTTAACTTCGTCGTAAATTTCTTTTGGAAGCTGTCCAAAGGTCACTAAGTTTAAGTTAAATTTCCCTTGACCAATCGTGATTGGTTCGTTCATCAGGGCAGGCGCAGGACCTCCTATAGTTATTGTTACGTTTGTAAATGGAGAGTTACCACTCCTAAAGTCCAAGTTCACGTTGTAAACAAAGGATTGAAAAGCATTTTTGATATCATCATAAGTTAAGTTCTTGTGCAACCTTTCTCTTTCATACCAAACATAAGCAGCAGCAACAGAAGTTAAATCATTTAGCGCAACGGCACCTGAAACTTCTTGACTAATCTTTAAAATAAAGTTTGCACTTTGATCCAAGAAAGTTCTAAGGTGCCTGGGGGGCCTTGACTTTATTGAAAAGTTGTTCAACGACTGAAGACCATACTTCATTATATCAACTGCTGAAAAGCCAGCACAGTAGGGGCTAAGTTGACTCATTTGATGGTGGTACCACCACCCTTCTTCGTGCAGCATTCGTTCTTCTTCAGAAAGTATTTTTCTTAGGTAGTACTCTTTTTGAACAAAGCCAGACAGTATTCCAGACATGGAAGGCAAAGAGTAGATTAAGTTTGCATTGTG
>JBAMLO010000008.1:0-11538 GCA_039793485.1 Nitrososphaera sp. | reverse complement strand
CCAATAGCGCTCTACGATAGAGAACTAAATGATTGGATATTCAACGAACCAAAAGCACTTACTGCAGTTCAAACTACTCTAGGAACACAAAAAGTTAAAAACTTAGACCTGATATAAAATTTTTAGAGAGGGGCGATTATACCAGTATCACCAGCAAATATAGCAGGTATAACTCCAAAGTAAGCTAGTACAAATGCGCCTACTACAATTGCTGCAAATATTAGCCTTATTTTCCACTTTGCGTCCATTTTGTTCACCTTGAACTTAGTTTCGTAGAACCTATATTTTAATTTTTGGTTTTTACGTAACTATTTTCTGTAAAGTTTGTGAAAAAGTAAAAAAATGCTTATAAATTAACTGACTAATCATAATTAGTCAATAAGCTAAAGGATATGAAAAACGAAGAAAAGGAATAGCAAAAAACAACTTTTTACCACTTTACTTTAGTTTTTAAAGCCTCAATTAACGCAACCGAAATTGCTCCACCTATTGCTCCTCCAACCATGTGCAACGCTGTCCAGTACAAAGAAAAGCTAAAGTTTCCAGGGTTCATGAACACATAACCTATTATAAAACCAGCAACTCCCATAGAAGCTGTAGAAATTGCAAGTAAGAATGACTTCCTCTCGAATATTTTATTATAGCCAATAAGAAATGATAGAAGATCAAACACTACGCTCGCAACAAAGAACCCCAAGAAGTAGAAAGCATTTGGCCTTAGCGCAAGAGTTACTACAGTTGCAATTGCTCCAGTTAAGCTTCCTACTCCGAGCTTCTTAGATAACCAAATTGCAACCACCAAAGAAGTAACGCCTAGCATGTCGCAAAGGATTGGAAGGCGAGTTATATTAAAGAAGATTGGAGAAACCGTGAAGTTAAGAACACCCCACAAAGAAGCAAGGAGAGCAGCAATTGCTATATCTCTAGCTTTAAGTTGGACCAAGCTAGCTCACCTCAAACAACGAAGAAAATTCAAGCTCTTCAGCTTCTTTTGATCCTTCTTCTAGAGTTGCATTTGCAAATCTTTCAAGTACGCTTTCTTTAACTTTAATTCTTAGTTGTTTTTCTTTGCAGTAGAAAACTACTTCAATAGCTTTTGAGTCTTTTAGTTCAATGTTCATCTTTCCTAAGGTACAAAACGTAGAAGACTGAATTCCATCAACGAAGCAAGTGTAAGGCGTTCTCAGAGGAGTATGCACTATGCATCTTATTTCTTTGTAGCTACTTGGATTGAGCTTCTCCATAGCGTAGCTTCCAGCTCTGTAGCCAAGCACCAAGAAAGGCCCTAGATGGCCGTGAAACTTTGATGCTTCTTCTAGGGTTAACATGGTATTACCAAAGGCATAGTTAGTAATACTGAGCTTTTAAGCTTTTCTAAAGTTAATTCGTAGTCTACAAGAAAAATTAAAGAAAAAATAAAACTTGTGATTCCTTAAAGTTCTTTAGCATAACTTAAAGATAGCTTGAAATACTTACTTGCAACGTCTTTTACTTTAGTTTTTTCTTCTGAGCTTATGCTTTTGTCGTTTAACATGAAACTTGTAACTTTTCCTCTAACGTAAGCTCTGTAGCACTTGTAAAAAGGTAGAAGCTTAAGTAATTCTTCATCTGAGCTGTAGCTAACGTAACTTTTAACGAAATGTTGAGAAAGGTCTTCTTTTCCATGATAGTCAAGGTCCATACTTAGAAATGCAACCTCTGCCGCAACGTCGCCATACCTAAACCTTGTATTGAACTCTATGCAGTCAAATATGTATATCTTGTCTGCTATGAATATGCTTCCAGAATGAACATCTCCATGGCAATCTCTGATTCTTCCATTTTTTATTCTTCGTTCAAACAGTTCAACATTTGAATTAACGTACGAGTCTACTTTTCTTTTTATTTCATCAAATTCTTCTTTTTCTATTGTTGCTCCCACGAACTCCTTTGTTTGTTCAAAGTTTTCATCCCAGTTGAACTTTATTGTTCTTATGCTACCACCTTCGTTTACTTCGCCTCCAGTTAAGGCTCTTGAATGAAAATCTGAAAGTATCTTAGCAATTTTCTGAACGTCGTTTCTTGAAACTTTGTTTTCCTTTAGCAAGTTTGACATTAAAGTTTCTGATGGTAGCTCCTTCATCTTAACGGTATATTCTACGACGTTACCTTCTCCATTCACCTTAAGCCTTCCACCTTTTTCAGTTATTGGAAAAGCTCCAAGATAAAGCTCCCTTGAAAGTCTGCTGTTCAGTACTACTTCTTGCTCGCAGAAATGCTTTCTTCTTTCTAAGGTTGAATAGTCTAGGAATCCAAAGTTAACTGGTTTCTTTACTTTGTACGCATACTTTCCAGTTAGGAACACCCATGAGATATGAGTTTGAACTACTTTTACATAGCTAACTTGCTCATCGTAAGTCTCTGGCTTAAGCATCTCGTTCACTATGTTAATGGACATTGCAGAACTGTTGTTAAAAATCAAAATATAAAAGTTTTAAGAGAGCTGAAAGTTTATAGGATGAAGCTATAGTTTTCGTAAGTGACGAATAGCGCTGATCGAATAAAATAAAGCAGTAATTGCTGAATGAACAAAGCTTAGTATCAAAGACAGTTGCATGTTCTTTACAACGAACCCTAACAAGAAGTATAAGAGGTATACGTTTCTTCTTCCATCAACCACAGCAAAAATTCTGTCTGTTCTACTATAAGTTGTTAGGGGAACGCCAATAGATGCCTTAAACTGCATGTACAAATGCTTAATGAAAGAGTTAAGGATTATTATGAGTAGTCCTAGAATAACGTTTGAAAAGTCTCCTGTAACAGAGAATACTGCTAACGAAAAGGAAGCATACCAAACTTCTTCGTAAAGGGTATCAAAGGAATGTTCTAGCTCTCCAACTTTTGAAGACGTTCCCCTAAGCCTAGCAATCTTTCCATCAAGTCCATCTGTTATTGAAACTAGAAAGGCAAGAACAAGACCAAGCAGAAAGTTGTTTAGTAAGAACAGCGCCGCTACAACGTATGCTAGCAAATTTGTAACTATGGTAACAACGTTTGGAGTTATATGGCTAACTTCTACAAGATAAAAAGACAAGAAGTCTTCAACCCTTTTGTTCACACGAGAAGTAAAATGAATTCCCTTTTGGCCCCTCTCGAGCAGTGCTTTCTTGCAACTTTTTAGGTCATCCTTGCTATTAACTTTAAAAACAAATGGAGTTAGAGTTCTCTTAAGGTTAACAGAATAGAAGCTGTCTGAAGAAACATCAACAAAACTCATTCCTCTGTCTTTGATAGTTGTAAAAAGTTCGCAAAAACTAACAGAAGACTCTTCGTTGAAGAAGCTACGAAGAGACTCAAGTTGGTCAGAGGCAATGTAAATTAGGCCTGAGGAGAAGCTACTGTTAGAGTTTTTAGAAGATGAAAAGTTTGCTAAGCAAGTAGTTATGGGCGCTCTCACTTCTAAAAGCAAGTTAATAGTGCTTTCATCAAAAACTACTGCATCGCAGAAAAGTATAGGCTCTTTTTTTGAAGTCTCAACTACTTCCTTAAAAGAACCAACTACTCTTAAGTTAACTCCTCTTAGATAGCTTGAAGAAAAGGCTACAGCTTTCTCAGCTTTCTCCTTCTCTTTAGTCAGTAGCATTACTTCTTCAACGTTTGCTTTTTTCCTTAAGGTATAACAGTCTCTTATGAAGGCAGTTATTCCACAGAACTTTTCAAAGAAAAAAGATTCAAATGCACCTTCTGAAGTATTGTCGACTAAGAATACAGCAATCATTTGAAGCTAAACTTCTCCTATAACTTTAACTAACCTTTTCACATCGCTTGGAGTATCAACGTCGACCCAAGTGTAGCCCGTTACATCTACTGCCTTTAGGCTGTTCCCTTTGTTAATCATCTTCTTTATGCAGTAGCTTAGAGTTACTTCTTCGCTTTCTTTTAAGGCTTCTTCAATTGCCTCAAATATCTTTCCGTCAAGTATGAAAAGACCAGTATCTATATAATTCCATTTTTCAATTTCCTTTCCTATGTCTAGTACGAGCATTTTCTCATCAGCTAAAACCTTTCTTGTACTCTTCTGGTTCTACCTCACATTGCTAGAAGGATTTTCTGGACAAAGTTTAGGCAAAGTGTTCATGCAAATAAAAGTAGTTAGGGTAGATGGAAAAAAATTAACGTACGACAGAGTTGCAATAAGAAACTTTGGAAAAGTCTTTCTCCTGCCAGTAGACCTTCTTTTAGCTCACTACTTTCTAAAAGAGAAAATGTACCTAAGGTACTTTGATAAGTTTGCAGGTACAACAGTCATAGAAGCAATCCAATAAATCTTGAAAGGGATTAAATGCTAAGTTGAAGAACGTAAACAATAAGTGGATCGCAGTTTTATTTTAAAGTATAGAACGTAATGCTCCAGAGTGCTCACTAAAAGTTTAAAACTTCAGACTGCTAAGTGAGGAACTGAATAAATGATAGGAATCATACTTGCAGCTGGCAAGGGCACCAGACTTGCACCCTACACTGATGCCGTAGCAAAAGAGATGCTCCCCGTTGGAGAAATTCCAATCATAGAGTACAACTTAAGATACTTGGAAAGAGCAGGAATCAGCAAAGCTTTCATAGTTCTTGGCGAAAGAAAAGATCAGATCCTTCACTACATTAGAGATGGAAAGAGGTTCAACTTAAAGGTTGCCTACTTGTTTCAAGATGCAAGAGAAGGAGTTGGAACTGCAAAAGCTATTAGCGTAGCTGAAAACTGGACGAACGACAGCTTCATAGTTTTGTATGGGGATACTTTCTTCCATCCTGGAGACTTCATAAAAGAGCTCATAGACTACCACTTAAAGAAAAAGGCCGTTGCAACAATCGGCTTATACGAAGTTGCAAATCCAGAAAGGTTTGGAATCGTGAAGCTAGAAAACGAGAAAATAGTGAACATTATAGAGAAGCCAAGCAAAGCAGAAGCAAAGGGGTACTTAGTCAATGAGAAGTATTTAGCAAATTCTGGACCTTTAGTGTTTGACAGCATTATTTTTGATTATATAAGGAAGACTAGGCCTGCTCAGAATGGAGAATATCAGATAACGGATACGATAAAACTAATGATAGAGGACAACTTACCTGTTTATGGGTTCAAGATCCCTCAGGATGTTTTCTGGAGAGACATAGGAACTCCAGAATCTAGATTAGAAGCGGATGCCTATGTATTAAAACATAAAAATATATTGTAATCATCTTGACCTATGCTTAGTTTTATTATTAAAATTTAACTTTCTTCATGCGTCACTTATTTGTAAACTTCAAACATAAATTGGTCTTCTGATCTGGATGCGAGTTTACTAAAGACAGAAAGATTTATATCTCTGTGTTGTACATAGTTATATGAAGATGGTAGCAAAAAAGAAATCAAAGAAGAAATCAAAGAAAAAGAAGTGATTCTTTTTCTTCTTTTTATTTTTTATGTTTCAAAGATTTTGTATGGCAACGAGATCTTAACTGGTAGGATCATTGGAACTTTCTTCTTGTAATCGTAGTACTTGAAGCCAAACTTCTTGTAAAGTTCTTTGTCTACGCTCCTGCAAACTATTACCCAAGCAGGGACGAAGAGAAGAGTTAGAACTAGAATGAAGAGGCTAAAGAATAGGATGACAAATCCAAGATTAGCAAGAATCATGCACAATACTAGAGGGAACCTCACCTTTGAGAAAGCTCCTTGGCTTGCAAAAGTTTTCCCCTTGCTCTTGCTTATGCATCTGATGTAGTCAAGTGCAGACTTCACAAATATGAGAAATGAAACTAAAAGCAAGAAGCTTCCAAGAACTAGTCTAATGATACTTATGCTAAGAATTTCTTCTCTTTGAACTGCCACCATTGCTAGAATTGGAAATTCGTTAAAAAAAGCAGTTACAATGAACTTAGAGTTTATGAAATTCACGATTTTACAAAAAATGCCTCGAAGATAAAAAGTTTTCTATTTTGACCAAACTATTTTAGGGTCATAAACTTTCCATTGAATAAGTTCGATCGTGACTCCGTTGGGATCTTTGAAGAAAGCTATCTTTGGACCACCAACCGCAATCGTAGGTTCACTTTCAAACCTAACACCGTTTGATTTTAGTTCGTTGTAAACTTTTTCGATATCGTCAACTTCTAGAGCGATATGTTTTATTCCAATGTTCTCCCATTTTTCTTCTGTAAGCTTAGCTTTACTACCAACTAAGCCAAAAAGTTCGAGCGTTGCATTGCCAGCATCTACAAAAACTATCTTTAGGTCTTTAGACTCGATGGTTCTTACTATTGGGAATCTTAAGACTTGTGTATAAAACCTAACAGATTCTTCTAAGTCTTTGGTTAAAATCGAGACGTGGTCGAACCTTATGTCTTTGCTCATGACTTTTGAGCATCTTAAAGAAATAAAAACTTTTGAACTTCGTTGAGAATTATGAACCAACAACGTTGATAGACAAGTTTAGCAAGATTCACAGCCCAGTAACTTTTAAATAGTGTTTAAGAAGCTTTAATTTCTTAAGCTTTTTGTTCATTTCTTAGAACTAAGTTTTTAGCTTTTAACACCAATTCTTGGGATTCTAAGTACCAAAAAGTATATAGTTGGTATTCTAAATACCAACATGGAAAACTAAACCCATGGTGGAAAGGGAAAGAGGCAATAGAAGGAGATGAAGATTACAGAAAGTGGAAAGAAAGCAAAACGAAATGGATCCCTTCTTTATTAGGAAAATGAGCTAAAACCGTTCTCTCTTCACTTTTTATTTGGACCCAGGCAAGTTGGAAAAACGACTTTACTGAAGTTACTCGTCAAAGAACTCCTCGAGCGAACAGAAAATCCAAAAGCGATTTTTTACTATAGATGCGATAAGCTTTCTGATTACAAAGAGCTTGATGAAATTCTTGAAGAGTACTTAAGAATAAGAAAGAATGAGAACATAAAAACGTCTTATATTCTCTTGGATGAAGTTACGTTCCCAAAAGAGTGGTTTAGAGCGATAAAGTTCAGGATAGATATGGGGGATTTTAAAAATGATGTTTTACTCCTAACGGGCTCTTTGAGCATGTTTGCAAAAAGAGAAGTAAAAACCTTTCCCGGAAGAAGAGGTTTTGGTAGAGACTTTGTCCTTTATCCGTTAAGCTTTAGAGAATTCATAAAAATTTTAAACCCAAACTTGTTCGAAAAGTTAGAAAAGATTGAAGAACTTAGCATAAGTGAAATTAAAGAAAAATGTCTTAAGCTACTTCCTTGGAAAGAAGAATTGAACGAAGCCTTTGAAACATACTTAGAGAGTGGAGGATTTCCTTTAGCTGTAAAATCCTTTCTAGAAGGAAGATTTCTGAAGATGTGAAAAACGCTTACCTTTCCGCTTTTGTTTATGACCTTGCAAAACTGAAGAGAAGCGAAGCGATAGCAAAAAGAGTTTTGAAAGCTACAATAGAAAAACTTCCCTCAACAGTAAGCTTAAACAGCATAGCGAAAGAATTTGAAATAAAATCACATAAGACAGTATTCTACTATTTGGATTTATTTGAAAAACTGTTTGTTGTAAAAAATGTTTACTTTGCGGAACCAAATAAAGCTATAGAAGTGTTTTACAAGGAAAGGAAGATTCATTTGATAGATCCTTTCCTTTACTTGGTTTTTTCTGACTGGTGCCTTGTAAACTTACCAGAAAGATCAAAGATAATAGAGAGTGTTGTAGCTTCTCACTTAGCAAGGAAGTTTAGAATAGGGTACTGGAAAAACGGCTTTGAAATTGATGTAGTCTTGTTGGATAAACTTATTGGATTTGAAGTAAAGTGGAGTAAAAAAGCTGAATTTCATAAGAGAAGTGTTGGGAAAATAAAAGACTTTGTATATTTAACAAGAGAAGAATTTAACGATTTTCCTCTTGCTGTGCCAGTTAGTATCTTTCTTAGCTGTCTAGAGCTATAGTCAAGAGGTATAAACATCAGGAGTTTCTCCTTTCATTAACTTTTCTATTTAAGGAGTTCTTCATAGTATTGTTTCTGAATTTTCACTTCTTTTCCGCAGTATGAACATTTGAATGTAACGTAACTTTCGTCTTGGTGTACAACGCTAGAAAGTTTTCTACCACAGTAGCAAACAAAGCCCCTAAGTCTAGCAGGATTTCCATAAACTAACCCAAAATCAGGAACACTCTTAGTTACAACCGAGCCTGCTCCAACCATAGCGTACTCTCCAATAGTCACCCCACAAACTATAGTGGCGTTTGCACCTATGCTTGCGCCCTTTTTTACCAAGGTTTTAACAACTTCCCAAGTTTGGTTAAAGGAGCGAGGATAAAGGTCATTTGTAAATGTCATGTGAGGTCCAAGAAAAACGTCATCCTCAACTTTTACGCCCCTGTACACAGAAACACCGTTTTGAATTTTTACGTTGTTACCTATTTCAACGTCAACATCGATATAAACATCTTTTCCAATGTTACAATTTTTCCCTATCTTTGCTCCTTTCCTTACATGAGCAAAGTGCCATATTCTTGTTCCTTCTCCAACTATGGCACCTTCTTCCACTATTGCAGTAGGGTGAGCAAAGAATTTCTTTTGTTCAGAACTCAATTTAGTTCACCAAAGTTTAAGCTTTTCCATTAGTTAGTTCTCTAAAGGCTCTACTCATTCTTCTTATACCTTCTCTTATGTTCTCTACAGAATTAGCATAACTTATCCTAAGGTAGCCTTCTCCATTTGAGCCCATAGCAGTACCATGCAGAACTGCAACTCCATAGTTTTCAAGTAAAACTGAAGCTAACTTAGAGCTGTCTAAGTTCGTTTTCCTAGTTATATTCTTTACGTTTACGAAACCATAAAAGGCACCTTTTGGTTTTACCATGCTTACGTCCTCTACTTTAGAGATTTCCTCAACCAACACTTCTCTTCTGACAGCATATTGCTCGACCATCTTCTTTACTGAGTTTAGCCCTCCCCTTAAAGCCTCAAGCGCAGCTACTTGAGAAAAAGAGGGAGGACATGAGGTAATTAAGTTGAGGATCTTTTGTAGTGGCTGAGTTAAATGCTTTGGGGTTACGATATAGCCAAGCCTCCAGCCAGTCATAGCATAGCTTTTTGAAAAACCATCTATTAGAATGGTGTTTTCTATACTCTCGTCAAACTGAATTGGGGAGTAGTGTTTTAGTTCGTCGTAAATTATGTATTTGTAGATTTCATCAGAGATAACGTAGATCCCTTTACTCTTGGCTATTTCAACTATTCCCTTTACATCTTCCTTACTTAGCACTGAACCCGTTGGATTCTCTGGAGAATTTATTATTATTGCCTTTGTTTTGCTTGAAACTAATGAGTTAACTTCTTCTGAAGTCATTCTAAACTCGTTTTCTTCCTTTAGCATTAGCGGCTTTGGAATGCCTCCGAAAAACCTTATTCCTGCCTCATAAGCAGGATATCCAGGGTTTGGGTAAATTACTTCATCACCCTCTTCCACTACAGTAGCTAAAGAAACAAAAATAGCTTCCTTTGCCCCTACAGTCACTGAAACATCTTTCCAGTCAACCTCAACACCAAAATCTTGCATTGTCCTTTCAGCTATTGCTTTTCTAAGTTCAGAAATACCAGGAGTTGGAGTGTAGTGAGTCTCTCCTTTGTTTAAAGCCTTAATTGCTGCCTCCTTAATATAACTGGGAGTATCAAAGTCAGGTTCTCCAATTTCCAAATGTATTATACTTTTTCCTTGAGCTTCAAGCTCTTTTGCTTTTCCTAGTATTAAGAAGGCAGTTTCGGCCCCAGCCTGCAATGCTCTACTTGAAACACCAAGCTTTGAGCTCATGACACTACGTGAGCTGGAGCAGTATTTCAATTTTATCTATTTGTAAGTTTCGTAGTGAACTACCTTGCTTAGCGGCAACCTTCGGGGAGTAACTGGTTTTTCCTTTGGCTTTCCAACTGGGACTATTGCAAGGGGAATAACATCAGAGGGCAATTTTAGAAGTTTGGCAACTTCTCGATCGTCAAACGCGCCAACCCAACATGTCCCATAACCTAAGCTGTGGGCAGCTAACAGCAAGTTTTGAGTTGCTGCTGCACAATCTTGAATACAGTAGAGTCTTCTTCCCCTTTCTCCATAAACAGAAGAAGTTCTTGTAACGTTTGCACAGACTACGACTACGACTGGAGCCTCAGAAATAAAGTATTGCTCTAAAGCAGCTTCTGATAACTTTTTCTTGTTTTCTTCATCTTTAACAACTATGAACTCCCAAGGATTTAAGTTTCCAGCTGATGGAGCCCAAGTAGCAGCTTCTAGTATCTTGTTCAAGTCTTCATCGCTTACACCTTCTCTTTTATAACTCCTAACGCTTCTTCTAGTTCTTATTGCTTCAATTACGTCCATAAAAATAAAGAGGAAAAAAGAAAGATAAAAATTTATTTCTTACGACCAAGCTACATAGTTAGTTATCCCAATCTAAAACTACGCCTATTGCTTTTGTCCTGTCCTCGAGCAACTCATCGTAAACCTTTGGTGCATCCTTGTAAGATACTCTATGAGTTATTAACTTTGAAACATCCAGTTCTTTGCTAAGGAGAAGATCGAAGAAAAGCTCAGCATGCCTTTTGTAAGTCCAAGGATTGTTTAAAGTTTCAACTGGAGGATGAGAACTGTTGTGTGCTCCAATAAACGTAAAGCTTGGAGCATTACAAAAGTCGTGGAGGTCTATTGTTGAAGGTCCTCTTGGACTACTTAAAACTACAAACCTTCCTAACCTTCTTAGGCACTTAAGCTCTTCTGTAATTATGTTAGGATTTCCAGTAACTTCAAAGACGATATCAGCTAGTCTTTCTTTAGTTAATCTTCTTACTTCAGAAACAACGTCTTGAGTAGAGGGATTTATTCTCGCTATATTATTTGGCAAGAAGCTAAGCCTGTAATCAGAAACATCAACAACTATTATTGGTTTAGCTCCTGCTATCTTACAAATTCTTGCCGTAAGTTGACCCAAGAGACCAGCGCCGTAAACAACAACCGATTCTCCAAACGTTAGCTGACTTCTCCTAACGCCATTCATTACAATTTCTGCAATAGTGAAAAATGAAGCGTCTTCGTGAGAAATCTCACTAGGAACAAATCTTAAGGCATCTTGCGGAACAGCGTTGTAAAGTGCATGTGGTGAATAAGAAGCTACAGTTTTTCCTAGTAAATCCTTGCTAACATTTAAACCAATCTCAACAACTTCGCCTATGTTGCTATAACCTGGAATAAAGGGATACCTTCCGTAGTTAGCCCAGTAAGATTTGGGAGGAAATTGCCCACTAAGTATAGTTAGCTCAGTTCCTATACTTATCAAACTTTTCTTTGTTCTAACTAAAACTTCATTTTCTTTAATCTTTGGCACTTCTCTATCCTCAAGCACTACTTCTCCTGGCTTTGGAAAAACTATTGTTGGATTTCTTTGACTCATTATCCATTAACGTACTTATCAATGTTTTATATAAGTCTTTCACTAGAAGTCTTAAATCGAGACCAATTAGATTTCTTTTTTACCATGAACTTTTAGAAGCTTAGGAAGCACAAGATTGCTT
>JBAMLO010000007.1:0-11764 GCA_039793485.1 Nitrososphaera sp. | reverse complement strand
GGCCTTTAAGCCTTAAGTTGACAATCTCCTTTGATAGACAGTTAAATTAATATAGGGTTTTTGACTAAGTTAACTTATTACATTGAGAGTGAACAAGAAAGGGCAAACAGTTGTAGAAGTCGTTATTCTTATTTCATTTTCCTTAATAGTTATTGTTGCTACTACGTACTTTGCGTTTAACGTACTAGAGTATCAAAGTGAGCTCAGCGAATATGAATCAGCAAAGTCTGCTCTTGAAAAGTTAGCTCTCTTGATTGAAAACGTTGCAAATTCTGAAGGTTCTTCTGGTTACATTCCAATCTACATAAGAGCAGGGTCGCTATATTTAGCTACCGACAGTGAGCAGATAACGATAACCGTAAATGGCCAAACTTTGTATAGCGACTCTTCCGGGGTAAGCTTAATAAAGTTCATGGGTGGAAGACTAGTCGGAACAGCAGACTTTAGACTTATAAGACCGACTTCACAAGACTTAGGATCTAGTATTAGCTTAAACGACTTATACACGAATTACTTAATATTAAACTCAAGCAAAGGTTTACCTTTGGGGTGGGTTTACGAGACGCAGAAAGGTGGTGCTTACGTCATTGTTGATTTTGGTAGGATAATGGTTACATATTCAGGAGTTTTTAACTATAGTTATATAGTAAATGGGTCAGTTAGATCCAAGCTATACAACGTAGTAGAAGTATCATACATAAAACTAACTAGGGAGAGTACTTATGGTAGTGGAAGCTCTTTAAAGGTTGTTGCAAAGTGTAAGAATATTTCCTTTAGTAGTAAACAATTGGATGGGATTAACACTTTAAATTTCATTGTAACTAGAGGAAGCAACTCACCACGTTATTATACTCTAAATGGTGTTCCTGTTTCAGGTACTATAGTACACTTTTCTTTAATTGAAGTTGAGATTTCGTCTTACTGATTAAAAATGTCTGAAAGTGTGTCTTCCATAATTTTGACTTCAGCTCTTTTCTTACTCATGTTTTCCCTACTGGCAAGCTTTTTAATCGTTACACATAGCGTTACCAGTGAGTACGAAAAAGTTAGGTTTAACGACATTGCAAACTACATAGCAAGAAATCTTATTGACATAACTACGCTAAGTTATGAATCTTCTTATGATAGTATGTCTTTAGGCATTGTTTTACAGATTCCTACAGAAGTTAACAATAAGGGCTACTCTGTTAGCATAATAATGGAGAACAACATGTACGAGGTATTGGTTGTGTCAGATACGAATAGCTTTGTTTATGGTAAGGCCCCACTTTGGGCAACAACCGGAACTCAAATACAACTCAGCGGAACAGTTACAGTACCTTCGCTTGGAACAGTTTATTGCAAAAGTAAAATTTACTCTGGAACTAAGAAAATAGTAGTTTGGGCAAGTAAGCAAAATGGTGTAATAGTTTCAGGTATTGGAACGTTAAATCCATAAGGAAGATGTGAGCTACTCCACGACTTAAGTCGGGAGCTTCCAGCATTCGCCTGAGGCTTTACGCCTTCAGTCACATCTGCTGGTTCGAGAGGCTCACAGCTCCTCCATCCCACAGAGCTCGTTACCCTATGGGCTATGTTTACGCATGCGTTTAAATCCCTATCGTATTCTATTCCACACTTTGGGCACATGTAGATTCTTCCCTTAACTTGGGCGACATGCCCGCATCTATGACAGGTTTTAGATGTGCCCTCAGTCTCTTTCTTTGAAAGATATCTAACTTCTATCCCCTCAAGGTTAGCTTTGTGTTCTATCATAGTCTGAAGTTTTCTGAACGGGAGCATGTGGAACCTTTTGTTGAGCTTCTTAGACTTCTTAAAGTTTTGGCGGATTCCGTTTAGGTTTTCCATCACTATTATCGGGTTTGGAAGCTGCTTAGTATAGGCAATTATCTAGTTGGCTATTATGTGCAGTTGCTGGTTTACTTTACGTCTCTCTTTTTCTTTAAGCTTCTTGATTTTCCCAACTCTATGCTTCTCTTGGAGTCTCCTTCTAATGTGAGCGTATAGTCCTCTTATGCGTTTGATTTCCTCTCCTCCCCAGAAATGTCCCTTCATAGGCTTGTCTGGGTTGTTTTTGGATATTGCCACTGCAACAGCTAAATTGTGTTCACCTCTATCTATGGCTATTTAAATTTTCGCCCATTCATCCCAGAACTGAAGTTCTAGGTTTTCTGAGCACCCGTTTTATAAGGAAATTAAGTTTAGACGAGAGCGCTGCTAACTCAAGGCTTCAAAAACTCATGCTTACAGTAAATTCAACAGGAAAGCCTAGAACTTTAATTTTAGGACGAATTGTCGTATTTTGAAATAAGGCTTTTAGTATTCTTAGCGAGTCGCCTATAGGAGTGCCGAACATGGCGAGAAATGGTGGAACCATAATTCCGAGCCCTTCTTGGAGAGATGGGGATAACAGGCTGGTGGCACAGTTTTTGCTTCTAAGGTGGAATGGAATGAGGTGGGAGCCTAAAAGGGCTAGAACAACCAACCGATGAACACCTTAGAAGCAAGAATCTCCAGGCTTTAGCTGTGGAGAGCGTCAATAATGTGCTCACTGGTTTTAAACTTAGTTTAGTTATAAAAATTTTCTTGTAACCTTCTTCTAATCTTAGCTCGTCAAAATACTCTTTTCACATCTGGAACGTGATCAAATCCTTTATTTAAAGTGTATATTTCTCTTATTTTAAGTCGTTTCATTATAGAGAGATTTATTAGGTCTGAGATTCCTAGAGTACACTATTGTTGCGTCTAAAAATCTCATTTTCTATTCTTCTCTAACTTTTCCTCTACTTCTGCTACAACTGCTTCCTCGACTTCGCTTAGTTTCTGCTTTGGTCCACTAGTTGTACCAAGCATTGTAATAACTGGATCCTCAGGAAGATCTTTTATCTTATAAATTAGCTTGTTTCCCTCTACAGTAAGCTCTAACTCATCACCTTCTTTCAGAGAGAAGCGATGGCGAACTTCTTCAGGTATTGTTATCCGGTAACCACCGAGTATTTTAACTTTCTGTTTCTCCATTCTGTATCACCAAAAATACAGTACAATAAGCAACCATTAAAAAAATATTTCTTAGGGTTACTCTTTAACCCATGCTCGGCCCATAGCAGAGGTTGCTTGACATAGCCCGAAACTCGATATGATGAGGGCTACGGAAAGCCTAACAAACCGAGAATCTCCTTGCTTTGGTGTGGAAAGTGTCAAAAAAGATTCGACAAGAAAGCCTTAAGTTGGCAATTTCAAACTATTCTTTCTTTTTTTCAAAATTGCAACTCCATATAGAACTTCATACTCGAAAGGCTTAAATAAAGATTTTTAATACAAATAATGTCATGCAATCTACTGTAGATAACCTTTTTTCTGTTATAATCTTATTTTTCATAGTTACAGTTGGGCTCTTATTTCTTTATCCTCTTTTCTACGTACCAAAAACAGAAGCTAAAGAGCACCAGCTTGAAGACATAGCAGTAGCAACTTTTAATAAGATCATTTCAACTCCAGGTATTCCCCAAGACTGGGGGGCTGACTTAAGTATAAATGCAAGCAACCTACAAGCTTTTGGCCTTGCAAAGGCTAACGCTACTCTACCCTATACTCTAGACATAAACAAAATCTTAAGGATAACTAACAGTAGTAGTTTTCCAATGCCAAGCACAGCTTATATAGACCCAGAAACTATAGCAAAACTCTTAGGCTTAAGAGGAGAAAATAGGTACGAGTTCAGCATAACTATCACACCTGCTCTTAACATTAGCTATGTTCCTTTAAGCTATCTTAATATTGGTTCTCAAAAAAATCCAGACCTAATACCAGCAACATTCAAAGTTACTGTAACTAACTATGCCGGTAAGCCTGCAGCAAATGCTAACGTAACAATAACTTATGTTTTAGTCATAGTAAAGAATCAGGGACAGAACGACGTTTATAGTTATAACGTGTCTAGCATAACCGCTCTAGCAGACTGGAATGGTGAAGTGATAATAAATGCAACTGCTTGGGTTTCAAGTATAATAAATCAAAATCAAAATCAAAAGTTAAAGCATGCAGCCTTAACAGTACTAGTAACTGCATGGTACAATGGAATAAGAAGTATGATGCCTTATGCATATTACAACGGGTCAAACTTACTTTATGCTTCTACGCTTGGAAAATATTTGTTTTTGCTTTATCCTGCTGATTTAATACCGAGTGGAGCTTTTCAGGTAACTAATTCAACTCTTGAGTTTGTTCCACCAATCTATGTTTACCCAGATCAAATAACTAATCAAACTCCTAATGGAAATGCTTGGCAAATAATAAACAGAGGATCAAAAAAGTATAGAGTTTATCAGATTGATCATGCAGTAGAAGATGATGTAGCTTTACTTTTAGTTCCTGCAAAGTATACTGGAAACTATTACAACATAATCGCGTTTAGGGTACCTTATGTAATGAGCTTCAGTACAGGGAAGCCAGGAGGAGGAATAAAAACTGTAGTCATTGAAAATTTGGTTAAGATTGGTTCCTACGATTACTTGTTTAAATTAACAATGTGGAGGTCCGGTGAGTATTGAAGCTTTCTCTAAATAATAGAGGGCAAGCAAAAATTATTGAAGCAACAATAGCTTCTCTAATAGTAATTGGTGCGGTAGCAGTAGGTTCTGCTATGGTAAAAGATGTGAGTATACTGAGCTTAAAGCAAAAAGAAAGCAACGAAAGGTTGGCTTACGACATCTTAACAACCCTAATAAGAGGAAATGTTGTTGAAGATATTATATTTCAGCCAAATGGTAATCTTAGAAGTGGTTGGGAGGGGCAGATGAATGTTATAATTAGTTCTTTGGTTCCCCCAAACTTTTTCTACAACTTTACAGTCTACAACTACACCTACAACGTTTCTCCTGGAAAAGTGCTTAACATAACTGGAAAGGTACAGCTTAATAAAGTAAAAATAAGCAACATTGGCAGAAGTTCTTCTGTTACGAGTATTGTTTCTTCAGCCGATGTTATTTATACTAACAAAAAGCTTCAGGTGATCGAGTTACACCTTGAGATATATCAACCATAGAGGACAAATAATCATTATAATTTCTTTGTTTTTTGCAATAGCAATTTTAATGGTTGCTGTACTTGCTTACATGACTTTATCTAAAACTCAAACTTTTTCTTACTATCCTTACAAAGAAATAGTTGAAAGTATAAGCACCGATTTCTACAACGCGTTAACAAAGATTCTTGCCACAACTACTCAAATCTACAATCAAACAGCTGAAATTGATTCTCCCAGACGAAACGCTTCTCAGTTGTTTACCTTTTGGTATCAGGCTGCTCAAAGAACTTATTCTTCAAAGGGTTTAAACATAAGCACAAGCTTTGACAAAGTAAGATTACAACCTAGTAAGAACATATTGGGTGTAAGTTTACCAGAACTTTATGTTTACAACTTAACTAAACTATACTGGTATGCACCTCAAGCAATTTCAGCAATTGAAGCTTCGCTGTACATAAACTCAGCTCAGTATCAATTCTACGGCTGGAAAACAAGAGTCCTTGTTTTTCTTAATGCTACAATACACCTCCCAATCATAAGCGATTCAAAAAATAAAGTTGTATCATTTAACTTGCTAGTTTTTAGTGAAAAAGGACCAGTTAACGACTTAACGAAGTCTAATGTTGTTGTTTGGTACTTTGATCCAACAGTCGTTGCTGGTGTTTTCCCATGGAAGAGAGCGAACGTAACGTTAAGCTATCTTGGAAACGGAAATTACAGCGTTACATTTAGCCCGGATTTTTATGACAATTCTCAAAGTGCTAAGAATAAAAGAGATAGTTTTTGGAACTATTATTATAATTTTACTCTTGTTCAAGTTGAAGATAACCGAGGAATAATAGTAGAAGCTTATAGCTACTGTGGAGTAGAGTACACAATAAATGAAAAGGCAATCGAACAATTTTACCCAAATAATCCTAACAAGAAATATGAAACTTACTTATTTGAACTTCTTCCGAATGGGACACTGTACTGGTTTGGTTGGAAGTTAAGTAGTATCTCACCTTATAGCCCGCCTATACCGATTCCTCCGGTGAAACAAATAAGAGTTTATACTACAACGAACGGGCTGGGTAGCAACAACTTTATAGAAGCACCATACCAAGTAGAACTTTGGACAAAAGACTACGCTCTCCCAACTTTCAACTATGCAGAGTGGAGAAAAAGACTTCTTGAAGGTTCAAAAATTGTATTCATGGTTAACTACCCTCCAGGTGTAATTGTTCAAAAGGTAAAAATTGTTTGGCTTTCGGATGGAGATGTTTATCCACCAAGTCCAAAAATAAATATTACTTATAGCCCAAATTATTGGGATATTTCGAATGGAATTTATACTTTAAGATTAATGGCAATCAAAGGAAGTTATGAAGTTGACTACAGTATAAGCTTAATTGATAAAAACGGACATCATACTGAGTATGCTTTCTTTGGATATAACATCTTAGGTATGTCGAGTGGGGGTTATTGGTTTCCAAGAAAGTTGCCTTGGGACAATTGGGTTGTTCCGCCACCAGGTCCCATTCGTATGTATGCATTTAGAAATTCTACTGCTGTTTATGAAACTATAAACGGCCCATCTGGAAGCTTAGCTCATAGAATTATATACGATGAGTTGCTTCATACAGAAATCATTTCGGTAGCTTATAACGTAAGCTACTTCACATTATCTTTTACAGGAAAATGGCTCAAAAGTACTTCTTTAAATTACTCTTCTTTTATTGGGATGATAAATGGTAACAGTACTGACCAAGCTGTTTTACCTAGTAATAGAGTCAAATGGGGATCAGTATACTCAACAAAATATAACAAAATAGTAAATGGCAGTTTCGCATCATCAAATGTGCAACATAGAGACAGATACTGGGTAAAGAATGATGCTACTTACGGTTACTGGTTATGTATGTACAATGAATATTTTGGTCATTCAATATTTATATCTAGCGAAACCTATTCTGCACTTAGTAGTGGTAAGGATCAAGGATGGATATGGACAACTGCGGATTATGCAAGAAGAGTTATGGAGTATGACTCAGTTTACCCGTTTCAAAACGTGGTTGTAAACAAAGGATCAATATTTTACATAAAAGCAGCAGGCATGGTATACGAAGGTGGTAGCGTGTCTAGTCAATTATCCTACTATGATGACGATACGTGGAATGGGGCCTATCAATATAAAAGTAGTACAGGTGTGAACGTCCCGCTAATGTACTACAGAATGTTCACCGGCACTAATAATCCATACATATCTAGCGTTCAAGAAATTAGTGGTCCGTTTTGGCCTTAGCTTGTTTCTGGAAGAAATGTTGCCCTTAAGTCCTGTACTTTATTTTTTATAGCATACTGTTACTTTACTTTAGTTACTCAGGTATCTTTATATTTCTTTATAAAAAAGCTTAAATTTCTTGCCTAAGTGTTAAAAAGCAAATGGAAAATATAAGGCCTTTAGACCTATCGAGAGTAGTAAGAGACCTCAATGAAACGATTCTTTTTGCTTCGCTTGAACTAAAGAATAAACCCGGAGCTTTAATGTCTGTACTAGTACCTTTAGCAAAACTAAACGTAAACATCATAGGAATTCACAGCGACGCTGTTACTTCAGAAGATTACATAGAAGTTTCGCTCTTCTTGGACGTTGGAACTTCTAAGATTAAGTCAGGAGACTTAAAGAAAGTATTGGAAGAACAAATAAGATTGCTCGACGTAGTAAAGGAGGTAAAAGTTTTTGACCATCTTCCTCATAAGCTTGACGCCGACCTTTATCATTTTCCTTTAAAAGTTCACGAGAGAAGAGCTGTAGTTTTTACAGAAGTTGTTCTTAAAGACTTAATCTTAGGCTTAAGGAACACGCTTGAAATAAGTGCAGCCAAGACAATTCTCTGGCTTCAGGGAAAAGAAATTGGAGAAAACTTAGTTGAGTACTACGAAAAATACTACGACGCTAGAAGTATTAAAGAAAAACTAGCACTATTTGAAATATATTCATTTTCCTTAGGATGGGGAATTGTTAGCTTTGAAAACGTTGACGAAGAAAGAAAGGAAGCTGAAGTAAAGATTTACAACTCATTTGAGTGCTCCTTGTTTAGTGAAAGCAAACAACCAGAAAGTCAGCTTTTTAGAGGAATTCTTTCAGGATTCTTCAGCAAATTGTTTAATACTGAAGTTGTTGCAATGGAAAAAGAATGCATAGCAAAAGGTGATGTCTACTGTAGCTTTACTTTAAGCCCAAGAAAACAATAAATAACAAAACTTATCACATGAACTTGTGTTTAAAAAATACTGCATTAAAAATGAAAGTAAATTAAAGGTTTATTAATTTATGCTCCTGTTTGAAGTTAATTCAAAGCTTGGAAGAAAAATCAGAATTACGAAATCTTACTGGGCAATGATCACTACTAAAAAGCATCCTTCAGTAACAGACATGGAAGAAGATGTAAAATTAACTCTTGTAGATCCAGATGAAGTTAGAAAAAGTAGGTATGATGCAAGTGTTCATTTGTACTACAGGAGAGTAGACGATAAGTTAATCTGTGTAGTAACGAAACATTTAAATAAGCATGGGTTCATAATAACAGTGTACTTAACTGACAAAATAAAACGAGGAGAAGTTGTATGGAGAAAGGTATAAAGAAGCTGAGAATATACTATTTTAAAGAGACCGATTCGATGGATATATGGTTTGATGAACCATGTAAAGAATACGTATGTGAAGAAGTTGATGACTTCATACTGATTAAGAGAAACAAAGATGGAGACATAATCGGTATAGAAATAATAAACCTTAGTATGCTCGCTAAGAAACCAATAGAAATACCAATTAAGCAAGAATAACTTCTATTCGCTAAGGAGAGCGTAGGCTAAAAAAGAGCCCTTTAATTTCTATAATAATTCATTCCAGCAAAACAGTCAGGGGTGGCCTATGAAACCTAGCCAAAAAGCTGGAGGCTCCTGACCTTAGTTAGGAAGACATCGTACATTCTACTGAGAGATGCTGTATGCCTTAAGCCATTAGAAAGAGCACTAAGCCCAACTTCCAATGCCAAAAAGTCTTCTTTTTGCTCTTTGGTTCAAGACTAGAGTATCTCAAGTTGCCGTTGTCAGCAGTTTCAAGACAGATAGATTTTAAATAGACAATAATCCTAGTATTTTTTACTGGTGAAAGGGCTCAGGGAGGATACTTGAAGATGGAGTTCCTTGAACTTGCCAAAGTTTGCGATAAGGTGAGTAAGACTAGAAAAAGAAACGAAAAAATTAAGATAATCGCGGAATTTTTAAGCAAGTTACAACCTGAAGAAATAGCACCTTCAACCTTACTTATTACTGGGAAAGTTTTCTCAGACTTGGAGCAAAAGCCACTAGAAATTGGTTACGTAACGCTAAGCAAGGCATTAAACGCTGCAAAGCAAGGAACTTTGTTCCAAAGAAACCTTTCCATACTAGACGTCAAGAAGGCATTCGAAGAAATAGCAAGTGCAAGTGGCAAAAACTCAAGAACAAAAAAGGAATCTATACTTAAGTCACTGTTAAGTAATGCAAGTGAACTAGAAAGGAAGTACATTATAAAGAACATCTTTGGAGAAATGCAACATGGCGTTGGAGAGGGTCTGTTACTGCAAGCGATAGCTTATGCGATTAACTCTAGTGAAGAAGATGTTAGGCGCGCCTATATGTTTCTAGGCGATATAGGAGAAACTGCGAAAGTAGCTTTAACTGGCGGCATAAAGGCAATAAGGGAAGTTAACCTAGAGCTCTTTAGGCCTATGAAACCAATGCTTGCAGAGATGACTTACGACTTTGAAGAGCCATTGAGAGAACATGGTGGCAAGACTGCAGTCGAAGTAAAGTTCGATGGAGCAAGAGTCCAAGTTCATAAGAAAGGAAACAAAATTAGGGTATACAGCAGAAGACTTTCGGATGTGACCGAAAGCTTGCCAGACGTAGTTGAAGAAGTTAGAAAAGAACTAAGGGCTGAAGAAGCTGTCTTAGACGGTGAAGTTATTGCAATTGGAAGCGAAGGAAAACCCCTTCCATTCCAAGAGCTTATGAGAAGGTTTGGAAGAATAAGAGAAGTTCAGAAGAAGATAAAAGAAATAAAACTCAAGCTGTATGTCTTCGACCTTCTTTACCTTAATGGAAAGGTTCTTGTTGATGAGTCTTATGAAAGCAGAACAAACAAACTTTACGACATTGTTGGAAGTATCTCCACTGCTCCAAGGATTATAGCAACCAACGTTGATGAAGTAAAGAACTTTTTTGAGAAAGCAATAAAGGAAGGGCATGAAGGTGTAATGGCAAAAGCTTTACGAAGTAACTACATACCTGGATCAAGGGAAAAGAAGTGGTTTAAGATAAAGTCAGCTGATACATTAGACCTCGTTATAGTTGGTGCCGATTGGGGCTATGGAAGAAGAACAGGGTGGCTAAGCGACTACTATTTGGCTGCCTTAGATGAAGAAAAGAACCAGTTTGAAATCGTGGGGAAGACATTCAAAGGCTTAACGGATGAAGAATTTAAGCAAATGACAAAAAGGCTACAGGAATTAAAAATTAGAGAAACTGAGCATACAGTATTTGTAAGACCAGAAATAGTTGTAGAAGTGGCGTATAGCGAAATTCAGAGAAGTCCTACTTACAGTAGCGGGTATGCCTTAAGGTTTGCGAGGATAACTAGGATAAGAGAAGACAAAAATGCTTACGACATAACTACAATTAAAGAAATAAGGAGAAGATACTTAGAGCAATTCAAGTACAAGGGAAGAATAGAATGAAACATTTTTTTAGAGGGAGGTTTGCCTTAAGTATCAGTTTTATTCTTACGATTCTGCTTTTAGGTGACCTTCCAAGAGAGTTAGCTTTAGTTGCCTACAACTTTGAACTTATTGCTACTGAAACAATCGTTGTTTGATTTTTCGGAATGTTTAAAGCAACTTCAACAATTATTTTAGAATGGTCATCCGACTCAAAACTCTGGATGATTTTTGGATTTACTTCGTTAGGTGCTGTCATTTTTATTTCATATGCTTTGAAAGGTTTCTTTAAAATGAAACTTACCTTTGAATTTTTTATGGTTTCAGAAAGTTCACTAACAATTTTTAAAGTAACGTTTTCTGAGGTTCCATCGTTGCTAGGCGAAAAGAAGTAATGTAGTTTTCCAACTGGCATTGAGTTCGACGTATCTTGGTCTGTTGAATTGTCATAGTTATATGAGTAAATCTTTCCTTCTTTCACTTAGACTATTCTATAGCCACGGTATTTTGCTCCGCTCCCAAGTTCTGCTGAAACAGTAACTGTGTTTATGAACTTACATCCTTCATATGTTACTACATAGTCTCTATGATGATGCCCAGCAAAAACTCCTAGTACTTTGTAATCTCTTATAAGCTTAAGTAAAATTGACCTTGTTGGCTCGAGTACTTGGCTTCCAAACTCAGGAGGTTTAAACACTGGAACATGCATCATCATTAAAAATTTTGCACCGCTACTATTGTAGAGTCTAAGGTAATTTTCAATCCATTCAATCTGCTCCTTACTAATTTCTCCGTCTTCGTACACTCCATCCTTATTATAGTCGCTAAAGACATCATTGATAACTATAAAGTGGTACTTTCCAAATCTAAATGTATAGTTTAGGTCGCCAATGTATTTTTCATAAGTTTGTCCTTCTCTTTTTCTTAATATTGAACTATAAACGTCATGGTTTCCAACGCAAACAAAAGTTGGAACTGTAAACTTTTGAAGTAG
>JBAMLO010000006.1:0-12860 GCA_039793485.1 Nitrososphaera sp. | reverse complement strand
CGATGCCCCTCGACTTGACGCTTTCCACGACTGAAGTGAGAGATTTCTCGCTCCTAGCGATAGTTCATTGCTCAGTTGTTCATTGGTTGCCTCGCCCCTTCATGGTGAGATGGAATACAACAGAGACCTAAGCGTATCTATCAACATAGCCAATGCCTTAACGAGGGGATGAGATGGAGGAGCTGTAAGCCCCTCGAACCAGCAGATGAGGAGGCAGGCGTAAAGCCTACTCTAAACGCTGGAAGCTCCCAACTTTAGTCATGAGTAGCTCACATAAAAATAATTTAGAATTGAAAAACAAAAACAATTAAGTGTTTAACTCTTTGCAAAGTTCTTCGTACATCTTCATTATGTTTTTCCAATGAGAACCTTTCCAGTATAGCTTTCCACACCTTTTACATACCCAAAAGTCGGAAGTAAAAAGAAACTCTTTAAGGTCATCAATTTCTATTTTATTTAACTCACCACCACAAACTGTGCATCTTGTGCTATTAAGCTGGGGCTGAAGGTTACTTTCTTTAAAGACTTTGACTAACTTCTCTTTTAGGCTTAAATTAGGATTAATGAAAATTGTAGCAACACCTCTAGATTTAGCCTTTTTAAATAACTCTTCGTCTGAAGTTAGCAGAATTCTATTGTTTTCCTGTGATAATCTAAGTAAAGCCTCATCAGAAGGTATCTTAAGAAATAATGTTTCATAACCAAGAATTCTTAGCCATTTTGATACGTTTCCAAGCATACTATCGACTACGAACACTATACTCACTTTTAATTATCACTCCAGAACTATAGGAAGAGTAATCACTTTCGGATTCATATGATATTTTACCATTGTTGATTGTCATCACCACTTCTCCATATAGGCTCTCTTGAAGACGTTGAGAGTACTCTAAGCCCAGTCTTTCAACAAATGTTTTTGATGTTGGCCGTTTGTAGTCAAATAGCACTAAGTCAGCTTTGTAACCAGATTGTATTTCAGACCTATCAAAAAGCTTAAATTCATTTGCGATTTTTTTGGTGTTTAATGGAATTAAAGAGAGATCGGTAGAATACTTCTTTACTATTGCAAAGTAAGCAGGCAAGAAAAGGGGTGAAGTATCAATCTCATAGATTTCTTCGTCTAGGACATAACCAATTTCACCAGGGTAAGCTAAATCTATCCTTCTGTCTAACAAGTTCTGAATCATTGTTCTTAAGTCATCGCTACCACTTAAGTTAAACTCAAACTTTGCCTTAGAATTTGACTTCAAAATTTTTTCAGCAAAAACATTACTAAAGACAAGCCATGATAAAGGAGAAGCAACTAAGATCTTTCTTTGCTTGCTTACGCTTGAAAATTCTTCTAAAAGCTTGGGAGCGATTATGTTTAGCAATATAACGCTTCTGTTTTTACTTACAAATTCACGCAATAGTGATTTTTGACTAATTATAGAATCTTGATCTATAGGTAAGTTTAATCTTTTTTCTTGATTGCAATTTAAACTTGGGAAATAAAAAAGCAGAGGTTTTTCACCACCTTTAGCTAACTCCTTATCAGAGAAGCTTAACTTGCAATAGCTCCATAAAGAAAGGGTGAGCGAATCACCAATTGAAAAGTTTCTCAAACGATCGCTTCTTTTAAAAAACAAATGAGTAAGAAAGGCTATGTTTGAAAGCAGAGGCCCATCTATGCTGGATATTTCAGAAAGGAAAGAAACCCAATCAAAGCCGCTTGAGGAAGTTGGTTGCGGATCTATTATGATTGTTGTAAACCCACCCATAGCTTTCCTTCTAGTAAGAGATCTAAGGTCTACTCTTTGCCTTGAAGGAAAAGGAAATGTAGCTCTTAAATCGATTAACCCGGGAAGAACTAAGCAACCTTTTGCGTCAACAACTTCTTCTGCTTCCTCTTCCAGACTTGGGCCCTTACCAACGTCAACTATTTCTTTGTTTTCTATCCTTATGGACCCCTCTACAAAGTTTCCTTCGTAGAAGATAAGCCCATTTTTTACTATAAGACTCATTCCAAGACAGTGAGAGCATCTTTACCTTCTTAAGAATTTAAATGTTTGATGTAACTAGAAGGTTAGCTTTAAGAGTTAATAGCAATTACTACTTTTAGTATTATGAACATAAATGAGACTAAAATAACTACGGCTCCACCAACTAAGCCAAGAAATGCAATGGGCCAATTCTCTATTAGATAAGCATTGTAACCGACGTAAGTAAATCCTAGTCCAAGGAGTATAGAAAACAAGTTAAACAAGAAAGATTTACTTATTGCGGAAATGGATAGTGCAAGACCACCTGAAATTCCCCCTATAGCAAGTAACAACTTACCCTCGTTGAAGTTCAAGTAACCAAAGTAAACCAAGTAAAGCCCAAGGAGGAATAGAATAAGGTTAAAAATAAGCCTAGCTAGGCTTACTTTACTACTACTTTGCTCATTCTTTATCATCTTTGAATGTGAAATAATAGGAAAGCGAGCTTTTAATTATTAATTATAAAAATTGTTTAGTATTTACTCTTTTCAAATTGAATTTTGAGGCTTGCCAAACACCTTAGGAGCAAGAATCTCATGACTTTAATAGGAAGAGCGACAAACGACTAGCCAACGCTTCAATGAAGCAGGGAAAGATCTTAAGTTTGGGAAAAGCTGAAAATTGAAGTTCTTTGTTCTAATTCCTCCAATTTTATGAATTTTTTACTATGAGCACCATAGAAACTGCGTAAAATGACAGAAGGGCTTTCATAAGAATGAAGCGTTCTAACCATTAAATTTATTTCTTTGAATCTAAAGTAGTTCTGCTGAGAAAACAATTGACTAAAGAAGAAAATGAGTACAAGGTGACCTTAATCTTTTCAAGTACACTTCAATTAAGCGCAAAAGTCCAAAGATATTTTTCTCCAAGGACTTTTACTAAGTTGTACAATGCTTTACCTCTTGAAGGCCCATTTATCAACAAAAAAGGCACAGTTCAAATCTTCGTGAACTTTTCGGCAGGGTTTGACAAGTTGGTTCAGCATGCAAAAGAGGGCAGTCTTCTATACGACCCAAGAAGTCGTAGCATTTTTCTTTTCTTAGAATCCAGAAGCTGTTCTTCACTTGTTCAGCTGGGGATGATAGACGAAGGAGACATGCAACTGCTCAAGAAGATACCAAATTCTGGGTTTGCTAGAATTCAGAAACAGTGACTTCGATATTTTCTCTCAAAACTATTTTTCGCTTATCATTTGTTTACTATCGCTTTGAAAATATATCATGTGTCCTTGGGAAAATTTTTATGTTGATGTTGGAAAGCAGAAGATACTACAAAGGCTAAGATGCTGTCTTTTCCTGCTTAGGGAATACATAAACTGGGTGTCCGTTGAAAGCACCTAATCGAATTAACTCTCTTCTGCTACTTAATTCGTTTAAGATTCTTTTTGCTTCGCCTATGTTAATAGAAAGTTGCGATGCTAGTTCAAAGGGAGTTACAACATTTAAGCTAGAGATTTTCTCTTTTACCTTTTCAAGGTCGATCTGAGTTACAGACCATCTAGCCTTTTCTCTATTCTCGGTTTCTTTTCTTTTTTTAGCTCGTTCTCCAGCTTCCTGCATTTGTGCTCTCCTAAGAGCCTTTTCAGCCTGGCTTATTGTGGGTTTCTTTTTTCCGCCCATGTTTCACTCTCATAACCTTTACTATTTTTCCTTTATAAAGTTAGCGCCTTCTGGAACAGTTTCAGGATGGGGTAAACTTAAAATAGAGATAAGATTGTAAAACGTTAGCGCTTATAAGTAAACTAAACAAAAAGACAAAAAATTGAAACACTGCATCAAGTTAAAGCCTATCTGAAAGGAAAGAATAGTTCACAACAACTGGAGCCTGTGAGTTTAAGTTCGTTAAACTTAACCTTAAGAAGGTTCTAAAACTCTTCGCTATAACGGATAAATTATAGCTTGACACCAAAACGTTTTTATTTTCCATTGTGAGTCTTTTTATGAATTCTGTTGATTGCCCACTTAACCTTGAGCGTGAGGTCGTAAAGATGAACGCTTATAAACAAAAAGAAGCTCTAATTTTTTTTGTCTCAGAAAAGATTAAAGAAACATTGCGGTTAAAAGTATACTTGTGCTTATCTTCTTTACCTTTCTAGGAAGGGGAAAAATAATGATTGTATACTACTATACTTCAAAAAGTGAATACGATGAAATTATGAGATCAAAGGAGTTTAGGCCTTCCTATTTCTTGAGAGTAGTAGATGCTTCCTACGGTGCAGGCTGGTATTTTACTGACCTAAGCCCAACTACACCAAATTCCGAGCTATATTATTACTTGTGGCATCAATCTGTGCCTGAACGAATTGAATGCTTTTTGGTATTCGATATAGACCCCCATCTTCTCCAAAACGTTCGTCCACACGTATATAGGCTACCTTTAGACGTTCTTCGAGAACCCATAATAAGGCTGAATACAGAATACTTTTCAGGAAATAGAGTCGTAATCAAGTTCATAATGGGTGGCACAAAGTAATTTCTTTTTACCTTAACCCTAAGGTAATGAGTACTTTAAAATAACACATACATTTAAAAAATAAAGTATAAAAATAAAAAACTTTTTTTAGACGTTCGTCTTACGGTTTCTTTTCTGCTAATATTTTTTCTATCTCTGCTATCCTATCGTTGACGTACTTGAGTCTGAGTTCTAATTCTGCTTTTGCGTACTTCAGGTGCTCTAGTTCTTCCTCAGGTGTAGGTACGTAGGGTCCTGGAGCATAGTAGTGGTGCCACCACTTATACCACCTCATCTTTCTCACCTCAGTATCATTGATACCCATAACCAGTATATAAAGGTTACTTTGATACCCTAATAACCTTTATAAGTGCAAATGTGAAGTTCTTAGCATGCCTTTTCGTCACCATCACTTTCATGAGGGTCCAGTGCACGCTTGGATGATGCCTGTAGGAGGCTTATTACCACTTATTGTTTTGAAAATGCTGAGTAAAAATCAAATGCACGGTTATCAAATAGAAGAGGAACTTTCTAAACTACTAAACAGAGAAGTACCTGAAGGTTTTATCTATGGTTTGTTGAAAAGACTTGAAGCTAAAGGGTTAGTTACTTATCAGTGGGAAACTCCTCAAAGTGGACCTGCAAGAAAGGTTTACAGAGTAACTGAAGAAGGAGAAGTATACCTTAAGGAGAGAATAAAATCAATAGAATCAATAAAGCCCCTAATTGATTACTTGTCATCTTAGTTCTTCGTTCTAGTAACTAAAGTAAGATTCAAAGTGAAGCTTTGTATCTAAGCATAAAACTTTCGAACAAAAGTTTTTATTGAAATGCCTTGAAGTAATACTGAGAAAAATACAGCTCCAAAAACTATTGCAGTTATTTCTTTTGCATGAGGAATTGGAAGTATGGGTAAACCAAGTACAAGCATTATGGATATGACGCCCCTAAGGCCAGACCATATTATGATGTTTTGCCAAGACTTTGTAATTTTCCTCTTATTAAAATTTAAGATATCAGAAAGGCTGTATACTACAACTGCTCTAACTGCTAAAGTTATTAACACTGATAATGAAACAAGCCAAATATACCCAAAAAGCATAGAAAGATCAAGGTATATTCCTATTAAAACAAACGAAGCGCTTGTTACTATAAACGAAGTAAAATCCCATACTAAATCAAAAACTTCGGCAATCTCCTTTGTCTGAGTTTTATGAATGAAATTCCCTACCGTTAAACCAGTAATAGCAACGCTAACAATTCCACTTCCACCAAACTGAGTTGCTACTTGATAACAACCATAGGTAGCAACGACAGTCAAAATCACTTGAACAAACTTATCTTTTGTAAGAAGAAAAATCTTATTTGTTAAGTAACCAAACAATAAACCTATAAGAGTACCTACTAAAATAGATAATAGTATTTCTATAGCTATTTCAGATAAGTTTATTGTGCCAGACATAAAAGCTGAAATTATTGAGGAGTACAACACTACTGCTACTCCATCGTTGAAGAGAGCCTCTCCCTCTATGATTGTTGTAAGGGTTTCTGAAACCCCAAGCTCTTTGAAGACGCTCGTAGTTGCAACAGCATCTGTTGGAGAAATTACTGCTCCTAAAAGTAGAGATTCAAGAAAGTTAAACTTAAAGAAAAAATAGGAAAAAAGTCCTATTAAAAAAGCAGAAAGTAAAGTTCCTAAAAAAGCAAAGCTAATAATTACATTTGCTTCCTTCTTTACGTATGCAGAATCAAGGTGAGCTGCTGATGAAAAAACTAAAGGCGGCAGAAGTACAGTTAAGAAAGCTTCAGGAGAAATTTGAGGTAATGGAAAAGAAGAAAAACGTGATAAAATTAATCCTGCGAAAACTAAAGCAATCGTATATGGTAATCGAACTAATCTAACAAACATTGAAACTATGACTATTAAAATTAAAATATTCATCATAGAGTCGAAAGGTAGTGTAAGCATTCTGCACTTCATGAGGTAAAAATGCTTTTAAGTTTTTAGTTCGTCTAGCGCTAGCTTTGTTTCTATTTTCTTTTTGTTCGTATCATATCATTGAAGAAGACTTTTATATTTCTTAAGATATTTTTATATCATGAAAGTGGTTTACCGAAAAATGAAAAAGGAAGACATAGCAAGATGTACTGCAATAATTTTAGCTTCAGAACCTTGGAAAACTTTAAAGTTCTCAAAGAAGGAAGCAAGAGCAAGCTTGTTGGATGGTGTAAAAAATGGAGAAGCTATAGTAGCAAAAATAAATAAGGAAGTTGTTGGGTTTATAGTGTTTTATCCAAAGGGTGCGTTCCCACTCGGTGGCTACATTAAGTTACTTGGCGTTCATAAGAATTTCAGAGGGGTTGGGATTGGAAAGGCGTTGATGAAACTAGCAGAAAAAGTGATCTTTAAACGTTCAAAAAATTCATTTTTGCTCGTTTCTTCATTTAACAAGCGCGCACAAAAGTTTTATTACTCGTTGGGTTATAAGAAAATAGGAGAAATACCTGATGCGATAATCAAAGGTCACTCTGAGTTAATCATGAGAAAAACTCTTGGCCCTGTAAAGAAAGACGTTTAGCTCTTGCTTAGTGTTTCTAGTGCCTCTTCCACTGTAGCATTCTCATGTATTATGCTTGCTATGACTCTAGTCATTTTAGTGGGATCCTTATGTTGCCAAATATTTCTTCCAATCGCTCCTCCTATAGCTCCTGCATCTATGCTATCTTTAGTCATTTGTAATACGTCTTTAATGTTTTCCATTTTTGGTCCACCCATTACAACTATTGGCGCTAGACTTGTTTCAACAACTTTTCTATAGTCCTTTGGTGTTCCTGCATAAGCTGTTTTTACTATATCACCTCCAAGTTCAGACCCTATCCTCGCGGCTTTTTTTATCGTTTCAATTTCAAATATTGTCTTACCTTGGCTATCTACTGGAACAACTTCAGCCATCCAAGGAATTTCCCATTCTTCGCATGCCTGTCCTATAGCACTAAATTTATTGTACTTTTCTTCTGAAAGTGGGACAGAGCCGAAGTACGTCGTTTTTACAGCGTCTACGCCCATTTTTGTAGCTAATTCTACATACTTCGGGTCAAAAGGTATAGTAAGAACAATAGCAATGCGCCCCCCAAATTTTTCGATAATTTTTCTAGCAACACCAAGGTTAACTAGAACTGCGTCAGCACCACCTTCTATAACTTTTTCTACAACATCTAAAACATTTTCTATACCTTCAGTTATTCCAACTATGCTGTGATCCATTGCTACAACTAATGTTCTTCCATCTTTCTCAGTTAAACGGCTTAATCTTAATCTCTTTCCAATACTCAGCATTTTTATTAAAACTTGTTTTTGACAAAAGCCTTTTATAAACGTTTAAGACGAATGCATAAAGATGCTAGCTAACTTATTCTTTTTAATGAGTTTTTACTTTAGTTAATACTCATTAAATGCTTTAGTATGAAGTTGTCAAGTCCTTCGTAGTCTCTAGCTTCAATGAATTCTTTTTCCTTTTTCTTGTCTAAAGTACGAACCTTCTCCACTAAGTACAGAAAGAGTTCTCGACTGTTAGATATGTGCTTAGTTGAAATTTCTCTAGGTTGTGTTCTCAGCGCTTTAACATCAAGTCCAACAAATTCCCCATTTCTACCGTAGCCCCCTTCTTCCAGAACTCTAACTTGGTTGAAGGCTCTCCTTAAGTCAACAGAGCCAAAGGCTCTGTCTTCGTCAAACTTCAATCCATTTTGATCATTTAGATGAACACTCCATAGCTTATTGTGCCATAAAGCGTAGGCCATTTCGTCGGAAGGATCGAGCCCTGCTAAGATACAATGTGCGCTTTCGACTAATACGCCTACTCTAGATGGATCAATAGTTTTGTACGCTAACGCTATAGCATGCCCTACTGTTGGAATGTAGGCTTGATCCATCGGTTCATTTGGTTTTGGTTCTACGAGAATCTTAATTTCTTTATCGTATTCTAACATTTTGTTGATGGCATACGTTATTCTATCAAAAGCAATTTTCGGGTCTTTTGATTCTCGAATATAAGTTCCTTCACGTGCTAACCAAAGTACTATTTTATTTGTTCCAAGCTCTTTTGCGATGTCTATAGTAGTTAGAGCTCTTTTAATTGCATATTCTCTTTCTTCTGACCTGTTTGATGTAAACGCTCCATCTATTGTTTTCGGATCTTCCCACAATCTCGGAGCAACAAATTCCGCTATTAAGCCACGACTGTCTAAAAGTTTTCTCACTTGCCTCGCTCTGCTTATGATTTGATCACGAGATAGTTCATTTATTCCAGGTACAACGTCATCATCGTGAAATTGAACTCCATCAAATCCAAGCTTCTTATAAAGTCCAATCTTTTCCTCAAAGCTATATGGCTCTCTAACTGGAGGTCCAAATGGATCTGAACCTTCGCTTATGTTCCATACTCCAAATGAAAATTTGTATTCAGTATTCTTTTTCTCACCCATCTTTGGTTCTTGTGAGATTTTACAATAAAAGTATTTAAGCTTTAACGCCGACTCGTGTTTACTTCAGGACAACTTTAGAAAACTTTGTACAAGGGGTGGCTTTTAGTTACTGGCTTTATTCCAAAATTTCTAGCGTTGTACGCAATAATTGCGTCAACAATTGCACATACTGGAAAAATTTCTTTTGCCTTAGATAAAGAACCATAAATTATGAAGTTGGCTCCCATACATTGCGACAAAGTAATCGCACTGGCACGATACATTTTCTTAGTTTGTTCTCCAAATTCTTCTGCTTTACTCCATTTTCCAATTACTCCAAGTGGAGCAATTCCTGTCGGAAGTCCAAACTCTTCTTTTGCTAAGTATACTCCTTGGACTCCAAGGCCTATGCTTGGTACATCCAAAACAGGTGTTAGTACCAACGGTTTTTCTATTCCCGCTCTTAAAGCTTCTCTAAGTAGCTCATTCAGCTTAGAAACCATACCTTGAGGATATGGATTTCTTGGATTAAAAGCCTGAACAATAGCAGCTTTTAGTTTAAGTTCTTTTATAGCTTCTACTTCATCATTTGTTAGTGTGTAGTTTATAGAGTTGTAGATCGCTCTATTTTCTAATCCAGATTCGACTACGTATTTCGCAGCAGCAATTCTAACGGATTTTTCTTGACCATTCACCAGGAAAGGTAAGTTTGAAACTCCTGATACAAACTCAATATACCTTTTAAGTGCTTCTGGGTACTCTCCTACAATATCTACCATACATGGGATTCCTGTTTTTTCAGAAAGCTCCTCCTGAACTTTAATTAAGTTTTCAGCCTTACTTTTATCAAATACTCCTCGTTTTCTATCCAAAACTATTTTATGTCCTTCATGGAAAATACTTCCTATTAAAACTGTAGGTAGTTCTCCAGGCTGTCCTCCTACTTTAACTCCTCCAATTTCAAAAATCTTTTGTTCTTTCTTAAACTTGAACAAAGTTTAAACTATTCTTAAAATACTACAATTTAAACTTTTTTTAAGTGGCGAAAACTCATGGATTCTCTTAAGAAATGCACGGCTGTGTTTTTATTGTTCTTTAAAAGCTTTCATACTCTTAACAATGACAATTTTAACTAAGGAATTTTGATAAAGGGAAACCACGATTGGAATTCTAATAAAATCGAGTTAACGAGCAGAAACTTCAGTTTGCAGCTTAGATGAGTCTTTTAGTTAGTTTCACAAAGAGCATTAACCAAGTCGCCTTGGTTCTATGAGTGTAAGTGTTCGATGAATTCTTCGTACTGCTTCATCAATAACCCTCATAGTAGTGCAGAAGTTCATACGTACATGACCTTCTCCTCCCTTACCAAACCCACTTCCGCTGTGAACTCTTACTTTTGCTTCTTTCTCTAAATATTCTGCAGCTTTTCGGTCGTCTGTAAAAAAGAAACTTAAGTCTGGGAAAGCAAAGAATGTGCCTTCTGGTAGTATTGCTTTTACTCCCGAAATTTGATTCAGTTCGTTTATAAAGTGGTTTCTAACTCTCTCCAGATGGCTTTTAAGAGCTTCCACGTAGTAGTTACACTTCTTAAGAGCAGTTGCAGCAGCTAGCTGTTCTATTGTTCCTGGATGTATGAGGACTCGAGAATTTTCTATTTTCATTTTTTCTACTATTTCTTTGTTAGCAACTAAGTATCCTATTCTTAATCCAGACATTCCATAAGTCTTCGTAAATGCAAAAACAGTGATTGTTCTGTTTTGCATACCCTCCAAAGAAGCTATGCTTACATGCGTTCTCTCATCATAAGTTAAATTTTCATAAAGTTCATCTGAAAACACAAGAAGGTTATGTTTTTGGGCAATATCTGCCAATTGTTCTAATTCTTCTTTGGTATAGACTGCTCCTGATGGGTTATTTGGATTACAAATAGAAATCATTCTTACTTTATCTGAAATTGCTTTCTCAATACTTTCAATATCTAAATGAAAATCGTTTTTTGTTTTAACTTCTATAGTTTCAGCTTGGGATACTTCTTTTGGATGCTCAATTATTGGAGGATAGTTTGGTGTTACCACCAATACTCGATCCCCTGGTTTTAACAGAACTCTATACGTTAACCATATTCCATTCATTCCACCAGCTATGGGTAAGATTTCTTTTTCTTCAACGTCAATGTGGTTAAACCTATGTAATTTTTCTTTTGCTGCTTCTAAGAATTCTGGTACTCCTTCAAACTCATAGTGATACCTTCCGTTGTTCACAGCATCTATGATTGTTTCTTTTACTTCTCTTGGCATCTCAAAATCAGATTCTGCTAAACCTAAGCTTATTCCTTCGGAGTCTAGTCCAGCATATTTTGAAGGTCGCTTGCTTTTCACGTCTTTAAAGTCTAAGTTATCTTTTATCTCATTTTCAAAGTCGTTCATTTTACTTTTGTTTATCTTAAGCGTTTTTAAGTTTTTGATATAGCAAAGTCGACAGTATTAGTTGGAAACTGACTCCTTATAGCTTATTTTTGTAGTTCGACTATGTTTTCTTTAACCTTTTCGAAGGCTGCAACTATGTCGTCCATGTCTTCTTTAGTTCCTAAAAGCACATTTTGACCAATCCAAAGCCCTTCTGAGTAACAAGCTTTTTCTGCTACGGGCAACTTTAGCTTTGAGTAATCAACAGACTTACCGTAGTATGGACAAGAGAGCGGGCACTTCTTAAAGTACTCAAGGTAGGGTTCCTTGTAAAGTGGCTTTGAGTATCCTACGCTAACTGGAATGCCTTCGGCCTGAAGAACCTTTGCTATCTTCTCCTTTGGCAGTCCTCCAAAAGCTTCAGGGTTGTACTTAAATATATAAAGGTGGTAGGAGCTTCTAGTAATTCTCTCATCATCTTTAAGTATACTTATGCCATCTATCTTCGCCAGTTTTTCATTCAAGTACCTAGCATTTTCCATTCTTCTTCTTGTATGTTCGTCGAGCCTCTTAAGTTGTGCTAGAAGAATAGCTGCTTGAAACTCGGTCATGCGATAGTTACCACCGGGGAGATAATGATCATACCATGCTCCCTCTGGTAGTCTTCCACAGTTATGAAGACTCCAAGCCCTAGTGTACAGTTCTTTGTCGTTAGTAACTACCATTCCCCCTTCCCCAGAAGTTATGTTCTTACTAGACTGAAAGCTAAAAGCTCCTATGTTTCCAATTGCTCCAACTCTTCTTCCTCTCCACTCAGAGCCCCAAGCTTGGCAAGCATCTTCTATTATACATAGATTATTCTTTTCAGCAATCTTTAGAAGTTCATCCATGTTTGCAGGTCTTCCTCCAATGTGTACTGGGAGTATTGCCTTTGTTTTTTCTGTAATTGCATCTTCAACTTTTCTTGGGTCAATGTTGTAAGTATCTGGCTCTATGTCAACGAATATTGGTATTGCATTAACATGAAGTATAGCAGTAGCAGTTGCCATAAAAGTATACGGCGTAGTTATTACTTCATCTCCACAACCTATCCCACAAGCTCTAAGCGCAATTTCAAGAGCAGCAGTTCCGTTAGTGACTGCAACCCCATACTTTGCATTTTGGTAAGAGGAAAATTTTTCTTCGAATTCCTTCTTTTTTGTTCCTCCTATTCCCCACTGCTTTGACCTTAAAACTTCAAGTACTGCTCTTTCTTCGTTTTCATCAAATATTGGCCACGAAGGAAATGGTTTTTCTCTTACCGGTTTTCCTCCGTTTATAGCCAGCTTAGCCATAGTTTTAAATTCATAACAAAAACATATAAAGTTTTTGTGCCCTCTTCTATAACTTACAAAAAACTCGGCAAGAAATGCCTACAGTTTTAACCGTGGGATGAATTGTCAAAAAACCTAAGTATTGTAATAGCTCATTGAAATATCGATAGCTGAGGAAGTGCAGTTTGTAGCGAAGGTGGAGACAA
>JBAMLO010000005.1:4088-13550 GCA_039793485.1 Nitrososphaera sp. | reverse complement strand
ATAAAGAGAGCTTTTCTAAACTCTGTAAGTATATACTTCGCTTGGAATTGGCATGAGCAAGAAGAAGGAAAGTTTGATTTTTCTAGCTGGAAAGACATCGATGCCTTTCTTAGCCTATGTGAAAAGAATGGGCTTTACATAATTGCAAGACCAGGACCGTACATTTGCGCAGAATGGGACTTTGGAGGCTTTCCAAATTGGTTGATTGGAAAAAACGTTATCTTAAGGTCGCTAGACGAAGAATTTATGAAGTATGCCCTTCGCTACTATGATCATATAGTTCCATTCATAAGAAATCATCTAATAACAAACGAGGGAAAAGTGATTCTGTTTCAAATTGAAAACGAATACTTCTGGGGAAATGTACCTTATCTACTCAGGCTTTACGAAGAAGCGAGGAAAAGAGGAATTGACGTGCCAATAGTCCATAACGTTGACAGGTACTTAAGAGGAACTCAAGTAATAGACGCAATTGATCTTTACCCCGATCCCTGGAGCATAGAATGGCCAGAAAAAGATGCAGAAAGACTTTCAGAAGAACAGCCGGATAAACCAAAAGCAATCCTTGAGCTTGAAGGAGGCTGGTTTTCATCTTTTGGTGGAAAGTTTCCAACAGAAAGAGGAGACTTCCCTTCTGAGTGGACTGACGTTTTAGTTAAGTCTCTTATATTCAAAGGAATAAACGCAATAAACTTTTACATGATTCACGGTGGAACAAACTTTGGCTATTGGACTGGGAAAAATATAACTTCCTCTTACGATTATCAAGCTGCAATAAGAGAATGGGGTGAGCTTGGAGAAAGATACTGGAAAATTAGACTAATAGGTGCACTCATAGATTCTTTCCAGGAGCTTTTTACTTCTTCGGACATTGACTACAGTTTAGCTAGCTGCGATGACAAAAGTTTATATGTCTCTTCTAGAACTAGCAAACATGGAAATCTTATTTTAATTAGAAATTTAGGCGAGGATGAAAAAGATGTAAAGATTAAGATAAAAGATTACGGAGAAAAGTTCATTAGAATAGGTAGAAAAACAGCAATAATCTTACCTTATAATCTGAAGCTACCCAACAATTGGATTTTAGAGTTTTCCACAGCTCAAGTCTTTTATTCCTACGAACTAAATGGCAGAACAATCTTAATACTTTATGGAAAAGAGGGTGAAGAACATGAAGTTACTCTCGTGCATCCTTTCTCTAACGAGAAAGAGGACATTAAGTTTAAGATCAAAGAAAAAGACGAGTTCAAGCTAATTCTTGACAAATTTTCAGATCTGCTTGTCGTTACTCTAAATGAAAAACGTGCAGCTAGAACTTGGTTCGTTGAACATATTGGTAAAAAGATAGCAATCATTTCTGGATTTGATTTGCTACGAAACTACGAGGATCAAGAGAACAAAATTACTGCTAGTATAGACTTTAAGAAAGGCGACGAAAGCTTAGTAAACATAATCGTTCCATATAAGCCAAAGTCTATAGAAGTTAATGGAGAAGAAGTTGAATGTAGTTACGACAACAAAACATGGATCCTTTCGTTCAATTTACCAAACTTTAAGTTTGAAGATGTAACGTTAAACTTAACAGAAACCTGGAAATATGAAGAAGAAGATGTTGAAAAAGTTAAAGCCTCAAGGAGTTGGGTTGAAACAAGAGAGCTTGTTGCTCCTGAATCCTTGGGAATGCTTAAGAATGGACATATATGGTACCTTGGAAGATTCTTCATTGAGAACAAAGACAAGTACAAAGATGGTTTAACGTTACTTGTTCCAAGGGTTAACGACTACGTCTCGGTGTTTTTCAATGGTTATTTCTTAGGTTATGCAAAACATACCGGAAAGTTCAAAGTTAGCAACGAACTCATCAAAAATGGAGAAAATGAGGTATCATTACTAATTGAAAGCACAGGTCATAGGAACGATGGCATACTTCCAGTAGCTAACGGACTTAATGAACCAATCTTCGCTGGTGGCATGAAAGAAGAAAAGCTTCCGCTATCGAAACCACTTTATAAAGTAGTAAAGTATGAAGAGTTAGTAACTCCAAATCTTCCCATGGCTTTAGATTATTCTAAGTTTGTTAATAGACCCGAAGAAGTAGCTCAACTAAGGAAGCATTTCGTTGATGGTTGGAAAGAGCTAGGTGAAGGAGAAGAAATTAATGCTGGTGGCATAGCCTTAATAAAGTACTTTGTTGATATTCCAACCTCAAGAAAAGAAGTAGCTCTTAGGATTTCCTTTGGAGCAATCCAATGGGGGCGCGTTTCAGTATTCATTAACTCTAAGCATATTTCTACGATACCTTTAGCAGAGGGAAGTGTTTCAATTCGCGTAACAGACTACTTAAAACAAGGTGAGAGAAATGAATTTATGTTCTTGCTGGAGGGTGGAAGGCTTAAACTAACTGAAGCTCCATGTTTAGAGTTCTACGATTATGCGATAAAAAATGAGTGGAAGCTTCATGAAGGTCTTCTTGGAGAAGAAAAAGGTTGGCATCTTTGCGAATTTGATGATTCTTCGTGGAGAAATGGAAGTATAAACAACATCATAAGTAATTCAGGAATACTGTGGCTGAGGAAGAATTTCTCACTAGAAATACCAAAAGATGCGATTTCTCCAATTGGTCTAAGAGTGAGCTCACTAGGTACCAAGTGTAAAATTTATTTGAACGGCATTTTAGTAGGAAGGTATATGAAAATTGGACCTCAAGAGAACTTTTATTTACCAGAACCTTTCTTAAAGGAGAAAAACAATATAACGCTTGTAGTTGAGAACTACGAAAAGTCTAACGAAAAAGAAGCTAACGTTCAATTGTTCTCGTACTATGTAGCAAAAAAGATAAACTTGTCAATCAACTTTTAACGACTTTTCTTTGCCCAAACTATTCCTTTTTCGCTAACCTTGGTTTGTAAAAAGCCTTCTCTTGCTAAGTAACCTAAGATGGACCTAATAGTTACTCCGCTTAAAACTAACGAAGACTCTGTAATGCCGACACCTGCTTCTTTTAAAAGCTTATAAGTTATCTCTTCTGCTGTTAGTCCACTAAAACTTAACACTTTCTCTTTTATTTCCTCCATTAATTTAATATTCATATCAAGTACGCTTAACGCTTCCTTGTACTTCATTACAGGTCCATGCGCCATTACGATAACAAAATCTTTTCTTATTATTTCTTTTAGCTTGTTTAAGGAAGAGACCGCGTCTTCATAGTTAAGGTAGTAAGGCACTCCAACTGCAGATATCAACTTATCTCCAAAGAATGAGTCCCCTGTGTAAAGTACTCCATCGCTTGTTAAAAAGCCAGCATGTCCTAAGCTGTGTCCCCTTAAATCTATTGTTTCAATCTCTTCTATTTTACTTCCCAACTTAAATGATCTAAAATTCTCAGGCGCATAATCAACAAACCTGTAAAGTATGCTACTTGGTGTGCTTGAACTATAAGTTAAAGCCTTTCTAGTTTTTATGTCTATAAGAGAAGAAATTTCCTGCTCAGATATATAAGGTACTACATCCTTGCTAAATGTAGCTAAGGCTGCAACATGGTCAGAGTGAGAGTGCGTTAATAGAACTTCAATTTTCTTATCATTAAAATTCTGTGCAACTTCATTCGTTATCGTTTTTCCTCTTTCTAACTCAGAACCCGGGTCTATTACAAATACTTTATCGTAATATTCATAAAGTAAGGTATTTGGACTGCCCCTAATCAAATAAGTCCTTTCTCTTATCTTTTGAAGCATTTTTCCTTAAGTCTCTATACTCTCTTAATAAAGTTTCCTTTAGTTCATCATTTTATAGAAGCCATTGTTTTAGAAAACTAGGTGTCTTTCTTTTATTTTTGTTCGTGGCATGTGTAGTGTCAACTCAAGGCCCGCAAACAATTCTTCTTCCTGAGCAAGAGCATCAAGTTCCATTGTTGTTTGTGGAACATCGTAAAGTCTTAGGTTAACCATCTCAGAAAGAGTTAAAAATCCTTATCGTAGCACTAAAATTGATGAGCTTAGAGGATTTCCTAGACAAGCTTGAAAAAGATGAAAAGGCAAAGAAAAGGTTGGCTGAAATAATTACTTCTGATTATGATACTAGGTTAGCTCTTATAAATGCAGTTTTAAGAGATGTTGCAACTAGACAGGAACTTGTGGAGGCAAAAAACGAGCTAAAGAGTTACATAGATGAAAAAATAAGTGAAGTTAACGTGAGGATTGATGGTCTGGGCAATAGCTTAAATAAAAGAATAGATGACGTAAACAAAAGAGTAGATGACTTAAACAGCTTAGTTAGAGCAAGCTTAGTGGCTATAGTGATAACTCCTGCAACCACCATTCTCGTGCCTCTCATACTTAAGTTTCTTCCTTGAGGCTTTTTCTTTGTTTAGCGTGCTTCGCAACTTAAAATGGTTTAAATAGTAAGCTACTTCTTCTTTAGAAAGAAAATTTAATTAGATAAGCCTTGACGGTAACACGTTGAACGTAAGGACAACTTGGTAACATAAGGGTGTTACAATATGGGTTATACTGTGATAATCGCAGAAAAGCCTGATGCTGCAAGGAAGATAGCTGAATCTCTAGCTGATGGAAAACCAAGAGAACTAGAAACAAATGGTGTAAGGTACTACAAATTTACTGTAAACGGAAAAGAACATGTTTGTGTTCCTGCAGTTGGACACTTATTTACGTTGCTTCCTAAGGGAAAAGGCTGGACTTACCCAATCTTCGAATTCGAGTGGGTTCCAACTTACCTAAGAAAAGAAAGTGCTTGGACTGGGAAATACTTAAGAAACTTTCAAGACTTATCAAAAAATGCTTCAGAGCTTATAGGTGCCACCGACTTTGATATGGAAGGCGAAGTTATACTTTACAATATCCTAAGATATATATTTAAAGCTAAAGATGCAAAGAGAATGAAGTTCAGTACTTTAACAAAAGAGGAGCTTATAGACTCCTACAGGAATGCTTTCGACCATATAATCTTTCCAATGGTTGAAAGTGGACTAACTAGACATAACTTGGATGCACTTTGGGGCTTCAACTTAACCAGAGCCTTAACTTTGTCCTTAAGAAACAACGGTAGTAAGCTATTCAACATACTTTCAACGGGAAGAGTACAAGGCCCTTGTCTAGCTTTAATATACGAAAGGGAACAGGAGATAAGAAACTTTAAGCCAATTCCATACTGGCAAGCGAGGTTAATTCTAGAAATAAATGGAAAGCTGTATACTGCAAACTACGAGAAAGAAAAACTTTGGAAAAAAGAAGAAGCCGAAAAATTAAAAGAAAGCTGTAAACTAGCAAAGGAAGCTTTAGTCGAAGACATAAAGAAAAGACAATACAAACAATCTCCGCCAGCACCTTTTAATACAACAGACCTTCAATCAGAAGCTTTCAATCAGTTTAGGTTCTCACCTAGGCAAACTTTAGATATTGCAGAAGAACTTTACCAAAAAGGATGGATAAGTTATCCTAGGTCTGCAAGTCAAAAATTGCCTAGAACTATAAACTATGAAAAAATTCTAAGAGCTGCTTCTACAATTCCTCAATATAAAGAATTTGTTGAAGAAATCCTAAAGAAAAAAATTATAAAACCAGTAGAAGGAAAGAAAGATGATCCTGCACATCCATCAGTTCATATTACTTCAGAGGTTCCAAATTTACAAGAACTTTCTCTCCAACAAAAGAAAGTTTACGATTTGGTTGCAAGAAGAACCTTGGCAGCGTTTGGAGATGATGCAATAAGAGAAAGTACGAACATTGTTCTTAATGTTAATGGGAATAAGTTCATTCTTTCTGGAAAGATAACTGTTTCTCCAGGCTGGATGAAAATATATGAACCCTATCTAAGTGTTGAAGAACAATCCTTACCCAAAATTAAAGTTGGAGATAAGTTAAAAGTAATCAAGCTTGAAATTGTAGAAAAACAAACTGAACCTCCACCAAGGTATACACAAGGATCTATAATAAAGGAACTTGAAGCTAGAAATCTTGGAACACGCGCAACTCGCGCAGACATTTTGCAAACACTTTACGACAGGCACTATATCGAAGGAAAATCTATAAAGATTACTCCATTGGGAGAAGCTGTTGTTAAAGTCCTAAAAGAATTCTCTCCAAGTATACTTTCTGAAGAGCTAACGCGACATTTTGAGCAAGAGATGGACCTCGTTTTTAGTGGTAAGAAAACAAAAGAAGAGGTTATAGAAGAAGCAAAACGAGTGCTAACTCCAATTTTATCTAACTTTAAGGCAAATCAAGAAAAAGTTGGAATAGCACTAAGTTCTGCACTGAAGAATTTCCTAGATGATGAAAATACTTTGGGAGACTGTCCAAGCTGCAAGTCTGGAAAGTTAGTGGTAAGAAAAAACAAAAATGGAAACCGCTTTGTTGGGTGTAGTAACTATCCTTCATGTAAGGTAACGTATCCTCTGCCACATGCTTCAAAGATAGTTAAGACTGGTAAGGTATGCAAACTTTGTGGGACGCCGATAGTTAAGGTCGTTAGAAAAGGTAAGAGAACGTTCGAAATGTGTCTGGATCCAAATTGTCCAAGCAAAAAAGAATGGGCCTCGAACAAGAATAACGCTAGTTTCCGTGCTAAGAAAAAATAGTTCTAGAAAAGTAGACAAAGAAAACTTTTTATTGCCTTTTATTGCAATATCGTACATGATAAAAGAAAGTATCTTTAGAGCTTACGACATAAGAGGTATTTATCCTTCTGAAATAAATGAAAATGTTTCTGAACTTATTGGAAAAGGATTTGGAACTTTCATTGGTGGTACTGGAAAGAAACTAGCTGTTGGAAGAGATGTAAGGTTAAGTAGTGAAAGTTTGTCCACTTCGCTTATAAATGGTTTAACAAGCACTGGTGTTGATGTCCTAGACCTAGGCATAGTTCCAACTCCAGTAGTTTACTTCGCGATAAGCCACTGGAACTTAGATGGAGGCGTCGTTGTTAGCGCGAGTCACAATCCTCCAGAATGGAACGGGTTTAAGCTTTGCAGAGAAAGGGCAAGACTCGTAGGTTCTGGCTTAGGGCTTGAAGAAGTTAAGAAGCTAATACAAAATGAAAGCTTTAAGTTATCAAAAAAGGGAAACGTGACTAACAGAAGAGAAGATATCTTAAGAGAGTACGAAGCGTTCATACTTGACAAAGTTACATTGAAAAAAAGCTTCAAGGTGGGGGTAGATCCTGGAAATGGGTCTTGCTCTTGTATAGCAAAAGAAATCTTAGAAAAGTTTGGACTAAGCGTAAAGACAATAAACGATACTCCAGACGGAAGGTTCCCCTCTCGTTCTCCTGAGCCAACTGAAGAATCTGTCACAGCTTTAAAGGAACTCATTCTAAAAGAAAACTTGGATTTTGGTGTTGCGTTTGATGGAGACTGCGATAGAGCACTCTTCGTGGATGAGAAAGGCAATACCTTAAGGGGAGATATCGTTTTAGCATTGTTTGCAAAACACTTCTTAAAGCGAGGAGAGAAAGTAGTCTATGAGGTTAGTTGCTCAACCGTAGTAGAGGATGAAATAAGATCTAAGGGTGGCATTCCAATACTAACAAGAGTAGGGCATTCATTTATACTTGATAAAATGATAAGCGAAAAGGCTAAGTTTGGAGGAGAAATTTCAAGTCATCTTTACTTCGGAGACATTTATGGGCTGGATGATGCAATATTTGCAGTATTAAAAGTTGCTGAACTTTTATCTCTTAAAGATGCACCTCTTTCTCAGTTAGTTAACGAGCTCCCAAAGTATGAAACACATAGAGAAAACTTTGAAATTCCAGACGAGTACAAATTTAAGGTAATTGAAGACATTAAAGAAAAACTTCAAAAAGAAGGGTACAATGTTATAACGATAGATGGAGTAAAAGTGGTTGAAAAGGAAGGCTGGTTTATACTGAGAGCTTCAAATACGTTACCTCAAATTAAATTAACTGTTGAGGCAAGAAGTAAAGAATCTCTTCAAGAACTTACTAAGTTTGCAACTGAAAACCTTTTTGAATCTTACAAAAAAGTAAAAAGTAGTTAACTAAGCTCATCCTACTTTCTTCGTCTAGGTTTTAGTTTCTTCTGAATGAAATTTTTTTATACTCGCACGCTAACCTTTCGGTATGCAAAAGTTTGAGTTTACGAAAGAAGAGATAGCTCAAGACCTAAGAAAATTAGGAGTAGAAGAAGGAGATACAATTCTTGTTCATAGCTCTTTAAGTAGCATTGGTTACGTGCCTGGAGGCGCGGAAACAGTAGTGGATGCTCTCCTCAAGAGTGTTGGCGATGGTGGCACAGTTGTTGTTCCAACTATAACTGGTCAGATATTTGATTCTCCTGAAAATCCTCCAAGTTTTTTATTCAACAAGCCATGCTGGACAGGCACAATACCTGAAACCCTCAGAAAAAGGAAAGAAGCGTACAGAAGTAAACATCCAACCCACTCTGTTGCTGCAATAGGAAAATTTGCAAAAAGAATAACAGAAGGGCACGAAAATTCTAAAACTCCCTGTGGTGAAGGGACACCCTACCTTAAAATTCCAGAGCTAGGCGGAAAAATTTTATTTCTAGGAGCGACCTTAGAAAGCAATACAACGTTTCATTCCATAGAAGAACTTGCAAGACTTTACTACCACTTACAGCCAGAGCCTTCTTTGTGTAAAGTTGAAGTAAATGGGCAGCAAATTGAAAGAAAGTACTTTTTGCATGCATATGGAACTCCAAGGAGTTTTGGTGAGAAGGAGAAAGAACTTGTAGACCATAAAATAGCAAAAATTGGCTATGTTGGTAGGGCAAGAAGTATATTGGTTGATGCTAAAGCTATGATCGAGTTTACTCTTGAGAAAATTAAGGAAAATAGATTGTACTTAGTAAAAGAAGATCATGTTGACCTCTGGAGCATTTCATCAAGTTTTAGGCTAATCCAGGAAGGTAATTTTAACTCCATTAAGATAAACTTGTACGTTCCAAAAGGTGCTACCATTAGATTCTTTGACAATTATATCTCTATTAAAGGAGTAAAGATGAACATGTTTAATCTTAACCTTTTAAGTGGTACGCTAGAAGTCCAAGCAAAAGTGGTAAAAGATTTAGACTTAAATGGCGGTTACAATTATTGGTTAGAATTTAAGAAAGTAGAAGGCGGTATTAGAGTAGACGTTCTAGACTTTAAGGATTCAGCATCTTTCTTTAATTTCTGAAGGAATACTTAAATATTAAAGCTCCTCGCAGTTGCGCAAATAATGGTGGTATGCGGCTGAGTGCGAGCAATGCATCAAAAGTAAAAAGTGCATACTATGGAATCATCTTATTTGGCGTTGTGAGTTTATTTGGAGATATAGTTTACGAAGGCGCAAGAAGCGCAGTTCCTGAGTACATGAAAATAATGGGTGCTTCTGCTACGTTTGTTGGATTAATAATTGGTTTTGGAGAATTTTTAGCTTATGCAATTAGACTTCCAGCCGGTTCCTTCGTGGACATTTTTGGTC
>JBAMLO010000005.1:0-3988 GCA_039793485.1 Nitrososphaera sp. | reverse complement strand
TTATTTTTATTTCGCTTTTCATGTTTTTGATTTCCGTCATTGCATGAGTAGCTGGCATGAGACTATCTCTTTAGAGGAAAGGCCTGCAAAAATAATAACGTTTTCACTAAAGTTTAAGAAAGCTACTAGCTATGTTTTAAAAATACGTTTAGGCCTCACTTTCTAGAAAAGGCTTAAAACATAAACAATGCCTGTTGTAGCTATGTCAAACATAGAAGAGCTCTTGAGGTTTAAGGATAGGAGCACTGTTTTCTCCAATGTCCTTGTAGCAGATGAAATCGAGTTAGGACTAAAAAGAATCTACGCTGGAGAGTGGTTCCTGCTTGATCCTGCGCTCGAGCTCTCAAGTTTTAAACTAGACGATAAGGAAGTTAACTTCATCGTTAAAGATAGAATCTGGAACTTAAGTGGCGTATCCGTTTCAGCAGCTTCTGAGAACGTTAAGCTTTCTTCTATAGCCTCTTCTACGCACAGTTCAATAACCTTTATTTCCAGCATTGAAAGTTCTGCAGAAGCTAAGATTAGCATTTTACTTAAGTCTGTAGTTTCTGATCCCGTGAAGCAATGGGACTCCGAAGTAAGAGATAGGTTCAGAAACGAAGTTAAAATAAGTTGTAAAGGAAACAAAAATTCTGTTCTGTTTAGCTACAACGACAATTGTTTCTTGTCCATTAAAGTCTTTTCAGAGGATGCAAAAATAATGGTAAGACAAACTCAAACCAATGTGTTTGAGGTGCAATTTCTCCTTGAAGGTACACTTATTCCTAAAGAAAAATTCAACGTTAAAGTAGTTTATTCTTTTTATGAAAACGATACGTTCTTAGATGAGGATAAAGAGTGGAACATGGCTAAAAGTTTAACCAATGTTCCAAAAATTTCTTTGAAGAGCGAAGACTTAAAGAAACTTTACTATTTCGCTTGGGCCTCTTTGCTTAGTAATAGAGTAACACTGAAAAATCATAAGGCCTTACCATATAGTTTTACAATGCCTTCCAAGCTTGGCTATAGGCATCAATGGCTCTGGGATTCAGCATTCCATTCAATAGTTTTATCAAATTATGACATAAAGCTAGCAAAGGAAGAGTTGATGAATTTATTTGTGAATCAAAAAGAAGATGGGAGAATACCGCATGAGATATTCTTGACGAAAGAGATTTGCAGGAGCATTTGGGGTGTTGATGATTATTCTCCATGGACTACTCAACCTCCTGTTATAGCTGTTGCAGTTGACAGAATAATAAGCAAAGAAAAAGACAAAAAGTTTATTGAAATTGCCTTGGGTAGTTTAATTAAGTACGACGAATGGTTTAGAAAGTTCAGGGACGAAGATAAAGATGGGCTGGTAGCATATCACGATCCCCTTGAAAGTGGTTGGGATAACAGCAAGAGGTGGGATGCTTACGTTAAGAAAGAAAAGAAATACATTTCTGAAGGAATGTTTCCAATAGAAGCGGTTGATTTAAATTCGCTCATTTTTGTGCAAAGAAAAGTTATAGGCAACTTAGCAAGACTACTAGGATATAAGAAGCTTTCTGAAGAGTATGAAGACTTATCTGCTCAACTGAAGGAAAAAATAGTTAACATTATGTGGGATGATTCTAAAAAGTTCTTTTTCGACGTAGAAGACAGAACTCACAACAAGACCATGGTAAAAACACCCGCGGCTTTCTTAACGTTGTTTGCAAAGGTTGCAACTAAAGAACAAGCAAACTACTTAGTTGAGCATTTAGTTAACGAAAAAGAGTTTAAGAGAAAATTGCCTCTGCCAACTTTGTCTGCCGATGATCCTGACTACAATCCTAGAAACTTTTGGAGGGGGCCAACTTGGATAAACTTAGTTTGGTTCACTTACAACGGTTTACTAAACTATGGCTTTAAAGATGTTGCTAAGGATCTAGCAGGCTCCGTTATTGAGGCTATGACTAAAAACATTACGTGCAATGAGTACTACGATAGCGAAACTGGAGAACCATTAGGTGTTAGGTACTTTGGTTGGTCATCACTTATTACTGACATAATTCTAAAAGAAAGTGAGCAGTAAAGTTATAGTACGTTCATGGACCATAAAATACCACCAAGAAGATGCTTCCTAAACCATTCTTCGTTCCATATTTCTTTAAAGTGACCAAAGGCTGTATAGAAAACCCTACCTCTACCATATTCGTGGCACCAGCTTAGTGCATAGTCGTTGTCCGCTCTGTTTCCTTTACTTAAGTCTACGGAAGATATATCTAAACTTATTAACACATGAGTTTTGTTTCTACTCCAATTTTTAAATGTGTAGACCTCTTCCTTCACTTTAAAACTTTTTGGTAAATGCTTAGTAGCTGGATGGTTGTTATCCTCAACCTTTGCTACTATTTCTTGTGTCCAGGGATGTCCATTAAAGTATCCTCCAAGCATTTCTCCATACTCTGGAAACTTGTAGAAAGTATCGGTTGCATTGTGAACTCCAACAAATCCACCCCCTTCTTTAACAAATCTTATTAAGGCAACTTTTTGTTCTTCCGTCATTGGTAACTCTCCGGTAGTTGCAAAGAGTAAAGCTGAAGCTGTCTTCAAGTTCTCCTCGTTAATCAGCGAGCAATCTTCCGTTGCGACAACTTCAAATTCTTTTGATTCTACTCCTAGTTCTTCCACCGTTTTAACTGCTACTGGAAGATAATCATGCTTAAATCCCGCTGAATGTGTTAGCATCAGTAGCTTTCTTTTGCTCATGAATTAAAGTAGTTAATTGAGGAAATAAAAACTTTTGCTAATGTAGCTAGGGCTTGTATACTCGAACTTTTTCTCCATCTTTAACCTTTTTCAGGACGTTGTAATCGTCTAAAACTCTTCCAAAAACATTAACTGGGCTATATGCTAAAATTTTGTTTCCTTTTGAAACAGGAGTTGGCCCAAAGAAGATGCACATTGCTTTTCCAGGTGGCCAATAGGCTACGTCTCCTTTTTCCACTTCAACTTTCGATACTTCTTCACCTAGTTCTACAGGAATTTCAAAATAAATTTCGTCTCCCCATCTGTTGGCTTCAGAAGTAAATGGTAACGCCTTTAAGATTGCTTCTGCTGTTCTTTGGTTGAGTTGTTTCTTTACTTCAATTTTTATTGGTTCGGCACTTTCGAACTTTATTAAAATTATCTCACTCATTTTTAATAATTACTTAAAAACTTAAATTAATAAAGCTTTCTTTCTTTGAATGAACCGGCTAGTTAACTTAAGCTTTGTGAAAGTGTCCTTTAACGTTTTAAATTAAGTTCGTCTCTTCTTCTTAGTAAACACAAGTAAAATAAGTTAAGCCGAAAATATGTTCCAGCCTGCAAGCTTTCTTACCGCAATGGAATTAGTCATCGAAGTTTTATTTTTTCTAATTCTCTTTCAATCACTTTAAAGAACTAAACTATAAGTATATGACAAGACTTACGGATCTGCTTATGAGCATTATGGTCTAGAATTAAAATACTTCGACATAAGCTTAACTTAGTATAATGTTGCTGTTGAGTCGAAAGAAAAATTTAAATAGATAGTGGTTCTTATAAAATTTCGTTGAAATTAAATAAGTGAAAAGAAATGAACTCAGTAGAAGAAAGGATTTCTTTTCTTGAGGGAAAGGTTGAAGGTAGCTTAGAGCAAATCAACAAGAGACTTGAAAGCTTGGATAGAAGGATTGAAGTTCTAGATAAGAAAGTAGATGAAAAGATAGAAAGCTTAAGGAACAATGATATAAAAGGCATAAGGGACGATGTCAAAAGTTTAGATAAGAAAATAGACGAAAAGTTTGGAATCTTAGACAAAAAGATAGGCGATAGATTTCTGACCCTAGATAAAAAAATTGATGAAAAATTTGAAGTTCTAGATAAGAAAATTGATGAAAGATTTCTAACCTTAGACAAGAAAATTGATAGCCAATTTAAATGGATAGTGGGAGAGATGATAGCAATAATGATCTCATGGCTAATTCCAATAATACTAAAGATATACTTTCCATAA
>JBAMLO010000004.1:58948-66124 GCA_039793485.1 Nitrososphaera sp. | reverse complement strand
TCTACATGTATTCTTTGTTTTTTAGCTTCCATCTTTTTTAACTGTCCTTTATTTACAAAGAGCTTTATTAATTTACTTTTTCAGTACTGCTACAAGAATGTGTAAAGCTCTTAAAAAATTTAAGGCTTGTTTCTCAGCAAAGTATCAAGAACTAGTAAGACTTGTTTATTGCCGCTCAAAAACTAGCGCAAAAAAGAACCCAATTCGCTGAAAAATTAGAAAATATGAAGAAACAATAGGTAGTAAAAAGACTAAATTTTTCTAGAGAAAATAAAAAAGAAGAATAAGTTTTTGAATTTCGTTGTACGCTAAGTTACTTTACGAGGGCCCTGTTACAATAAACCAGAACCTAACTTTTGGATACTTCTTATGAAGCTCAAGAGCCTTTAGAAAGTATTCTCCCCATTCTCTTAGACTATTGTTTTCTGATTCTATTTCTGAGTCTATGTTTTCTTCGATGTATTTTTCCTTAGCTTGCTTATCGTCTTTCAGAAGCAGTCTCTGCTTTGCTTCTTCTGCAACTATTTCAGGTCTTTCGCGAACCCAATACTCGATGCTGGCCATTTCGTTGTCCCATCTTCTTTCAAGCATTCTTCTAATTATCGCTAAATCTTTTGGGTTGTCCTTCGAAATTATAACTTCATTTGAGTTTGCGAGCTTCTTTGCTTCTTCTTGAACCTCTTTCAAGTCTAAAATATCTGAGGGCCAATTTATTCTATACTCCCAGCCTCCTTCAAAGTCTCTTCTTTTTCTTACCTTCACTTTTTGCTTTAGTTCTTTGAATGTTTCTTCAATTATTTTAGCTTGTTCTTCGCTAATTTCCAATTCACCATCATCATCGCCTGCAGAATAACGTACTTCCTCAGGTACGCTAGCTCCGCTTGAGAGAGAAAGAATTATTTTTTCCCCTGGCTCTTTCATCCCACAAGCTAAAGAAATTATCGTTGGTATGTACTTCAGACCTTTTTCAAACATGAATGGAATTCCAGTTACAAACCAAATGCCAAGAGGTCTATTTTCTTTTACTTCTTTAGGAGCGTTTTTAGGAAGTACTATATAGAAGCAAAGCTCACTCAAGATATTGTTCCTCCGCTGTAGATAGTGTTAGTACGACTAATAAGGATTTCTATTGGCTTACCTTCAGCTCTTAGCTTTATGAGGTAGTTAAATAATGCCTTCAAGTTTTCTTTAGTTGGCAAATCTTCAAACACGTATACAAGCTTACTGTACTCTTCATTTTTACTCACACAATAATTTAAGTACTTATTTGCTTGGCTAATTAATTCATCTATAAGTCTTGGTTCAGCATTTGATTTAAACTCGATTATTGCCTTCTTGCCATTAGGTAGTCCTGCAACTGCATCAAATACCAACTTTTCACTACCTATTTTTCTTGTTTTTTCTTCATTCAAATATTTCCAACCCTCTGTGGGAACCATACCGAGTTTATTGTTTAAGAAGTCGTAAAGTACTAGCTCATGATGTCGTACATAGTCTTTAGTTAAGCTTGCTGACATACTTCTAACTTTTCCTTTGCTATCTTTATAGAAGACGGAGATAACGTCTCCTAGGTTATAATTTCCAAGCTTTGCATTCGGCTTGATCTTTACTTCAGTTATTTCTCCATAACCCACTAAGTGTGGCTTATATATTAAGGACTTGGTATCGGGATCAAGATCAAACTTACAGGCGAATTCTAGTTTTCTAATTTTTGCCTTCAGGAACACGCCGTAGCGCGTTGTTACACTAAAAGTGACGATTGCATCAAAGCTCTTCTCATAAGAAGGCGCAACTATTGTAACTTTCTTAGAGTAAGTTCCGTTTGTATTTTGAGCTAATCCGCTGTTAAACTTTATTGCAACGTCTTTAATAGATATTGAAAATTCAGCCTTTGCATTTATTATAAAGAGCCCAAGTATTTTTGCTCTGCTTTGGAGACCAGAAACCTGAAGGTCTCCGGAAGCTACAGGTCTAATTGAAAGTTTAGTTCTGCCTCGTTTTTGGTATTGGCAGAGCAGAATTGCTTTTTCTTTCTCGTTTTTTATATCTTCAACTATGCTTTCTTCGAATACTAGTTTAAGGTAGCTCTTGAGACCTATTTCTTTTCCCTTAGCTTCTAAAACTTCGTACTCGTTGCTGAAAAAGTTGATGAATTTTTGGCAAGTAGCTTTGATGATAGAAAAGCTTTTTATTCCTTGGTCATACTTGACGTATACCAATCTTGCAACTACGTTTCCAGAACCATCTTTAACCAATTTATCGTAAATCCTACTAACTGGCCGATTGTAGTTTCCTGTGTTTAACTGCCCTCCACTTTTTATATGTAAAGTATATATTTTTCTGCCAGCATATGCAAGTCCTAGTTTTAAGTGAACGATGTGGTTTTCTCCTTCTTCTAGCTTTGCCATTAATTTAATTTTTTCATTGTCAGCAGTCCTTAAGTAAATGTCTTCTCCCTCTACACGAAGAGAGAGGCCGTAAGCGTTCTTTAAGTACTCAATAAGGTTGATACTTCCAATTTTCGTGAGCTTAAGAAAGCTCCCTGGCCCTACTGGAGTAAGAACAAGAAAATACTTTTTACCGGCGGAGACTTCGTTGAAGTGTATAACCTTCTTTCCAGTTACAATTTTTCTTATTCCTTCTGCTACTTCTTTTCCAGAAAGGTCTTCAACCACTTGGACAAAGTAAAAACCTTGCTCAATCCTTTCGCCCTCTATGTTAAGGTTGCCTTGGCTGTAGGTACCTACACAAAGTTCCTTACTTGAAGTTGGGCTTAAACTAACGGCCTCTTCTGAGAAAGCTTTTGCTGCGTTGGTGTGGAAAAGAGTAGCTTCTTTACCTTTTACTATCTTTGAGCTTTTATAGAAACAACTTTATCACCTCCGGGAGCTGGAGAAGAAGCTACAGTAGCGCTAGAACTTCTGGGAACTGGCGAAGGAGAGGCTACGCCCAATAAAAGACGGGTATAGCCTTTACAGTACAGTTGCTAATCAAAAAATCCTTGCCTTTGCTACTTCTCCAGCTCCCGTAACATTACTCCAGAAGCACGTATATTGTTATTCTGATCGTACTCAGATAGTGTATAGACAGCTTTGATCGTGCTCTAACATCTCAACTCAGGAAAAACTTTTTACCTTTTTACGCTGTTCAGTAGCGGAATGTTGAAGCATTTAACAAAGATACTGCTTGCAGTACTCCTTGGCCTTATTATTTCTTATTCTATTTATCGTCTTGTGAATCCCTTTGATGCCTTTCTTGCTAATTTTCTTGCCTTAGGTCTAATGATAAGCCTTCCATTTACGCTACCTTTAGTTTTCTATGGGAAGGTTCGGTGGGCAGAGTATCTTTTCACTTTCGTCTGGCTTATCTATGCTGCAAGTGTGTGGGCCTATATGCTCGTTGGCATGTCGACAACGTTCTTAGTGTATTTTTTAGTCACAACTTTAGCCGTAGGGGGAGCAATCTTTCTGGTTTTACTAAGAAGGGAAAGAGTAGGTTTCTTTCAAGCACTTCGTTGGAGTAAGGAAAAAGAAATAGGAGATGAAACAGAAGACCTTAAAAATATTGAAGAAAACGAAGCATTAGAAAGAACAAACCAAGAATTTCTACTTTCGATAGGAACGCTTAACGAGGTTCAATGTAAGATACTTACGACTCTCCTGGAATCTAAGAAACCGTATTCCAAGAAAGAGCTGCACAAAATAGTAAAAACTACTTACCCGAGAACGTTAAGAGCAATAAATGGACTAAGGGAACTTGGACTGGTTGAAATTTTTGAGCTTCCAAGAAGAGACAGAGGAGCGCCAGTTGTTCACTTTGTTAAAATACCAAAAAGTGTACTCGAAAATGAAAAAACAGTTAGGGAGCTTCTCAGGAAAAGGCTTGAAGAACTAGAAAAAAACAACTTTTAAGTTAAATGCATCTAGGCAGGATCTGAGTACGATCCAGGAACGATCAGAATACATTAAGAATGATAATAAGGGAAAAATTTGCTATAGCGTAATTGAATTGGTAACGTGGGTTGAGTTCAAGAAAAAAGAAATAAGCAGTTTTAGAAGCAGTTCTCGGACTTTCAAAGCTCTTGGAATGAAGTTCATCCTTGGAAAAAGTGCTTTTAGCGTTTCAAATAGGCTAATCTCAGAAGTTAAACTAAGGTCCGTAGACCTTGAAAGTGGTTCAGAGGTTAAAATGCTTCGCGGCCTTTCTTCAACTAATTTTGAAGGTGTGTTCGCAGCATCCTATGAGCCTTTCAACTATGAAGTTAGGTTCTCGGTAGTGTCTAGGTCCTTAAGCGACCTTAGCTTAATGCTCTCAAGGCTAAAGGCATCTGTGCTCGCAGGTTATCCGAGAGCTGAACTTGAAACACTAAAGGCTTCTCCGGAAGTTGTCTTTTGGCCCATAGGGGGTTTTCCAATCTCAACTTACAAAAATGCGCTTATCGTAGTTAGAGGTTTAAGTCTCTCGGCAGTTTCATTTCTATCGATGAAGCTTAGCGACGATGCTCTTAACTTTCTTGAGGATGGCCTTGAAGATGCTTTAAGGTCTTCAGCGGAGTTTGGCTGCTCATTAAGGTTTTTCGTACCATTTAAGACATGCAGAGGTCTTTTACACACCCTAAGTTTGTGGGTAAAAAAGAAGAGCATCTCACTTCAATATTCTAAAGCATACAGAGAGCTTAGAAAGAGTGGACTTTTCAACAGCAAAGGTAAGCCAATTGGCTCCGACCTTAAGGAATCTTCAAAGCTTGAGCGGCTTCGCTTGCAGTACGAAAGAATTGATGAACAACCGTTGTGCTGGGCATGCTCTCCAATAGTCATAGTTATGGGGCCTTCAGCAAAGAGCCGTAGCAAAGCATACGTTGAACAAAGAAATTATGTTGAAGCGGTTAAAGCATCGTTTTCATCTTCTTATGGAGTTGAGCTTGAGGAAATAGGAAGGCTGAGCTTGAGCGAAGCTGCTAAAAGCATACTTGCTAGGAAAACAATAAATTCTGGCGAGCTTAAACTAACTAATGAAGAGCTATCTCTTTTTGTAAATATTCCAAGGCTGGCAGCTCCAAGTATATCCTTCATGCCAAAAAAGGTTGTGGAATTTGGAGCTTTTGATCCACTTGACCTTGAAAGGGAAGGAATACTCTTGGGATACTACGAATCCCTTGGAAAAAGGCTTGAAGTTAAAATAGGAATTAATGACTTGCCTCTTCATTTAGCTATCTTTGGTGTACCAGGTTCAGGGAAAACTGCTCTTGTTAAGAAGCTCATTAGGAAGTACAGAAGACTTGGTGGTGCTGCAATGGTATTCGATAGGCATGGAGAATACGTTAGCGAGTTCGAGGATGCTGTTGTTCTTGACCCTGAAAACGTTAGAGTTAACATAATTGGTTACGAAGGAAATCCCGAAACGCATGCTAAGGTCTTAAGCGAAGTATTTGCAATGGCATGGCCCGATGAATTTGGCCCTTTGGTTTCTCATGTCTTCAGGAGGATGTACTTGAAGTATGTTAGGAAAGCTAGTCGTCCAAACTTAGTTGAGTTCATAACTTTTCTTGAAAGCAGCTTAAACTCAGAAGACTTAATTCTTCTTAGGTCAGGAAAAGCAAGGGATAAGCTATTCTCGCTCTTAGGTAGGTTAAGTGAGCTTACCGAAGGAGCTATAGGTAGAATGTTCAGCAACTTCGATGAACGTGAAACCAGAGTAGAAGAGTTACTTTCTAAAATGGTAGTTTTTGATCTAACTGGTTTAGATACGGATAGAGATGCAAATATATTTACTTGGCTAATGTTAAAGCAAATCTACGACTACAGAAGAAAGAAGCACAGCAGAAGTTTGCCTCACGTAATCGTTTGCGAGGAAGCACATAACGTTGCTCCAGCAAGGTTTGAAGGCCAAGGAACTATTGTCGAAAAAATGTTAAAAGAAATGAGAAAGTTTGGAGAATCAATATGGCTTGTAGACCAAAGGCCTCTCGCCGTATCAAGAGACGTTCTAGGATTATGTGGAACGATAGTATGCCTTAGGTTGCAGTACTCGAGCGACGTAGAAAAAGTTGCTGAGACTATGCACCTTAACAAAGAACAGGCGTTGATGCTGCAGAAGTTAAAGCAAGGAGAAGCAATAGCGTTGCTTCCAAGGTTAAGCACGGCGATACCAATTAATGTTTAAATTAAGCTTTCTACTGTTCTTTCATCTCATTCTTTTGATTGCTTCTTTCACCATCGAATCTTCTATCCAATAGTACCCATCCTCTTCTTCGACTATCATAGCTAAAGTAAGGCTTTTTAGCACATCACTTAAGACCTCGCTGTTCACATTGAGTTCTCTTTTTATTTCACTCCATCTTGCTCCGTTACGAGCAAGTCTAAGCACTTTTATATATAATTCCTTTTGCCTACCTCTGAGAAAGTGACTTAGCTCGTCTATAAGAACCTTACAACCTTCTCTAATAGTTTCATTTAGTGCTTCTTCATGAGAAAGTTTTCTTACGCACCTAAAGTTACCGTAGTACGTTAGCCAACCTACGTAGCCATTTAGTTTTTCAATAGCTTCTTCGATTTCCGCTTCCTTAAAAATTAACTTGAGAATGCTCCATGAATCCAGCTTCAAGAAACCTCTTTGAAGTCTCATGGTTAAATGGTCTTAAAAATTATTTTGGCAGGTGCTCTTCCGTACAAAGGCGAAGTGGGCTTAGGCTCTAATAAACCTCTTAAAACTCCAATGTAGGATCCAGAGAATATTATTTTTAAATTTCCATGTTTATCCCATAAGCTCTTTAGCACCTTCAAGAAAGGGTACGAAGCAACTTCTTGAACTTCGTCGAGCACTATGACTTTATCCTTAACACGCGCAAAAACGTCTTCAGCAACTTTACTCCACTTAACCTGCAAAAATTTGAGATCAATTCCTACATTTTCAAGTTTTATTCCGGATTCTGCCATTAAGCTTCTAACAACACCTTCGAGCCCCTTAGTACCCAGCAAGTTTACATAGATGCCATTGTTTTTTATTAGCGAACGTTTTTATCAAGCTGGTCTTACCGGTCATTCTTTTCCCCATAACAGCAACCCACAAACCAGAAGCCACTAAGCGCGAAAGTTCTTCGTACTCATTCTCTCTGTCAAACAACTCATTGAGATGCTCTTTTGGTCTTAAGCTAAAGAGCATGGTTACCTAGGTAAC
>JBAMLO010000004.1:20216-58848 GCA_039793485.1 Nitrososphaera sp. | reverse complement strand
GGTAACTACTTTTAAACTTTGTAATCGAATTACAATTTTCTCTGGTTTAGCCTTAATGCTTGTGCAGGGGATCCTTCGTTGAACTGCTTCTCTTCCTCTACTAAATCAACACATGCGATTAAACTCCTTATGTTGCCATTAAAAAGCCAAGGGGTTATAATCAAAAATTTCTTTAGAAATAACTGAAGACAAGGTAAAGAGAGCCCCGGACGGGATTTCCGCAAAGAGTTTCGAACCCGCGCATTGCAGCTTACGAGGCTGCCGCCCTACCGCTGGGCCACCGGGGCTACTATGAGTTTTTGCATGCTTATTGCTGGAACCTAAACTTTAACGAAGGTAGAATAAAAAGTTTTTGAGGGTAGTTCTCTTATGTTGAGAACGAACCTTGAAAGAAAGAACAGCTGCAGAGCTGGGCGAGTGGAAAATTATTGATCTGTTTAAACGGTTCTCTGCTAAGAGTCGCTACTTAGAAAAGTACGATGATGCATGGTGCTTTAAAGTTGGTAAAAAGTACTTTTCAGTATCTTGCGACATGCTAGTTTATTCAACAGACGTACCAAAAACAATGACATGGGAACATGTTGGAAGAAAGGCAATAATAATGAGTGCGAGCGATGTTGCTTCGAAGGGGCATAAGCCAATCTATTTTTTAGTTGCTTTGGGCATACCTAGAGATTTGAAAGAAAGTGAAATAAGAGGCATCGTAAGAGGAATAAAGAAAGGAATACGAGAAGTTGGAGGTAGTTTGGTTGCTGGAGACACTAACGAATCTAACGAAACTGTAATTTCTGTGACCACTATTGGGTATGGTAATAAACCCCCAGTGAAAAGAAGTCTTGGAGACGAAGGAAACATTATCGCAACGGTTGGGGAGTTTGGGGACAGCGCAGCAGGATTACTGGTTGCCTTAGGAAGGTTAAGGGCTCCTAAAGGGGTATCTCCAAGTTTAATTAATGCAGTTAATGAGCCAAGGGCGCGAGTAAGAGAGGGAATAACTTTAGGAAAGAAAGGAATCTTAGCTGGAGCTACAGACTCAAGCGATGGACTTGCAATAAGTCTTTACAACATGGTGAAAAATAGCAACAATCTTGGAGTTGTAATTGAAAAGTTACCAATTTCAAAAAACGCAAGAAAATTTGCCGAATTAAACAACATCAACGCAGAAGACTTAGCACTTTATGGAGGAGAAGAGTATAGCCTAGTGATTTCGGTAAAAAAAGATAAAGAAAAACTACTAAAAGAAAAAATAAATGGAACAAAGATTACAAAAATAGGCAGAGTAGTAAGAGGAAGGGGAGTTTGGCTAAAAAAAGGAGACAAACTAATTAAAGTAAAAAATAAAGGATGGGAGCACTTTAAGATGTAGATTTTACTTTCTTGCTGTAAGCATATTTAAAAACAAAAATGAAGAACAACCTCCAAAGATAGACAAAGAGAAGAGCAATTACTCCTGAAAAAACTAGTTGAACAACAGCAGTAAGTAAGTTTCCTAGTCTACTTGCTAAGAGGCGATAGATTAAAACGTTAAAGTCGAAAAGAAACTTTGGGCCTACTATCAAGATAACGCCAACAAAAAGAATTATTCCTAGAATGATGAAAAAGCCTTCTAGCTTGGTGTTCAACTTTTACATCACCAGAAGATAAGAAAGAATTCCAAAAAACAACAAAATTAAGTTAATTGCCATGTAAAAGTTGACCACTTCTTTTTCTTTGCTATACCCAAACAAAAGAACAATTCGTGTTAATGTTACTGGAGCTGACTTGTTCTCGTTTGGTTTCAATGTGCCGTCTCTCTCTACAACTATTGGCCTCTCTTTTAGTTCATGCCTTTCGAACAAGCCTCCAAAGATAGACAAAGATACAAAAGAATTAGTAATTGGAAGCAAAAGAAACAGCACACCTGCAATCTCTAGCTTGTAAATGATAGACAAAGCACCAACTATTGCGCCCATTGATAATGTTCCAGTATCTCCAACAAACATTTTTGAGGGATACCTGTTGTAGAAATATAAGAGAAAAAGCCCAGGGATTAGCAAAAAAGTTACTTGGGAGAAGGTAACTAAACTGAAGCTATCTCTTCCAATTATTATGTTAATTAACTTCAGTATGGTAAGCCCTAGCACTGCTACTAGAGTAGTACCTGTTGCCACTCCGTTAAACACATCAAACATGTTTATTGCGTTACTAGTTACAGGAATAGCAATAAGCACTAAAAGCATGTAAACTATAGGAATATGAAACCTAACGCCAAAGGGAAGGAAAAGGTAGCTGGGAGTTTCTTTCAAGAGAATTATTGGAAGGGCAGCAGCAACCGTGAGGAGAGGCTTCACAACTTTGTTGAGCTTCTTTAGGTCGTCTACAAAACCTACAAGACCAGCTATAGCAGAAACCAGGAAAAGGCAAAGAGCCTCAGTACTAATTTTATTAAATAAAAGTAAGAGAATAACAAAAACAGCTTCATAAACCAAAAGCGTTACTCCTCCAGATTCGGGTATAGTTTGTTCTGAGTATGGCTTATGAACGTCCTTCGAAGAGATACCCCACTTAATGAAGTTTTGAAGAACAACTTTTTTAACGAATATAAACCCAACTGCAAATGCGATCAGGCTTGAGAGCAGCACAACCAAGTACAATTTTTGTCTACCCTACTCCACAGAGAAACTATTTATTAACCTTAAGCCTCGTACTGAGGTAGAATGCAAGAATACTTTGAAGTAAGGTCGTTAACATTATTGGTTTTATCCCTATTCTTGACAGGATTTTTAGTTTCTTTGTTCTTTATTGAATGTGGCAATACGGGGATTGTTTTCGTCATAGATGGAAAAACCATCTTGAGTAAATCAAATTTTTCCAGCACTGCTAAAATAAGTGACGAAAGAACTCTTAGAATCTTTCTCATCCAAGTCTTTTCCAACCTCTCGTGGAAACTGCTACTCAACGAAAGTTTTCGGCTTCATGAAGTCAAGAACAGCGAAATAAATTTTTTTGTTAGGGTTGCTGATGAGAAGAGCTTAGAAATTTTGATCAATGAAAAAGAACACTTCACTGTTACAGGAGTAGAAAATGTCAAGCAGTCATCATTTTTAGTGCTCCTTGTTTATGATTTTGGAGGCTTGGCTGGGAAGTAAGAAAATGAAGAAATGGGTTAAGTTGCTAGGCATTGCCCTCATGTTCTTATCCCTTAGATTCGCTTACGCATTAGTTCAGGGAGTAAAGATGCTATTAACTTTCAGCAGCTTCTATACTTCAAGAAACCTTGATTTGATCACGATTCAATTCTTAAGTAAAAAGTTACCACTAACTTATTCTGTTTCTGTCTTCTTTCTTGTTTCATCGCTTCTTCTTATAACTGCGGTCTATTACCTTGGTGAAAGTATTGGTTTAAATTCAGAATTAGGATTCTACGCGACATTTGTTTATGCCACTTCCGTTCCTACCTATGTCTTCCTGAGCAACACACCTTTGGTGTACGACTCAATTTCATTAGTATTTTTTGTTGTAATGCTATACTCCTTGGCAGAGATGGAACTTCAAAAAGACAAAAATATTCTTAATCTTCTTATTTTTATAGTCTCGTGGAGCATTGCTACTTTCTTATCAAACATTTTAGTGCAGACCCTCACTTTTGCTTTCTTAGCAATCACAACTTTGATGAACTTCCACAAAAATACAGCTTATCTAAAAAATAAATTGGTAATCGCTTTTTCCTTTGCAATAACAGCTTACCTTATTCTAGGAAGAAACCCAAACTACTTCTACGCAGCACTTTTTTCAATTTTACTTTTCATAGCATCCTATTTGCTATTGAACAAAAAAGTAAGAACAGAAATAGCTCAACAACTCGTTGCAGTTCGGGACAAACTAGCAGTACTAAAGAAACCACAAGTCTTGCTTCTCATCTTTATTGTTGCCGTAAGTAGTAGCATATTTTTCAGTAATATTGACAAAAACATTTTATGCATTGTTGCATCGCTAGTTATCAACGGCTACTTCTTTGTGATCGGTTTCTCTTCTGGCAAGAGTACAAATAAAACAATACCATTTTTCATTGTCCTTATGCTCCTAATTTACTTCGTTAGCTTAAGTTTAAACTTTACGATCCCCTTCGAGTATTTTGTCAGCTACTTAGTGCTTATTTCATCTCCAATTAGTGGAGCCGGCGTACAAGAATTAGTAGAGAATTCTAGCCTTGCAGATAGATACATATTTACTTATATAATATCTTATTTTTCAATTTTACTACTGGCTATTCCACTTTTAGTTTTTTAAAGAAAGTTTTTACGTAAGTGCGTTACTATAACCTCAGACGGATCTTCCATTTGAGATAAAATTTTAAAGGCATACTTTTTCTTTTTTCTGATTTCTTTATCGCTTAAAAACATTGCATCTTCTATAAACTTGAGCAACTCACTAGAGCTTTGAGCTTTATTCAGAAGTTTCTTCTTTATTAGGTATTTTTCAACGAAGTTGCTTTCTTTAGATAGAGTAACAGAGCTAACGCCTAGCAACGCTGCTTCTCCGCTCATCGTGCCTCCAACGCCTACGAAAACTCTTGAACCTAACAAAAGTTGAACGCCGTCCACCAAAGAATCAAGTATCCTTACATTCGCATACTTTCCTATTGATGCGTAGGGCGAAGATAGAGAGTACCTTGCTAAAATTGTTAGGTTAAGCTTTACCTTATTTTTTTCATAGAACTTTTTCACTGCTTTTTGCAGCACCAAGAAAGAATTTGGAATGGAAGATTCAACGTATGAAGCCATAAACTCTTCAGGCCTATAAACTAAGGAGAAATCATCGCATTTGCCTTCTTCAATAGCTTCTTTTATTTTATTGAAATAAATATTTTTGAGCCAAACTGCCTGGTCTATAGCATCGTAAGTTGTTATTTTGCTGAAAGGAATGCCGAACGAGACCCACTCTGACGTTGGTATACACTTTGGAGAAAAAAGACGTTCAGAAAGAGGCAACGTTAGCTTCATTACAAACTTAGAATGAGGTGAATCGTTAGCCATTATATGAGGAATACCAAGCCCAAACGAGGCTCTGGCGGCTTCAGGAGAGCCAAAAGACAGCACAAGCCTAGGATTAACTTTACTCAAGAATAAGACGTACTTCAGTTGCCTTTCCGACGAAAAAACAGCCTTTTTTAGCTTATTTTCTCCAAATCTTCCTATCGGCTTCGCCTTAATCTTTACTATTTTTAACATGTTTGTTACTTCAGAATACTCTCTAGTTGTATAGAGAACCTGGAACCCATTTTTTTCTAGCTTTTTGCCAATAACTTGAAAAAATCTCGCTTGCTTTGGAGTAAGTATATCTACAACAACTTTTTGCATTTCTATACCACATAGCTTTTGTAAAAAGGTTAATAAAAGTAGCTTTTCATCTCTGCTAACAGAGATGGGAGAAGGGATCTTTTTCTTAAGCAAAGAAGAAGCAAAGGAAAGATTAATTGAAGGAAGGCTAAAAGTCAGCATATTTGGGCTTGGATATGTTGGCCTTCCGCTTGCTGTAGCTTGGTGCAAAGCAGGAGCAAGAGTAATAGGAGTAACAAAAAACAAAGAGCATGAGGAACTTCTAAAGAGAGGCATATCTCCTTTCCCTGAAGACTTAGAACTCAAAAAAGAGTACAGAGAGTGTTATGAAGAAAAAAGAATAGAGATAACAAGCAACTCTAGCTATGCTGCAAAAAATTCCGATTTAAAAATAATTGCCGTTCCAGTTCCATATGATATAGCTAAGGGCACAGTTGATTATTCTGCCTTAGAAGATGTTGCAAATAGACTGGGGGAAAGTTTGAAAGAAGGGGATGTCGTTGACTTAGAGTCCTCAGTACCACCCGGAACTACTGAAAAAGTATTGCTCAAAATCCTTGAAGAAAAAAGTAAATTGAAACTGAGTAAAAATTTTGGTTTAGTTTACAGCCCAGAAAGAATATATGTTGGGAGAGCCTTAAAAGATTTGAGAGAAAACTATCCAAAAGTTATTGGCTCAAGTTGTAAGAAAAGTTTGGAAATTGTAGGCGCATTTTACGAACAGATTTCTAAAAAAGGTGTCATACTATTAAATACCTTCCTAGCAGCAGAATTAGAAAAATTGTTCGAAGGCGTTTACAGAGATGTAAACATAGCTCTAGCAAACGAGCTCGCAAACATTTGCGAAAAAATGAATATCAGCTATGAAGAAGTAAGAAGGGCTGCCAATTCTCAGCCATACTGTCACCTTCACCAACCAGGGATTGGAGTGGGGGGATTCTGTTTACCAAACTACAGCAACTATATTATAGCAAAAGCAAGAGAATTAAACTTGGAAGTTCCAGTAATAGAGAGTGGAAGAAAGGAAAACGAAAAACTTCCCCTCTTGATGGCCAGAAACTTGCTTTCCTACTTAAAGAACAAGTTAAGACCAGAAAGCGTAAGCATCTTGGTACTTGGTCTAGCTTTCAGAGGGAACACGTCTGATACACGATACTCCCCAGCTGTAGACTTTGTGAACGCCATCATAGAAAAAGTGAAAACCGTTTATGTCTATGATCCGTATGTTAAAAAACCACCAGAAAGCTTAGATAAAAGAACAAAGATGATTGAAAGTCTATCTGAACTGAAAGACAAGGTTGAAGTTTTATGCATTACTGCAGACCACGAAGAGTTTAAGAAATTAAGCAGTAACGAACTTTTAAACCTTTTGAAAGATCCAAAAATAATCGTAGACTTTAAGGGGATAATAAACAAAGAAGCAAAAACAAAACTAGAGGCTTTAGGTGCAGAAGTCTTTATAAGAGGCGAACCAGTAAGTTTTATAAGTTTGGTTAACAGTAACGCAAAATAACAAGATGAAGCACGAGCTACTTGATATACTGGCATGCCCAATTGATAAGCATTATCCCTTAAAGCTTTTCGTCATATCAGAAAATTGGGAAGAAGCTACAACCAAAGAAGGAGAGAAGATAAAATGGGTAGAAGTAAATACAGGAGTTTTGCTCTGCGAAAAATGTAATAGGTGGTTCCCAATTACTGAAGGAATTCCAATATTGCTTCCTGATGAGTTAAGACAAAAGGAAGAGGACCTTCAATTTCTAAGCAAATATTCTGAGCATTTACCTAAGGAAATAGTAGAAAAAGGAAAACCTTGGTCTTTAGGCGATAAGTAAGCCATATACTTTACTATGAAAAGTGCGAGCTAAGAAAATGAACGGCAACTAGCATGCTTCTGAGCTACGAACAGCTATAGAAGTAAGAATCTTCAAAGTTGAGGGGAATGTTAATTAAGAACTAAGGTGACAGGTTTAAGTGGTTCACAAACATTAATTTGAAGGCTCAACTTGAATCTCGAACCACAAACTTTAATACCGATAAACTCTTTAAATTAACACGTGAGTAAACCGAAAAATATAATTGAAGCACTAAAAGGAAAGGTTCCCGAAGAACATTTAGCTAAGTTCAGGAGATCCTTTGATATAGTAGGCGACATAATGGTTTTTCAGCCAACGGAAGAGATGGAAGCGTACAAAAAGGAGATAGTTGAAGCGGTAAAGCAAGTTTACCCTAGAATAAGAGTAGTTTTAGCTAAGAAAACGCCTCTTGAAGGTGAAACAAGGGTTGCAGAATACGAAGCGTGGTATGGTAGAGGAAACTACGAAACGACTCATAAAGAATATGGGTGCGTCTACTACTTAGACATAACAAAAGTATTTTTTACACCAAGACTCTCAACAGAAAGAAATAGGATTTGCAGTTTAGTTAAAGACGGCGAAATTGTATGCGACTTATTTGCAGGAGTGGGACCATTTTCTATACTAATTTCCAAGAAGAAGAGGCCAAAGATGGTTTATGCATGCGACATAAATGAATACGCGTACAACTACTTGAGAAGAAACATAATAATAAACAGAGTCGGAGATAAAGTTAAGGCATTCTTTGGGGATGCAAGAGAAGTTGCTAAAGAAAAAATAAACAAAAAGTGTGACAGAATCATAATGAATCTACCTAAGTCGGCGCATCTTTTCTTAGATGCTGCAAGAGAAGCAATTAATCCAGATGGTGGAATTATACATCTGTACATATTCAGAAGAGAGGAGGAAAATTTTGAAGAAAAAATAAGCAGTATAAAACAAAAACTAAGAGAGGCAGGATTTAGTAGTTTTGAAATAGTGTTTAGCAAGAAAGTTAGAGAAATAGGACCAAGGGAGTATAATGAAGTATTAGATATAATTATTAAGTGATTATCTTTTTGGCAATCTTGCTTTAAGAACAAGCTTCAGGCACTTGTTTGCCCTGCATTTTTTGTCTCTCACGTGTTCCTCGTACTCTTCTCTAAAGTACTTTAGAGTGGTTAGTATTGGGTTGGGAGCAGTTTGCCCTAGTGCACACAACGAAGAATCTGCTACCTTTCTAGCCCAGGACTCAAGTAGAAATAGGTCATTTTCAGTCCCATCACCTTGAACGATCTTATCCATTATCTCCAGCATTTTTCGAAGACCAATCCTACAGGGAACACATTGCCCACATGACTCGGCTGATGTGAATGTTAAGAAGTACCTAGCTACGTCAACAATGCACGAAGTATTATCCAGCACCACAAGTCCACCGGAGCCCATTATAGAACCTATTGAGGCCAATGTTTCATAATCCAAAGCGTAGTCAAGGTAGGCTTCAGGTATACACCCTCCAGAAGGACCTCCTGTTTGAACAGCCTTAAAACGTCTTCCCTTGGGTACACCCCCACCTATATCAAAAATTAAAGTTCTCAGCGAAGTACCTAACGGAACTTCTGCAGCACCTGGACGTTGTATGTTGCCTGCTAAACAAAAAACTTTTGTACCTTTGCTTTTTTCTGAACCAACGCTAACAAAATTTTCCAATCCCTTCCTAAACAAATAAGAAACGTGCGCTAGAGTTTCAACGTTGTTGACAAGCGTAGGTTTCCCAAAGAGACCTTTAGTAGCAGGGTATGGCGGCCTTGGTCTTGGCATTGCTCTGTTTCCTTCTATTGCCGCTATTAGTGCAGTCTCCTCTCCACAGACAAAAGCACCAGCACTAAGGATTACCTCTATATCATAGCTGAACGAAGTCCCAAAGATATTCTTTCCTAAATAGCCTTTACTTCTAGCCTGTTCTATTGCCTTAGATAACATTTCGGCCATCAAAGGCTTTTCAGCTCTAACAAAGATATACCCCTTAGAAGCACCAACAGCATACCCTGCTATGGCATGACCTTCTACGATACTATGTGGATTGCCTTCTGCAGTTAGTCTGTTCATAAAAGCACCAGGATCACCTTCGTCCGCGTTACATATTACATATTTTTCAGTTCCACTTGCATTCTTAACAAAAGTCCACTTTAAGCCAGTTGGAAAACCTGCACCTCCTCGTCCTCTTAGCATGCTTTTTTTCACAATATCAATTACTTCATCTTGAGTCTTGCTTAACGCTGATTTTAAACCACTGTAGCCTCCAAAAGCTTCGTATTCACTTATATTAAGAGGATCAATTATACCAACAAGCTCGAGGATTCTTCTCGTTTGCTTTCCATAAAATGGAATTTCAGTCAAGTATGGAACTTGTTCTTCTCCTTTCAGTGTACCCATTTTTCTCCTGAATGCGAACACATACTCTGAGCTTCCGGAGAAGAAGGCATCCAAAACATTTGATACTTTATCAGGAGTTAGGTAGGAATAGACAGCCCAGCTACCATCCCTTTTTATGATTTCTAAGTTAACTTCAGAATAGCACATTCCATTGCAACCAACTCTTACAACATTGGCATCTATTCCTCTCTTAGCTACTTCTTCTTTTGTTTTTTCCAGAATTTTGTCAGCACCCTTCGCTAAACTGCATGTGCTAACCCCAACTGCAATTCTGTACTGATGCCCATTAAACAAAACATCTTCGGCCTTCTGAAAATCTTGAATTAGTTTTTCCTCGGACATAACTTTCACCTCACTTCTTAAGAGTACTTCTTAAGGATTTCTTCTAATTTTTCTTTGGTCATGTTTCCATATATTTCATTGTCAATCTTTATAACAGGAGCCATACTACAGGCACCAAAACATCTCGCTTTTTGAACAGTAAACAACAAATCGTTTGTTGTATCTTCTGAACCTATAAGTTTTAACTTCTCTCTTAAGAAATCCCATATTTCGTCGTTACCCTTTACATGACACGCAGTACCAAAACAAACTTGAATTACGTGCTTACCAAATGGCTTTAGTCTGAATTGGTGGTAAAAGGTAGCTATGCCATAGATCTTAGAAAGAGGTATATTGGTTTGTTGCGATAGAACAGCAAGATCTTCCTTTGGCAAGTAGCCAGCTTTCTTTTGAATTTCTTGCATAATTCGTATTAATGAAGATCTTTTGTTGCCGTACCTTTCTATGAGGCCTTCTATTTCTTCTTTCGTCAGCAATTTAACCTCCACATGAAGTAAAGGCAAAACTAAATAAAAATATCTCATGTTTTCTATTTTTAGAAAGTATCTCTAGAATCTATTTTTAGATATAATCACTTTGGAGTAGTAGTTTAAGCAAGATAAGAGCGCTTAAATCTTAAAAAATTTTATGACCAGTTCGCAACTTGAGTTCTTTAACTTAGCTACTATTCTTCTATCTATGTCTGAAGCAGCTTTGTTACAAAGAACACCTACTGTTCTATCGTCAACGTACTTACTTTTTCTAAATACCATCGAAGTTTCGCTGAGAAAAGAAAGTTTATCACTTCCATGACAAACGAAGCTGTCGCTTTGTTCGCCAACCTCAATAACAACTTTAAGGGTTGAAAGATTATGCCTTAAAAAGTCCTTAGTTTTTGAACTTAATGAAAAGGCAGATTTGTTTGCTCTTATGCCAATTATACAATCGCCCTTTTTTGTCAAGTAATTTTCAGTGGTAACTTCTAAGGTGGAATGGTGTGTTGCTCTTATGTTTTCATGCCCAAAAGCATGAATTTCCTCGAGAAGCAACAAGTTCTTTAAACCTTACTGCATAAACCTTCCAAGGCCAGTCTTCCTTTTTGAAAGAGAGTCTATGACAGGTTGAAGCGCATTTGAAACTCTTTCTTCATTAAAATTATTTTCTTCAACTAAAAAAGAAATGATTTTTTCCTTGTCAGGTGGCGAGAAGTTTATGGTCTCAATATGCTTTACTGGAGGATTGAGGAAGAAATCGTAAACTTCGTCTAAATAATCAGGGAAAGGGACCTTTAGCTCATTAAAGATTTCTCTTAAAGAAGAATGAGTCTTCACCAACGAGAGAGCCTTTTTGGGTCCAATTCCCTTCACTCCCTCATAAAAATCAGTTCCAACCAGAATTCCAACCATAACTAGTTGCTCTAAAGTAATTCCAAGCTCACTTAAAGATTTCACGACGTCAACTAGTTCAGGCTTAACTTCTACGTAAGCTTTTTTTCCTGGCAATTTTCTTCTACCAGAAATAGCTAAATTTCTCGCTATTAACGAAGCCCCAAACAAAGCAGAGTCATAGTCTTGGCTTGCGACTGCATAAGTAAGCCCGATCTTATTAAGATAAGCAGCCTGAGCCTCACCTTCAGAAGGAGCCTCTATGACAGGCAAGCCCAAAAGAGTAATGAGCCTCTTCGCAGAAGAAAGAATGTATTCGTCAACCGAAAGAGCACCTTGAGCGTATTTTCGGGCTTCTTCTAGGTTACCAGACTGCAAAGCTTCTTCGTACTTTTCATAAAACTCCTGTCTCCTTTCTCTTCTAGCTTCTATTTCTTTCTGTTTAAATTTTGGGGGAGGACCATCAAACACAAAAAGGGGTTTTATGTTAAAAGTGAGCAAATTACAGATCCTATAAAATAGACCAGAGAGATGGCTTGTAATTCTTCCTTCCTTGTTTGTAAGGGGATGGCCGTCTGGGCCTCTTATTATAGACAAGAACTGATAGAGCGTGTTATGGCCATCTACAGCTATTATTTTTCCTGAAAACCTTTCTAGCTCAACTTCCTCTCTAAGTAGCAGAGGGCCTATTTCTGTTCCCATTTATCCTTTAACTAAGAGTAGGAGGTAGAGGAAATTATAAATCTTTTGAATTGAAGTTTTACTCCTTTAAGTACTTTACAATCATTCCTTTCTTTGTAGTACGAGTAACTACCACTTCTCCAAGAAGTTCAAGCTTCATCAGATAGTAAAGGATTGTTTCTTCACTTACTTTTGATGAAAGATCCTTGCTTACCCTTTTTAACGTTCTAATGAGGTCATCAACATAAATTGAATGATTGCTCTTAAGTATTTCAACTATTTCGTAAAGAATTTCTTGTTCCTGAGGATTCAAAAGGGTTCTCTCACATCTACGAATCTCCTAACGTTTTCTATATAAACTTCACCAACACCATTTATTGCCTTTATTTTATCTTCATAAGCTTGGCTAACTCCTTCTTCTTCAGGTGCAGTAATATTCAAGATTAAAGAGTTTATTCCATAAGCTATAGGTTCTTGAGTATAGTTAATTACTTGTTCGCTTGGAAAGGCCTGTTTTACTGCCTCTAGGATCTTATCCAACTGAACTTCGTCGCTATCTGGAAAAATCTTTATTGTCATGATAACCTTTCTTGCCATTCTTTTTCACCTTCTATGGTCCTACAAACCCGCACTTGGGGCAAGTGTATTCTCTTACGAACATCCTATTCTTGTAGCTTCGCCATATTGTAACTTCGCCGCAATTAAAGCACTTAAACTTAGTGAATTTTTCGTGTGGGTCTATTTTCTTGTTAGAAGCTGTGTCTTTTGGCATTTTCGTACCACCTAAGGAACGAAGACCTATTTAAAAATACTCTTCTGCTCGAACCTTTTTTATGTGAAACGTCTCCATGTTGTGTTAATTAAAGCGAAAGAGGATAAAATTTCTTTCGTTTAAAATCCTGCTCTGAATAGACCGGGTTCCTCTTGATTTTTATTTATTAAAGCTATTGGTTTTAAAATTACTGAAAAGAAAGCAATGCCTATAAAAACAATGAAGCATTAAATAAAAAATCGTAGTCCAGAGCCTCAACAATTTTTTCAATCCCTTTCAAGCTGGACACTTTACGCATTATTGGATAATAAAAAGAAGGCCCGAAAAAGTTCAGCATCCTTCTTAGGATTAGCATGAACTCTAGGTCTTTCTTTAAGTAGCCTATGCGGCCTCTCGCAAGTTTCTTCTCAGCTTCGTTATTAGAAGTAACGTACCTTGACAGCACTCTAGAGAGGACTGAACCAAAAACTATACCACCGCCCGTTGTTGCTTTCGTGAACCCTGCAGCATCTCCAAGCAAAAAAACTTTTTCATAGAAACTTATTTTACTGGCCGGGCCACCTATCCAGATCCCCCAATGTGTGTAGGGTTCTACTTGTTTTAAGTTATAAACTTTAGCTAGTTTTTTTATTACTGAACTAGCAACTGGTTTAGCAGAAGCAACACCAACTCTTGCGAACTCGTCGTCTAGTGGAGCAATATACGCAAAGAAATCCTCTGAAAAGTCTTTCCTTAAAAACACCAGAGGAGCAGAAGGATCTAAGGAGTGGCGGAAAACTGCTTGAGAAGCAAATAGTAGGTTCTTTCCTCTTTTAGGAAAGATTTTATTACTTATTTGCCCAAAAAGTCCATCCGCAATAAAAGCTACATCCGATACGAAAATTTTTCCAGAACCTGTTGACGTTTTTACACCACTCTTATGCAAAGAAACCTTCTTTACTTTTTCTCCGGTAAGCAATTTGGCGCCTTCTTTCTCTGCTAAGTCTCCAACGTATTGATCCAACAAAACACGAGAAACTGCGACCAAAAGAGGCTTCTTCGTTCTTATAGTAAAGGTACTACACCCATCTGAAAAAGAGATTCCAAAATACCTATTCAACACTAAGTTTTTCTTTTCGGGAATGCCAAGCTTTTGCCAAAAGTTTGGGGCTACTAAGCCTCCACAGTGAGTTGGGAGACCAATTGCCTTGTGCTCTTCGATCAAGTAAACTTCAACTCCAAGAGAAGACAATTCTTTTGAGGCAACAAGTCCGCTAATTCCTGCGCCAACGACCGTAGCTTTCATTTAGTTATATGGGCACAGCCACTTTAAAGGAGGAAAATATTTTTATTTGTTTCATTTGTTTCGTCTCTAAAGTGAAACATAGATAAAATGAAACAATGCATAGTGGTGAGAGCAGACATAAAGATGTCTGTGGGAAAAATATGCGTCCAAGTGGCTCATGCAGCTGTTGAGGCTTCAGAAAAGGCTAGAAGAGAAAAACCAGATTGGTACGCAAGGTGGATTTCAGAAGGACAGAAGAAAATTGCACTGGTTGTTGAAAGCTTAGAAAAGTTGTTGGAACTTGAAGAAAAAGCTAAAAAACTAGGAATTCCAGTAGCCTTAATAACAGATATGGGGCTTACAGAAGTACCGCCAGGTACGGTAACTACGTTGGGGATAGGGCCCGGACCAGATGAGATTATAGACAAGGTTACTGGAAACTTACCTTTACTGAAATGATTGATATAATTAAGCTGGAGCCATTAAAATTTTATGAAAAACTAACAGAAGTAAATTTAGATAGTGTTATCGGACTTTTAGAATACTCGTATAAAAACAGAGAAACAATTGACGCGCGGTTAAGAAAGAACCCTGAAGATTTCTATGTAAAAGAAGTTATTAGCGACGAATTCGTTCAAAAATATAGCTCAGGTAATGGAAGTTATTTCCTTTACACATTAGAAAAAAGAGAATTAACAACTTTCGAATCTATAAAGTATGTGTCTAAAATGTTAAAGATTCACGCAAGAAATATAAGCTACCTAGGCTTAAAGGATAAGGATGCTGTTACGGAACAATATATTGTTATCAGATCTGAGAAAAAAGATCTCCCTACAAATCTTGAAGCGGATAAAATTAGGCTTAGGCTAGTGGGAAAGTGTATAAAAGGATTATCTAAGGACTACCTCGAAGGCAATTTTTTTAGGGTAATACTGAGAGATGTCAACGACCCTGATGCCTTAATTAAAATTGAAAAGTTCAAGGAATTAGTTGACAAACACGGATTTGCAAACTTTTATGGCTACCAAAGGTTTGGGACCACTAGACCAGTAAACCATAAGGTAGGACTTCACTTGTTAAGAGAAGAATATGAATATGCTGTAAAAACACTCATTGGAGTTCCAGGTATAGAAGAAGATGACGCCAAAGCAGAAACAAAGGTAAAATACCTTGAGAGCGACAATATTGATATATTGAGTAACATTAACTTGGGCGAATATGAGAAAAGAGTCGTGAGATATCTTAGTAAGAACAAGCATGACTATAAAGGCGCAATCATGAAACTTCATCCTAGCTTAGTTAGACTATTTATCGAAGCGTTTTCATGTTATATTTTTAATTTAATAGTTTCTGAAATGATAAGAGAAAGAGGAATTGAAAGAATAGCAGAGCTAAGTGAAGATGAATTTTTTGTTGTACCACTTGATAAATACTTTGCGCAAGTAGAGGCAGTTGCAAAAATTAATGAGAAATCGAATAAAGCAAAAAACCTAAAAGCTGAAATAAAAGAAAGAAGAGCCGCACTTGCTGTTGCTATTCCAGGATACTTAACTGAACAGGTAATAACTAAAGAAACAAAGAGAATTCTAGATTTATTCGACGTAGATACAAGCATGTTTTTTATGAAGGAAAAGCCAGAAGCAAGTTACCCTGGGCAATACCGAACTATCATTAGCTATGTAAAAGAATTTTATTTCAGCAAATTGTCAAGCGATGCTATTTCACTGGAATTTTTCCTGCCTAGAGGAAGTTTTGCCACGGTACTACTGAGAGAGCTAGTGGAGCAAAAGACCACTCAGAAGTTGTAAGTATAAAAATATAATACTTTTTTAGTTAAGATTGCTAAAAAAGGCTTATTAATTCCAAAATAGCTATAGAAAAGGGAAGGTGAAAGTAATAAGTGTTACCTTCTGAAGCTTCAGCAAGATTAAGGAGGGAGGCCTTGAACACATGTCAAGAGCTTACCAGAGTTACTGTAGAATGTTCAAGAGCTCTTCATAACTTGGTTTTAAGCACAAAAGAAGGCAAATCTGACATTGAACCTTTGTATGAAAAAGTAATTTCTCTAAAAGAAGAAGCTACTTCGCTAAAAAGAACTTTATCAGAAGAGTTAATTTCTGCGGGAGCTATTCTATTTAGCAGGGAGGATTTTCTACGTTTGGCCTTACCCCTGACAGAAATAACAGACCTAGCCGAAGGAGTAGCGTTTAGGCTAAAGGAGCTAAAGCAGAGAAAAGCACAAGCCGGAAAGGGTAACCTAGAAAACGTGAGTTTGCTTTCAGAGAAGGTTTTAGACTGCGTACATAAACTTAGAGATGTTATTTTTGCATTAAACTTCGACGTAAACAAAGTAGACCAACTCGCTAAAGAAGTGGAGCAGGCAGAAAGAAACGTTGACGATACTTATAGAAAGGCGGTTGTAGAAATTTTTTACTCAAATGCAGAAGTTCCCGCACTACTCTTACTGAGAGATGTGGCAGAAATGCTTGAAGACATGGCAGACAAGGCAGAAGATGCAGCAGATTCGGCAAGAATGCTTGCTCTCAGTGTGCTTTAAGATACTTAAATCTTTTAAATTTTAGTACAAAAGGAACCTAAAGCTTTTATATTGCCTTTGTACACACACCAAGTAGTAGCATATGTCTGAAGACAAAAAAACAGATAAAAAAATTCAGGCAGAACTTGTTAATGATCGGCTGATTGTTTGGAATTTTGAAGATTCTAGACAGCTATATAAGATGGGTTTTTTTGGAAAGCCAATAGGAATTCCCAAACCAAAGAGTTTTGATTTTAATGCTCCACTTACTTTGGATTTAATAGAAGGGCTTTACTTGGCTAAGGAAGGGATAATAGAAGTCTTTAAGGGTAAAAAAAAGGTTAGTATAAGTTCATTGGAAAGTTTAGCTAAAAAGTATCATGAAAAGTTCGATATGAAGTATAGAGTATACTCAGACTTAAGAAAAAAGAATTATGTTGTAACTCCAGGGATAAAATTTGGGTGCGACTTTGCGGTGTATGAACATGGTCCCGGTTATGACCACGCACCTTTTATTCTATCTGTGAAGAGCAACAAAGAAGAAATAACTGCTACTGAGCTGGTTAGAGCGGGAAGACTTGCAACAACCGTGAAAAAGAAATTCGTATTTGCAGTTGTAGATTCTCAAAAAGGTACAATCGACTATTTAGTCAGTAAGTGGTGGAAGACTTAACAAAAAAGTAATTTTAAGGCTTAAATACTATAGAAAAAGAGCACTAAGAAGAGATCAAAATGAGTATGAAGAAGGTTGCTGTTATAACAGCTGGCGGAGACGCTCCAGGTATGAATGCTGCTTTAAGAGCAATCGTAAGAATAGGAGAAAAAAAGGGTTTGTTGTTGTTTGGAATAAAAAGAGGTTACACTGGTTTAGTTTATAATGAAGTTGAGCCTCTAAGTAGAAGATCAGTTTCTGGAATAATTAATCTCGGTGGTACAATACTTAAAACAAGCAGATGTGAAGAAATAAAGACAGACATTGGCTTGGAAATGGCCAAGAAGACGATAGAGTACAACAATTTTGATGCAATGATAGTAATTGGTGGAGATGGAACATTTAGAGGAGCTTTAGATATAAAGAAAAAGATAGATATACCAATAGTAGGAGTACCGGCTAGCATTGATAATGACATATACGGAACTGATGAAACAATTGGCTTCGATACTGCAGTTAATACAGCAGTAAAAGCTATAGACTATCTCAGAGATACAGCCTACTCTCATGAAAGATTGTTCATAGTAAAAGTTATGGGGCGAAAAAGGGGTTTCATTGCGCTAGAAGTTGGGATTGACGTAGGTGCTGAATTTATACTAATTCCCGAAGTGAAAGAAGACTTAAACAAAATAATTGCAGAACTGAAGGAGTTTGAAAAACTTGGGAAAAAATCAAATTTGATGGTAGTGGCCGAAGGCTATGAAGGTGCAGATCAAATCCCAACAATTTTAAGCAATGAAACGAAGCTAGAAGTTAGGCTATCTGTGTTGGGGTACCTTCAAAGAGGAGGGCCTCCAACAGCAAGAAGTAGGCTACTGGCGGAACTTTTTGGAACAAAGGCTGTTGAATGCCTAATAAGTGGGGAAAAAGACGTAATGGTTGGAATAAGAAACAATAAGCTAGAAACAACTCCGCTAAAGGAAGCTGTTGAGAAAGAAAAGGAAATAAACCTAGAACTTTATAAACTTGCGAAAGAACTAACTTAAGTTTACTATCGCTCTTCTTTTCCTTCAACAAAAGCCTCTAAACGTCTCTTTGCAACTTCGTATGGCATTTGAACAGGAGGATGCTTAAAGGCATAGGCTGAGACGCTTATCAACGGTCCAGAGATGCCTCTATCTCTTGCAATTTTTACAGCCCTTATTACATCTATCATGACTCCAGCGCTGTTTGGCGAGTCAACTACCGATAGTTTTAGATTTATAGAAAGTGGGGCTCCGCCAAAGTACCTTCCTTTTATATAAATGTAACAAATTTTTTCATTGTTTAAGAAAGGAACATAATCGCTTGGGCCTATTCTTAGACCAAGGTCGTTGTATGGAACCATAGCTTTTACAGCGCTAGTTTTACTCTCCCTTTTTGACACTAACCTTCTTTGTTCAAGCATATTTAAAAAGTCGGTGTCACCTCCAATGTTAATTTGATAACTTTCATCTATTTTAACGCCTCTATCTACAAGTAACTTAGCGAGAGTCTTGTGTAAAACTGTTGCACCAAGTTGGCTCATTACATCATCTCCAGCTATAGGGAGTCCGGCTTCCTCAAACTTTTTTTGCCACGACACATCAGAAGCTATAAATGTGGGCATTGCGTTAACAAATGCAACTCCTGAATTTAAGCTGGATTGGGCATAGAAGCGACTTCCCTGTTCGCTTCCCACAGGCAGGTAGTTAATTAGAAGATCAGGCTTGCTTTCTCTTAAGACGTCTTCTACGTTACATTCTTTCTCTTCAGAAAGCTCTATCTTAGAACTTAAGTATTTTCCAATACCATCTAGAACTGGCCCTCGTTCTACCTTTACTCCAATCTTTGGAGGCTCAAAAAACTTTATTGTGTTATTAGGCTCAGCAAAGATAGCTTCGCTTAAGTCTTTACCTACTTTCTTCTTGTTTACGTCAAACGCAGCTACAAATTCAATGTCAGAAGGATAATAGCCGCCGAGTTTTGGGTATGCTAAGCCAGTATAGTCGTTTTTACTAGAGTAGTAGTAAACTCCTTGAACAAGAGCAGACGCGCAGTTACCCACGCCAGCGATTGCTACTTTTATCTTCGCCATGAAGTCAAAAAGAAATTAAGATGTATAAAAATCTTAAAAGCAATGCTATGAAGTTGCACTTAGTATGCAGAGAAGTAAATTAAGAAAGGAAATAAAGCCACCCAAAGCTAAGGAAAAGACTTCAACCAACGTTGGACTACTATTAAACAGTAAGAAGTAGCTAGAAAGGAGAAAATCAAGGAAAAGGGAGAAAGAAGCGACAATGTTGGCTATAATTGATGCCTCAATCTTTTTTAAAATACCAACAGAAATTACTGGAAACAGAAGTTCTAAAAACAAATACAAAGGGGATGCCATGTTCATGAGGAGCATTAGTACTAGCAAAAATAAAACTATCATAAAATTAGAAGCCACTAGAGACCACTCTAGGATTTTTGCTTTAGAAGGGATCCTCAATTTGCGTGGCTTTGTAAACTTAGTTAAGGTATAAAAATTTATTTATGTGATGCTAGGTACAAAGTAGCACGATGAGGCAAAAAACTCCTTTCTACCTTCACCCACACAACATTTTTGGAGGACTTAGCAACAGAAGTTATGAGGAAGCTAGGTTTTTAGTTGTTGGTGTACCACTAGATGTGAGCGGAACTTATAGAACAGGTTACAGATTTGCTCCTATGTATATAAGGCAAGCGGCAGCTCAAATTGAATTTAAGAGTTTAAGATATGACAGAGAAGTTTCAGATAGAGATATATTTGATTTGGGAGACATAGCTCTAGGTTCAAATTTGGAAGCAAACTTAAAAGATATCGAAAACAGCATGTTAGAATTAAGAAATGAGAAAAAAATAGTTGCGATAATCGGGGGGGAGCATACGTTAACCTATTCAACGTTTATGGGTCTAAAAGCAGAAAGGATAATCGTTTTTGATGCTCACTTTGATCTGAGAAACGAATACGCTGGAATGAGGTTTTCTCATGCAACATGGCTGAGAAGACTGTTAGAAAACATGGATGCTGAAGACGTCTTAATTGTTGGTGCAAGGGCAACTTCTTTCGATGAAACTTCCTCAAATCCTCCAAAAGTCCTTCATGTAAATCCTCTGCAATTAAGAAGCGAAGAGATTAACTTTATAAAAGATTGGTTTAAGAAAGACAAGAAGTACTACATCTCGGTCGACATGGATTGTTTCGATCCTGCTTATGCTCCAGGAGTTGGAAACCCAGAGCCAGAAGGAATTACTCCAACTGCTTTCTTTGACTTCTTACTAAAGTACGTTTCTGAGCTGGATGTAGTGGGTTTTGATGTGAGCGAAGTTGTACCACCATACGACTTAAGTGGAATAACATCAGTTTTGGCAGCAAAGGTAATCTTAGAGATCATCAACATGATACTTAGCAAGTAGCTCTGGAATTGAAACAACCTGGTTGTTTTTGCTCGATACTAAAGCAGCTTCTGCAATGGCAAGGGCTAGTATTGCATCCTTTTGATTAGGCGAGGGATCTGTTTTTTCTTCTATACATTTTATGAAACTTTTTAGCTCGAGTAATAGAGGCTCTTTCCAGTCAATACGCTTAAGAAAGGCACCCTCTCCGTTTCTTAGGACTACTTCTTGAGTAATTAGGTCAGCATCTATTAAGCCCAAAGTTCCGGTTATCGTAAGCTTTCTGCTTTTGCTAGGAGTTAACCAGTTTGAGTCTATGACTGCTCTAGTTTCTTCAGAAAAGTTTAGTATTATAGTTGCGTGGTCTTCATTTATACTGTGTGCTATTGACCCAGATCTTGCGTAAACTGTTTTCGGTATAGAGCCAAACAAGTAAAGAGACAAGTCGATATCGTGTATGGAGGTATCCTTTATTACACCCAAGTCTATTGGTCTATCAGGCCATGACCTTACTCTTAAAGCATGAAGTATTATAGGCTTTCCTATTTTGCCTTCAGAAAGATAATTTTTGCTAATCTCTACGGCTTGATTAAACCTTTCTATAAAGCCAACAAAAAACTTTGCATCTTTATCTCTTGAAAACTCTAAAAGTTCAACAGCCTCTTTTAGAGTTGCTACAAAAGGCTTCTCAACCAGAAGATACCTAATGCCTTTCTCTATTAGCTTAACTGCAATCTCCTTGTGAGTAGACGTGGGTGTAGAAATTACCACGCCATCAATATCATTAAAATTAAATGAATCTAGATTTGTGCTCCAAGCAACCCTGTAGAAAGACCCATATTTTTTAGCAACTTCTTGGTTTATGTCTATTACTCCGGCCAAAGAGCCCAATTCGTTTAAGACTCGAACATGGTTTTTTCCAAAACCGCCCGCACCAATCACAACAACTCTAGCAACCAAAGTTTGCACCCACCTTTACATGAAATCTAGTAAATTTGAACTTTTCTTTTCTTCAAGTAGTTCGATGCCCAAAGGCTCTAAAATTTGCTCAAACGTTGTTTTCAGTATTTCTAGATATTTCTCAACGTCCACCTCCTCAGGTTTAGCAAGATAAGTTGGCTTAACTCCAGTCTTTCCTTTTATTTTTACATATGAAATTACTTCACCAGCTCTAGGCATGTGGCCATTCTTAGAAGCCATAATCGCAGCCTTTATGTGTTGAGGCAACGTCTTCTTATAGTCTTCAATATCTTTGCTCATCATAATGTTAAAAGCTAGTTTTTCTAGCGGAACTTGCCTTTTCTTTAACAACTCAATTTGTTTTTTCAGAAGAGCTTCGACGTTTTTCGTAGCTTCATTGAACTCTTTCTCGTCATTAACTTGACTGAGAATTTTTAGAACCTCAAAGAATAAATCCTTTACGTAATCTGGTGTTGAGCTTTTCTTACCTATTAGCCCCTTTATGTCGACTATTCCATCTTCTGTTACACCAAAGTAATTTTTCTTCCTTTTACTAAATACGGTGTACTTGTACTTTTTGTCAAAGTTAAGCTGAATTCCAAAGTGGCTAAAGGCAAAATTGGTTAAAGCATCTATATCCTCTTTTTTGGGGTTCTTTAGAAAAACGGAATCAGTATCACCATATATAACTTCTAGATTTCTCCTTTGTGCTTCTTCAATAACACTTGTTAGTATTTTCCTCCCAAGAGCAGTAACGCTCTCGGCGACAACGGGAGTATAAAATTGAAAACTTTCAGCGCCCATTACACCATAGCTTGCGTTAAGAAAGACCTTAAGAGCTCTTTGAGTAACTTCATATCGTTTTCTTTCTTTTTGGGGAATAGACTTATCCTTAGAAAGAGGCACATACAATGCAACTCTTAGATCTCTAAGTGCACCTATAGCGGAACTCGTTATTCCTTTTACTTTTGTACAAACCCAGTGAGGAAGATCGGCGACTTTGTTACTTTTGCACTCTTCATGCGGACATCTAACAGTTTCATAAGAAAGATTAAACCTAGCAATGACGCTGGGATACAGAGAAGCAAAATCCATAACTACCACGTCAAAGTGGGCTCCAGGTTTTGGACTAAGAACAATTGCGCCCTGATACTTCTTACCTTTTATTGTAGCTCTAGTTACTGTTTCGCCTTTAACTTTAAGTATGTCTTCATTATTTGGAATCAACATGTTCTTTTCTCTGTGTAATGCCAAGAATAAACTGCGAATCCAAGAAGATACTGCATGACGAGCTATTTCTTCAATTGGCGCTCTGCTTATCCTCATTAAGAGGAGCATTAACTTAATTACTAAGGAATCATTGAAGGTCGTTAGTTCCATTGTTAGTTCTGCATCATTCATGCAATACGTTGCTAAAGCATCATAGGAAAGCTCCCCGATTGGCCTCTCTATTGCAACCTTACCTTTACCAAGAAGAGAATTGCTAACAGCATCTAAAGTTGCTTCTTTATATGCTCCACTAAAAGCATATATCTGAATTGACCTATTTAAGAAAAACCTATAAAGGTCTATATGAACACCGTACCTTAAGTCTGCTGTATCCTGAGTTTTCCCTATTTTTATAGGAATTTCTTCATCAGGAATTCCAAGAAGTTTAGCTCTGTTCTTTATGTATGGTAAATCGAAAGAATCACCGTTGTAAGTAACTATCATTGGGTAGCTGTTGATTATTTGAAAAGTTCTAATCAGAAGTTGTTTTTCGTCATCGAAAAACTCTACTGTTGCGTTAAACTTATCGAACGAAACTTCTGAAAAATTGTCTCTTTTAAGTAGCAAAACAAGTTTTTTTCCATTTGAGTCAACAAAAGCAACGGAGATTATTTTATCTTCTGGATTTTCAGCGTTTGGTAGCACATTGGGATCTTTACTATAAACTTCTATGTCCAATGAAGCTCTTTTGATTTCAGGTATAGGTTGTTCGAGATAGTAAGCCCAATCTCTTACTAACGCACTATCTATGAGGTGAGAACTTGACGACATTTGTTTTAGGCGTGCTTCAAGTTCTTGAGAAAGATTTAGAGGAATTGGCCTAAAGGAGTTGTTGGCTAAGTTTAATTCATAATAGTGACCCGGCCTTAAATTTAAGTCATATATGTAGTTCAAGACGTATGGAATGTCGGCCTCCCAAACCTCTTTTAGTACAGATTTTACTGTTCCAGAGGGTTTTCCACTTATGCCGAGAGGGTCCTGAACAACAATTTTCGACATTTTCACTGGTCTTTGAAACAGAGGATCAAATTTTTCAACTTCTTCTATGTGATCAAAGCTTGGTAAACTTGTCAGTTCGTTTATCTTAAGCAACTCGTCTTTTGGTAGGTTTGAAAGGCAGTATGGTTTATGCCCGTATGGATCAGGAATAACTACTATGGAGTTGCCATCGCTAGATAAGAACTTTAAAATGGCCTTTTTTTGCTTTCCATCATAATCAACAGAAAGTAATAACCCAATTTGTGTCTCTTGAGAATTAATTTTTTCAGAAGTTATTTGAGATTGCATCCTTAATTCTTAACAAAGAACGAGAAGTTTTAAGTATTTAATTTTTGCCCTGAAGCTACTTTTAAAGTTTCACGGTAAAAGCTAAGTTTTTAAACTACTGCCCTCAGCTCTCATTTTGAGTAGTCCTTGGTAAAAAAGTACAAAAGAAGGTATGTCGTATTTGAAGTTCGCTCTTGTAGCGCTAATAACAATTTGAAGGCAGAAATTATGAGTGTTTTAAACGAAGTTGTAAGTAAAGAAGAACAAGAAGAAGTGCATCCGTTAATTCTAAAAAACGGCAAGGACATAATTATAGTAAGAGTGCCTCACACTTCCCTTGAGCAATTTAAGAAAAGCGTAACTTTCAAGCTTCCTTTTCTTAAAATTGTTTTTGTTTCTGGAACATTAAAAAGCATAAGGGAAAGGATGGGGTTAACGAAAGACGATGTGAAAACAGCATAAGAAAGACAAAAACTGTTTTAAATAAGGTTCTGTTTTCTATTTTTAGCCAACGTCTTCAAAACAAGAAGTAAAAGTTAAAAATGACCTACATCTAGAAACTTGGTAGAGCGCCGACGTAGCTCAGCTGGTAGAGCAGCGGGCTGTTAAGGTAGACCAAAGAAACCCGTTGGTCGGAGGTTCGAGGCTTTAAAACGCGAAAATCCTCCCGTCGGCGCCTAACCTAAAAGAAGCTCGTAAATAACCTTAGGCAAGGAGTCTTAGGAATTTATCAGGTAAAAACTAGTAAAAATCACAGGAAGGAATTTGTTCTTCTTAAGAATAACTTTGCAATGCTTTCTGCTAGAAAAAAAAGATACACTTTACACATTTAAGCCATAGTCGAGCCACCTACTAACTGTTTGACCTTTCTAGTTTTTATAAAACTACGCTGAAGAACAAACAACGGAGAAAAGCTAATAAAGGACTTATTTTTTGACTTTGATGCAGTGCTCCGGTGGTGTAGGCTTACAAAAGGCACAACCCGGTTAAACATATCGGCCTTTCGAGCCGAGGATCGCGGGTTCAAATCCCGCCCGGAGCATTACACTTGTCTTTAATTTCCAATCGGTCGTAAGTTTAAAAGGTTATGAACGCCTTTACTTGTATATATGTTACTTTATTACTGTAATGTATCATGGTGTTGGCTAGGAGTTACGTAAACTATGCACTATCTAACTGGGCATTTATAGGTGAGATAAAGCACTAAGCCCCTGAAGTTGAATTTAAGGGGGAACTCAAAAATAATACAAACAGGAACGAATTAGTCTTCTAAAGAAAAATAAAACGAAAAAACTCTAAGTTTTGTTACCAGGAAACTTTTCAATAGTTTCATCGCTGTAGCTAAACTGTAGGCCTTTTCGCCGAAAATTTCGCTTTAATTTATTAGCTTTTTAAGAAACCTTAATTTTCAGAGATAAAATAATAAAGAATTGGATCTTAAAATAAAAATTATAAGAAAGCTTCTCGTTAGTCTTGTCCAAAACCTTAAAAGCGATCGCTAGCTTTGTTCTTGTGCTTTAATATTTGTATTTTTAGCGTACCTTTTAGCTCATGCAAAAAGCTAAATAGCCCTAGTCTTAGCCCCTAAGAGGAAACAAAGATGGGTAAAAAAAGAAACATGCCTTATGTAAGGACAGAGTACATCCCTGGAGCTCCCGGAATAAAAGTTAGGTTCAAAGTTGGAGGGGGAACAAAGTATGACGTAATAGTAAGAGTTGTAAGCAAAGAAGATGCAACGATAAGACAAGAGTCGATTGAAGCTGCAAGAGCTTCAATAAATAACAGGTTACAAAAAACAGTAGGAGAAGGAAACTATACTTTAATCGTAAAGCCATACCCTCACGTAGTAATAAGAGAACACAAGATGCTAACCGGAGCCGGAGCCGACAGGCTAAGCGAAGGCATGAGGAGAGCATTTGGAAAACCAACCACTAGAGGTGCGAGGGTCTCGAGAGACCAAGAAATATTTGAGATAAGAGCTTTCAGGAAGGATTTACCTTCGATAAAAGAGGCTATTGAAATAGGTTTGCACAAGCTTCCAATAGAAGCAAAGATTATAAGCGAAGAAGTAAATGAACAACAATAAAGAGGATACTTTGGAGAACTCAGAGTTACTAGTAATTCCGGGAGAAAAGCTAGGAAGCATAGAGGAAGGAATTTCAGAATTTGGCACCTATGAAGAGGAAGGGAACGTGCGAGCCGCTTACGTGGGAAGAGCGATCGTTGATAAAGAACAAAAGAAGTTTAGCATTCTGCCACTAACAAAAACACCAGTCTACCCGTATAAGGGACAAAACGTTATTGCTAAGATTATAAATGTACAAAATACGCTAGCAACAGCACAAATTATAGCTATAGAAGGAGTGTTCATAAACAAAAGTTTTACAGGTTTGCTACACAGTAGCAGAATAGGGGGGAGGTACGAAAAAAACTTAAGAAGGATTATGAAACCTGGAGACTTAGTGAGGTGTAAAGTGATAAGTAACGAGGGAACCATACACCTTGGTATAAGTGGAAGCTTCTTCGGAGTTATTGAAGCAAGTTGTTCCGTTTGTGGCGGGGTTCTAAAGAAAACAAGCAGAAGAAACCAGCTAAAATGTGAAAATTGCGGAAATATTGAAACTCGACTTCTTGCCTCAGATTATGGAGCAATAAGGGTGAGCAAGAAATGACAGAAGATATGGAAGTAATCGAAAGAAGCGAGAACGAATTAGAACTAGTATTCAAGGAACCGAGCACAACTTTTCTTGATCCCTTAGTTTCATATATATTAAAGTACAATGAAGACGTTTTAGCAACATACTCCGTAGATCATGTCCTGGTAGGTCCGGCGAGACTAATAATAAGGAGTAAAACAAAGCCAGCAAAAGAAGTTTTAATTTCAGCAATGGAAAAAATAATGGATGACTTAGAAAAAATGAGGAATGAAATAAAAAGTCAAGTAAAGTAAATGAATATACTAAGAGAATTAGTTAAAAAACTTGATGTAAGTAAAGATAAAACACCAAAAGAAAGGATTTTCTACAATAGAGATCTAGCAAAGATAGGAGACGCAATCCTAAACTACATAAATACATTGGTAGTTTCTGCAGGATATATTTCGGAAAGTAACAAGATTACAAATAAAATGCTCAGAGAAGTTGTAAACGAATCGGGGTTGAGAAAAACTATTAAAAAAAGACAGACAGCAAGAGCTTTAGGAAATGTTGTTGAGGCCATAGTGGCATACCTTGTAATTAATGAAATTTTAACAGAAGAACAAATAATCGAGCTTGTTGTTGAAAAGGGAAGTTTCAAAGAAGCCCTTATTTATATCTTAAAGAGTTTTTACGGCTAACTGTATTCTCTCCAAGTATAGCCACACTTTGTGCATCTGAAAAATTGAGTTGGAGACTCATCTGCTCCTCTTGTTTGAACGATCCACCAATAAGCTTTATCGTTTCCACATTTTGGACATGTTGCATTTGTTATAGGCAAAGGCTTTAGAGATTCGTTTGACTCGCCCAAAACTTTCACCTTAGTTTTTACTTTACTTTTCACAACTACAGATTTTAGGTCTTTAGCCTGTTCTGAGTAACCACATTTTGGACAAACATAGAGGTTCTTTCTTCCTTCTTTCTTTAGCACCATTCTGCTCCCGCATTTTGGACAAAATTTTATCAACGGCATGCGTTTCCTTTCTTAAGGAAATTAGCTATTAATAAGAATTTCTCTTTTTGCGGCGAGATTTATCCAAGGTACTCTGGTCGCTTATACTCTTTCTTGAACAGTAAAGAAAGGGCTTTGTCGAGCTTTACTTTGTTTAACTCTTCTCTGTATTTCTCCTCCATTTTATTCCACTTAGCCTCTTCTGCTTCTAGCAGGCTATACTCTACGCTCAAGTTAAGTAGAGAGGAAAGTTTCTCAAGAATTGCTTTTGATGTTACGAAGTCAGGCTTCTCGCTTCTCGTAAGACCTAGCAACCCAATTCCCTTTAACCCAAAGAAGTTACACAATCCCAGAGCAATGCCTGCACCTCCTACTATAGGTGTGCCTGCAGGTGCTAACGTTATCCCCTTTTCTTTAAGCATGTTAGCAACATCTGGCTCGGAAGCTATTCCCCAAACAGGCACTCCATTATTTTCTAAACTAAGATGTCCGCCAACGGAATAAACAAATTTACCACCCAATTTCTTAAAAAGTTTCAGTAAGATCTCAGTTGTTTCTAGTTCGCCACCCATTACTTCTTGATGCTTCTGACCAAGCGCGAACAAAAGGTCACCCTCATCCCTGTTTTTTATAAAAAGAGCAACGCCCACAAGCTTTGCATTTCCATACTTATCTACAACCACCTGATTACTAAAGAAGGGAGAAGTTATAAACCCAACTTTTTTGGCATTTGTAAATCTTACCAAAAATCTAACAACGAGTTCTCCTATTAGGCCGATTCCAGGGTAACCAATTACTAGCTTTGGTTCCTTGACAGACCACCCTTTCTTTAACCAAATCTTAGGTTTTGTAAAATAGTAAACTGCTGAATCGGATCTGGAAGGTAACATTCTACGCTCAAAACAGTAACATAAATTAAGGGGGATATAACTCTATTGCTCCGAGAATAATGCTAAAAAAATGCACTAAATGCGGCAACTATACAATTTCTGAGGAAAAATGCCCAAAATGCGGAGGGGCCCTTAAAGACCCACACCCACCTAAATTTTCCTTGAACGACCCTTTTCTAGGAATAAAACTAAGAGCAATAATACTAAGCAGGAAGAAGAAAGAAAAAGAAGCTACGCCCTAAAGATTCCGCCTCTCTCCTTAACTAAAGCTTCTAATCGCTTTAGAGTTTTTTCAAAAGTTGTCTTCACTTCCCTTGGCTTATTACTCTCAACCACTAATTCATACTTCGGTGGCGATGCTACCCTTAAGATAATTTTTGTACCTTCTGAAGTCGAATAAAGAGAAAGTTTTTCTCCTATCTCCCTTAACTTATTAACACCATCTTTGTCCAAAAAAAACATCTCTACAGTTTTTGTCTGCGTGTAGCTTTTTGTAAAAAATTCCTCATAAATTAGTTTATTTAGGACGTCTAATGTTTGAGCAGGAATGCCTATTCTTAGAAAGAGGTTCTTGTCTTCTAAGGCCATTCTAAACGCCTGACTTAAAGAACCATACTTCGCTACAGCTTTTTCTTCTATTTTTTCGATTAAGTCTAGAGGTTGGTTGCTTTCTTTTAGTGCCCTTTCTAGCAAAGTAAGCGCTTTTCTTCTCTCTTTCCATTTTCTTATTTTTGCTTTAGCTTTTGACTTATCTATTCCTTTTGTTGAAACATAAAGTCTTCTACTCTGCTCGTCTTCCTTCAGCACTTTTACAACGAGGATTTGACCAACTTTTACTAGGTCAGAAACTTTTGCCTCTTTTTTCACGGGCATTCCTGAAATGTGTAGAAATAGCTCGCCGTCATACTCGTCGGACCTCAGAGTTGCACCGAAGTCTCCAACTTCTACAACTTCTCCTACAAGAAGTTCATCTTCCATCCTTGAGCTCATTCTAATGACTCTATTACTTCTCCACCTATTATTTTTCCTTTTCCCCCTGTAGGCTTAACTAAAATGGAACCGCACGCTAAGCACTTTACTTCGTTTGAAGGATGACTGAATACTATTTGTTTGTTACCACATTTGTTACATTTTATCCTAAAGAACTTTGAAGTTGGATAAAGTTTTCTGTACCTCATGGTCAAGTCACGTTTTTATTTCTAGTTTTCTCAGCCTAAGACCTTCTTTTACTATAGTGTAGCCACAAACCTTACACTTGAGTTTTAGCGTTTGTTTCTTCGTAGTTTTTACAGGGTTTGCGATAGGAGCTTTTGAACCTCCGTAACCGTGTCTGTCTACTCTTTCGTGGTGCCGTTCACCTCTAGCAAGAGCACGCCTCTTTCCTGCCTTGTAGAGCGAAACAGTATGAGGAGTATGCTTATTACATTTTGGACAATACGTAGTTATCTCACGTGGGACTTTCATATTAACCCAGAACCCTTTCGGCAACTTCTTTCTTTATAAGTATTTCCGCGTATTTTTTTGGTAAGAATGCAAAATCACCTTCTTCATATGGTCCATGCTCGCGCCCCCATTCATCTACAAACTTTTCTATTTTTTTCTTTAAAATTATTAATTCATAACTATCAGAGAAAGCTTGGAGAGGGACTTTCTTGGAATTTCCAGACTTAAAATTAAGCAACACTTCCTCGTAACGCTTTCTTAACGCGCTTGAATAAGAAAGTATTGGGCTATCTGCCGATCCATAAAGAGCTTCTGGAGGCGAGAACGACTCGAAGAAGGCTTTAATCGTTCTTATGAAAAGAAGGTCGTCTAGGATCAAGCTCATTATTTTTTCTTCTGCATCGAAGAGCTCTTTTGCAACTTCTGATTTCCCCACTCGATGTTTTTGCTCTCTGTGTTTTTTGAACTCCTTTTCTATTTCCTCCAACTCTTCTTGTGAGATTATTTGAAGAGTTTGATTTTCAAGCTCTCTTTTCCAAACTTCCAACAACTTTGATTTATTATACAACTTGAGCAACACCTTTAGAAACTAAGTAGGCAGCATAGAACCTTGGAACCTCTTCTTCAGTGTTACGTAGCTCCTTAAAGTTTTCGCCTCGTGCCCTAAACGGGGGAGCAATCCTTACTTTTAATTTTATTGGTCTTTCCCCATAAGGAGGTAACAAGTCTAAAGGGTAAACTTTTTTACTTAAACTTACCTCAAACTTAGGAAAGCTACTTTTACTGTTAATCGTGCCAGGCATACGGATTATTCTGTGTTCGTCTAGGGTAACAGAAGGATCTATTGGGATCTTCGACATACTTAACGCTTCTTGGATGATGCGCTTTAAGGTTTTTTGCCCCAAAAGGGAGAGAGCAAGTTTTAGTGAGCCTTCGCTCACTGAACTAACCAACTCCTTTTTCCTTTGCTCAATCTTTTTAATCGAATCCTCATCCAAAAAAGCATAACTACTTGGAGATTCGATAATTTTAACTATGTTAGAAGCAATCCTTCTACCAACGCCTACTTTGTTTATTTGCAGCTGAGAAAAAAGTACAAAAAAATTCGGTTGTAATTCATTAAGAAGCAAGAAATCTATGATTTCTCTTCGTTCATTTTGAGAAATTTCTCTAAAAACCTGAGAATCCACGTAAACATGAAAACCCATGTGGCCGCTGTAGAAAACCTTTATTTCATTTTCGTTTATACCAAAATCTTCTATTAATGAAAGTACAAGTTCTTTTGCTTTTTCATAAGTTTTTTCAATGCAAGTTGGAGCGATAAAGTTAACTTCTCTTAGCTCATTCTCGCAGCTTGAACATCTTTGCAAGTCTTTTTTAAACACCTCTCCGCATTTATCACAAACCCAGTATGTCTCGCCTTCACACCCTAGGTCTTTAGCATCTATGTCGAAAGCAATTTCGCTCCATATCACATTTTTTTTGTCTATTGGATTTTCAGGAAATTCATAAACAGAACATGAATGGAATGCGTCCCAAGGTAAGTTGTCTAAGATGTACTTTCTTATAGCTTCATTATCCTGAAAAGACATATGCCTTCTCATAACTTTTTCATTCCCAACAACGAACCCAATTTCTCTTTTACTTACAGGCGGAGGGACCTCAATGAGGTTAGAGTGCTTTAAATAGTATTCTGAATAAACAGATTTCAAGAATCTAAGTTCAGATTCATTCATCGCAGCTAAGCTAAGAACAGTTCTTTTTTAGCTTTATAGCTTTTTACTCTGAACACAAGAAGAGTTATCCGCCTTTAGAAGTTTGAGAAGAAGGTCTGCCTTTGTATTGCAACGGATGTTTTATGTTTTTGCACCATTCATCAGGAAAGCATAGACCATAAGACTTCATTGTTTCGCAGCTTGGAGGTGAATACTTTTTCCTTGATCCCCTTAGTCCAGCAAGATGCTCTACTTGATATCGTGCAATGCTTTCTTTAAAGTCAGGACTGCTTTTTAGTAGTGTCATTATCTCTTCAACACTTTGACCTTTTGCAAGAAGGTAAGTCACTAAGCTTCTCCTTTCTACATGTGAAAGGTTTTCTCCGCTTTTTTGTCTTGAAAGCAACCTCACCATACAAGGAGGAAAAGAATACTCTGAGCTTCCCTTGTCAAACTTAGCAAACTTTAATTTGTAGGAGTTCCATGTATTTTTTAATTCAATGTAGCCTTCTCTGAGAGGGCCACTAAAACTTTCTGCATCAACAGGATGTCTACTCCTTTCGAGGATTCTGTTCTTCACGTGCTCTGAAACTAATCTGGAAAGCTCTTCTTTTGACACATAAACAAAACCACGCTTTATTTGTCTGTTAACAAGCTTCCATGTTTTGCCCCACTTCTGCGGTGAAACCTTGAGGTACTCTGAAAAAGCTATTCTATAGAGCGAACTAGAGGGGTCTTCAGAAGAATAAAACTTTATTTTTTGATCCTTTAATATTAGTTCTAAGTCGGAATAAGAGTCCCTTTTTAGTAGCTCATAAACCCTCTTTCCTTCGGCTGTAGCAAAGATGTTTCTTAAGAAATCATCGTTTAATGCGGCTACGAAAGCCACGGCAATCGGAAAGGAAAGAACTTCTGCTTTAAAATCAATGAGATTTTCATTTTTAAATGATATTTTTTTGAAAAGTATAGCTTCCTTTAGCCTTTCAACTCCTCTTTTTACGGCGCGAACATAGTCTTCATCTGAAGAAAGGTCTTCAAAACTTACGGCGTTATACGATTCAAGAAAACTTTTTGCTTCTTCTAAGAAAGGATACTTTGCAAGTAAAAAGACGTTAACTTCCATTTGCTTTTTGCTTACCTTTAGAGAAAAGAAACAATATAAAGCTTTTATTAGCCTTAAAATGTTTAAGTATACTAATGTAGTAAAAGGGAGAAAGAGATGTCGAGTGAAGAATTTGAATCAAAAGTTGTACTAAAAGACAGCGAGATCCTTAGAGATGCTCTTAAGGTGGTATCATCCATATCAGACGAAGCGCCAATAAAAGTAAGCAAAGACTCTGTAATTTTAAGAACATTAGACCTTTCAGAAGTTTCGATGATCGATATTGTGATACCTTCGCAATCTTTTGAAGAGTACGAAGTAAAGAATGAAAATGCTTATGTGATTAAAGTAGAAGATGCTTTAAAACTATTGAAACATGCTACCAAGAACCCAATAGCTTTAACATTCCAACAAAACAAGCTCCTGGCTGAAATTAGAAGCTCACCTCCTAGAAAATTCTCTTTATCAGTTTTTCAAAGCGAGAAGAAAGACTTACCTCTACCAAAAGTTTCATACAAGATTTCATTTAAAACTGAGCTAGACATAATAAAGGAGGTTGTAGAAGTTGGGAAAGGAAGGTCAGACAGAATAGAGTTTGAAACAAAAAATGGAAAGGTAAAAATTTCTACAAAGTCTGAAGATATGGTTTATGAAGTTGAGCTTTCTCCTGAAGATGGAACCTTAAAAGAACCAAACATAGAGGAGGAAGGCTCTGCAAAATACGATATAGGAAGAATTTACCAATTCATTTCTTCTTTTAAACCCCTATCAGACGTTTCTATAAATTTTGGAAAAGATCTTCCTCTGAAAATAAGTGGAGAAATATGGGAAGGAATTCCACTAAACTACTTTTTAGCAGCTTTAGTTGAGGAATAAAACTACTACACCCAACCAATTGTTACGTCAGAAACAACTAAAGAGGCGTTTGCATTTTCTAGTGCTTTTGTATTATTACTAGGTAAGCTTGAAGTTATGGCATGAAACTCTAAATGCAGAGGATATCTATAGCTTAGTGAAAATACTTTTGTTTCATTTTGTGTTGTATAAACTACTTTGTTTGGAAGAATTACAATTTTATTCAGCCCAAGACTGGGGGTGGCCTTAAACTTAACGTTTCCAAAAGAGTCTACAAGCCTTACCTCAACAGAGGCATTTAGTTCTCTTATGATGCCACTTGAGTCTATGTATTTACCGTTGTTAGTAGACAGGCTTAAAACATTAAAAGTAATCGTTCTATTAGGTGCAAATTCGTAGCTATCCTTCCAGCTAGAGTCTTTTGTCTTATTTATTTCACTACTGGCACTTAAGGATATTATCCTTTCAGCTGGAGTATAGTTATAGTTTACTTTAAAGATAGAAACCAAGCCATCCGAAGACATAAAGACAAGTGAGAAATGAGGATCAGGAGGAATTAGTTTTTGCTGCCCATCGAGAGCAGATAGAACCAAAAGCTTAGTTAGTACAAAGGTCCTATTAGGAAGTATAAGGTCAGGGTTACCATAGCTATCAGAAGAAATTAATCCTTGTTTTGCAAGCGATTGAGATAAGTCTCTGTCTCCAAACAAGGTTAGAGTTCTATTATGGGTTGGCTCTGTTGGCAAGCCATAACCAATTTCAGCCATCCATATCCACTTTACTTCATCACCCCAATAACCAAACCTTTGCTTGTTGTATGCCCAGAAGTAGTAAGCAAGAAACATACTTGAAAATACGAGCACATATGAAACATTAAACTTTTTCATTATTGGTATAGCAATTGTATTGTTTGAAATGAAAGCCTTCCCAACCAAGGCAACTTGCGTAGTGTTAATCGTTGCGTTATCAATTATAGTAGGTCTACCTCCTAAAGTAGTAATCCAGTAGCCATAGTCCCACCAGGCCATAACTACTGAACCAGGTGGAGTATTTTCTCTTAGCCATGCTAAAGCTTGGAACCAATCTGGAAACTCGTAGGCATATGGCAAAGAAGCACTAGATATTGTTACTGGACCACCAGCATGAGCATAACCAAGAACAATTGAAGGTGCAAGCAGAGAAGTAACAAGGAGCATAATTACTATGGGTGATATCCACCATGGACGCTCGAACGCTCTCTTTAATCTTTTTTCAAAACTTTTAAGAACTTCGCTGCTCTGTGCTTTACTGATTAACAAGTAAGCGCCATATGCAGAAAACACAGAACTAAATGGCGAAAATATTAGTTCAAGCCTAACCATCAGCGTTGAGAAGTATAAAGAAGCAAGACCTGAAGACAGAACAAATATATTGTTGACACTTGACAAATCACTAAAAGCAACGACTATTGAAAAAGCAAAAAGAAATAGTGCTAGTCCGTTATCATTAAAAATAGTATACCAGCTAGAAACTTTGTGTTCAGCTACAGATTCAACTATTGCTTCTTGAGACCTTATGAGTGGATTGATTATGGCTGCGATTTTACCATAAAGTGAGGAAAGTATGCCTAAGTGTACACCAACTAGCGCTAGCAAAATTACAGAGAAGAAAAAGCCTAAAGAAACAAGTAACTTTAGTCTTAATGTTTGCAGTTTATCTATCTCCTTCTTCAAGACGACAAAAACAAGAGAGAGAACTATTAATGCTAAGTTTAAAGAAAGAATTTCTGACCTTGACCTAGGAAACATAGCGGCTATTGAAAGATAGAGACCGAAAGTTGTTGAAGAAACTAGTAACAGCTTATCTAAGTCTGTATTAGAAAACAAAGATATCATTACTGTTAGAAGAGCAATAAGGCCAGTAGCAAAAAGATAACCAGTCCAGCTAATTGAGAGGTAGCCAAGTGAAAGGCCAGCGAGGATGGAAAATAAAAAGCTCCATTTTTTGTTTTCTTCTTTTACTCCTTTTATAAAGAAATACAAAGAGAAAGCAATTAGAGGAATTCCAATAGTTTCGTGCTTAAAAAAGCCTAAGTGAGTTCTATCGATTAAACTCCCACTAAAAGCTATAAGAATAGAGCTTAAAGCACCTACTTCATCATTGGCAATTTCTTTTCCCAGCAAGAATACTGCGACTACCGCAAAAATACTTGAAATTGGAGGAAAGAGTATAGCCAAAGTTAACATATCTACATCCAGTCCCAAGAACTTTACAAAATAATAAAACCCGTCTAATGCTAAAGGTAGACCAACAGGAGTAGAGCCCGCAGCGTTTCGGCCTTCAGGTACCCAGCTCATCTTGTCGACCCAAGTTAGAAATGCATTTATTCCATGTTCTGCGATATATTTTGCTGTTCTGTAGTGCCAGTAGGGGTCAAACTCAGAAAGGTAGAAACCGTACCTGAAGTTAAGAAGTCTTATCGTTAAAGCAAGAGCAGCGCTTACTACTAACACGGAAATAATGATGTATGCTCTAGAATCAACGGAAGGTCTAAGTTTATTTACACTGCTAGCTGTCGACTTAAGCGAATTTAAAATTCTCTTTGATAGGCTCATAAGCTTTAATTTCCATAATGGAGGGAGAGTAGTTTTTAAATGTTCTCATTATTTCAAAGAATCCTAGTTTGGACAAGCTGAAACAAATTTTTTAATTAGTTTTGAAAATATGAGCTAATAATCTAAAAAATAAAGTAAAAATAGCAGGCAATAACTCAGCTTTAAAAAGTGCTGCAAAAACAGAGCTGGCAGCAAACACATAAAAAAGACTTAAGCAGTTTAGACCTTAAAGAAACCGAGCGTTGTCGCTAAGAAAAAAGAGAGTATAGAAGTTTAGGATAAAAAGTGTATTTGCCCTAAATTTTTCCTTCATAGTGGTGTGAACGCTCTGGTCTTTCGAATGCAATTATAGATTAAGTTCATGGCTTTCAGTTGAAAACCTAGAGCCATGAGGTAGACTAAAGCCGTAGCATATGGTAAAAAGACAAGCTTCGTTAATTAAAACCTTAACTCCACGCGAGGCTTCTCTACTTATGCTTCGTAAGCTAAAACGGAGGAACGTGCAGAGATTTGAAGAGTCTTCCAACTCTAGTTGAGGAGCGTCAACAAAACCAATTGAGCTGCATGAAAGCCACGACAACCGATTTATATCTTTAATGACGTAAAACGTTTTGGTTAAGCTCTTATAGTAAGAACTAAGAATATAGTATTTTGTAGCTTAAGCTAGTACAATTGCTTGAAGAGAAGAATACTGAAACCGAAGGCTTTGATAATCATGCAACAGTTTGTTGTAACTGGATTTTAAACTAGAGAAACTGCTGTTTAGTTCATCGTAGTTTGATTTCAAGTTTGAGTAGAGGTTTACCTTAACTCATTGTATTGTTGTTGAACATTCTGAAGAATGATAAAAGTTAGGATGTTTGAAGTAGTTTAGCACCAAAACTAAAATAACCAGTATTACTAACTAAGCCTTTCCTTTCCCTTTACCCTGTACTTCACTCATATTGTTTCTGTAATGCTTCTTCCTATTTTTAAGTTTATAAGAAGAAAGAGTTGAAAGAAAAGTAAAGGAGCATAAGAATGTTTACTGAATGTTTCTGAAAGCACGATTAGGCGGTGGATTAAGAAAAGTAAAGTTGACGGTATACTTGTTTGAGCGAGGAAGGTATACTAGCTTTCCCCCTTTGTCCAGAACGTATTTTATTGAGAAAGAAAGCGTTGAAGAATTAAAACTGACGAGAACGACAAAAGAGGATTGTTAAAGGCAAGTAGCATTACAAAACCTTAAATAATTTTCAAGAAAATCAAACGAAAAGAAAGAGAGGCACTTTTGAGAGTTAAAAGAACATTGCTTAATTCCACTAGGAAAAGAACTCTCACGTCTTCATGAAAAATTGAGTTTAGAGAAGGTAAGATGCCTTGATATTCATTCAATGGAAATAATGTTAGGAAGCGACATTCGCTTGTGGGGAATAACTTTCAATAAAGATCCTTTTGTAGCGCAACTCTCTTTGAAGATCTTTCTAGTAACTTCCCATCTCTAGCAAACAAGCTAACGCGGTTACCAACTTAAGCTACTTAACGAGTTTAAGAAACTTTAGAATGCTCGTTATAACTATCAAAAATTAATCCGAAGATTCCATACGTAAGAGCTATAAGAAAAGTGAAAGAGTCGGTTGATAGAAAATATAAAATGATTCCTGAAACTAGAAAAATGAAGCCTAAAACAAATAAGAACTTTGACTCTTGAACTGGCATCTCAGCCACCTTTTTTGTTCATTAATATTTAACTTTTCTTACAAAGTTATTCCACGCCTTTAGTAACGTTTAAGTCATGTTTCCAGATGGCATGAATTTTACTCAACATAAAAAATAAAAGATCGTTTAGTAACACCTTTATTGGCTTAGAACAAGTTACTGGTGCGTCGTATACCTCAACGATGGCTTAAGCTTGTAGGAATTTTTTTCAACGTTCTTATTCTTCTCAAGAAAGCGATGGTTGAGTTAAGAAAGATTGTTCAACAGAACGACTATGAAATACAAAATAGTTGGTGTAAATTCTTTAAGTGAGTTCTACTACTAGAGCGTAGGAACAATAAAAAGGTACTTCAGCACCTGCACTACATATTCAGAGCTTAGGGTTAACTAAATAAGCGAAAATCTGGACATTCCTTTGTTGCTGTATCTTTACCTTCTTATATTGAATCTTTGAAGAACACTTAAAAAAATTATTTTAAAACTCTAAATTCCCTAATTATAGTAGTTTTTGCAGAAAATTTTCATGTTATCCAAATCTAGCTTGCCTTAATTGC
>JBAMLO010000004.1:6334-20116 GCA_039793485.1 Nitrososphaera sp. | reverse complement strand
AAGCAGTTAAACTATTTCTGGAGAAGATAAGGAGTAGTAAAAAAGATAAGAAGGTAACATGTTTAAAGGTACAGTGGTAGAAGTCTAACTTAGAGCATTCTGCAGAACTCTCATTTAATGGGCTTCTTTGCTATTTTAAGTTATGGCAACGTCAAAGTGCTCTATTAACTTAAGCTCCATGGAAGCGCCATAAGAACCTAGGGTTCTTTATAATTTCTTAGAGGAGGTTACAAGGAATCTTAGGGTTCCTACTCATAAAGACGTATAGGTGGTCTTAAGTTGGTAGTCTCGTCCTGCGGACTATGTTGTAAATAAGTATAAGTAAAGGCAACTCAGACAAATGCCTTCAGCACATAAACTTGCAGTAACTTTGACTCATCATCGTTGCCGAGAGTAATTTTAACAAAAGATAGATTTAAATGATTTTGATGAGAGTGTTTAATTTTAGTTTAAAAATAATGAGGGGATAACTTTGCTTCGCAGATAATTAAAAATATGAAACACAACTAACTAATTTAGGGCAAGACACTTAGAAAAAACAAAAGATTAGGGGAGATTTTGAGTTTCATAAAAGGCAGCCAGTAGTAACGGAAGAATAACTGTGGCGTCCCCGTATATGTTGGAAACTTCTGCGTCCGGCTTTACTTTATTCCATGATATGGCTTCGCTTATTCTTGCACCAGACAAGGAACCGTCAAACTCATAAGCTGTTGTTATAGCAACGACGTAATCGAGACCCTCCTTGAATTGATTCCACCAGAGAGTGTGATGTTTGCTTATACCCCCACCCAAGATTATTGCACCAGACCTTTGCTTCTCAAAAACCTTATCAGACATAAGTTTTTCATCTTTCATGACATCCAACTTAAACTTTCCCTTTTGATATGAGTAAAGAAGAGCAGTCCCAAAAGCTGAGTCAACAATTCCTGGCGAGATTATTGGGACGTTCTTCAGATAGCACGCTCTTAGTATCGAATTCTCATCATTTATTAAACTACCAATTTCATTCAGAATTTCTGAAGGCGAGGCTGTCCAGCTTTCCTGCTTTCTTGACAAAAAATCACGCACAAATTTTTCTACGATTGGACCATAGGACTCTAATGGAACCAACACGTTTCCAAGTCTATGAATGTTGCTTTCCCTTAGTTTAGAGTCATCTAAAGAAAAAGCCCCATGATAATATATACCTCCTAAGGATCTAGCAATATCGTGGTCAATAGTGCCTCCAGTAGTGATGACAACATCCACTAAACCATTTAGAATCATTTCAGCGATCACTCCCCTTATACCTGTTGCCACCAAGTTAGCTGTAAAAGACAAAAACTTAGTACAATCTTTATCGTTGTACATATGTTGTAGTATGCCTAAAGCTTTTCCTACTTCTACAGACTGAAAGCCTCCAGAGTGAAGATAAAAGTTAAACAAATCAGAGAAGGTTCGCAGAGACTTTAGTTTATAATCCTTTATTGGTTCAGATCCGATTGAGGACATTTCAAATGAGCTCTTTCAACCTTTTATGCGCATTATTTTTGCCTTACTTTGAACTTTCCAGTACTCTACAGTAGCGCCAACAGTAATAGAAGAGGCAAGCTGAGGATCCTTAGGCATTGGAAGTTCAAGAGTTTCGTATGTTTCAAGGTCCATGACTTGTATGTGATCTCCTAAGAGAGCTAATACTTGACCGTTTCTCTTCTCAATCATGGGTACTTCTACTTTTTCGTCTACAGGACTCATTAGAGTATGTTTTGCATCGTCAAATAAGCCAATGCCCACGACTCTTGCTTTCGCGCTTCCATGCTTTCCAGGCTTAGAGTGTGTAACTTCTACGACCTGGCAAGGTTCGTTGTCTATTAGTATCCAAGACCCTTCCTTCACGGAACCGAGTTCTACAACTTTGCTCATTTTTTATCACCTTCAAGAAACCTTTCTTCTGGTTGACTTTAACAAATAATGTAGTTTATATAGTTATTGCTAAGGGGTAGAAAACAGGCTCCTGTACGTCCTTTTTCTTTTTAATTCAGAAGAACTCTCAATAGAATCCTTTATTAATTTCTTTTGCTTACTGTCCTGCATAAAGGCATGAACTACAACTACTATAAAAAGGTATGCGTCTTAGCTAAAGACGAGGCCACATTAGCGAAAATAAAGCAGGTTAGCTTAGAAGAAAAAATAAGACCAGAAAGGATTGAATACTACGAAGTTAATAAAGTTGAAGGAAAGATTCCACGATGCGATTTACTTGTAGTTGCAGGGGGAGATGGAAGTCTTTTCTATTCAGTAGATAGGCTCGAGGATAATGAAACTTTAATTCTTCATGTAAATTTGGGAAGAAAGGGAGTTCTTGCTGAAGCAGAACTGGCAGAGCTTGAAGAGAAAATTGAAGCACTAAAAAACAAAAAGTACAGTGTTGAGGAGGTTAGAAAAATAGAAGCATACGTCAATAATGAAAAGCTTGGAGAAGCAATTAATGAGATTGTTTTTGCATCAGAAAGTCTTAAGGGAATAATGGAGATAGAAGTTGAAGTAGAAAGTCTTGGAACTTTTTGCATCGACGCTACTGGAATACTGGTTGCAACACCTCTCGGCTCAACTGCCTTTTCAATGAGCGCCGGTGGCCCAGTAGTGGATAACTCGCTAGAGGCGCTTGTAATTACTCCAATTCTTGCAAAAAGGAAGTGGGCACCGTTGGTAGTTTCAAATAATAAAAAAATTAAAATAGTGAAAAGAGGAGGTAAGGAAAAGCCAACAATAATAAGAGATGGACTTGAAGAAACAAGAATCAACGAAGAAGACCGCCTTTATATAGTTGGGAGCAGGAAGAAAGTAAAGCTAATAAGGTTCGATGAGCAGTACTTACTCAGGAGGCTAAGGAGAGCGCTGATAGAATGACTATAGTGATTTATGATACTTCGGCCATCATAAGAGGCATACTAAACTTCAAAAATATTGGCTGTGCTTATACCACGCACTCAGTTCTTAGAGAATTAAAAAAACGCCACGCTAACTACACAAAAGTAATTGCACTGATAGAAGCAAACATTCTGGAAGTGCTTTCACCAAGCAAGAAGGTCGTAGAGATAGTAAAAGAAAAGGCTATGCAGCTAGGAGAACTTGGGAAAATATCAAGCACAGACCTCGAAATAATAGCACTGGCAATGAGCTTCAGGAACAAAGAAGAAGACATCCTAGTGGTGACAAATGACTTTGCAATACAAAACATCCTTTCCCATTTGAACATAAAGTACAAGAGTGTTGGCCAAAGAGAAATAAGAGAGCCCAGAGAATATGTGTACGAGTGTAAAAACTGTCGCAGCAGATACGAAACAAAATACAACTTCTGCCCAAAATGTGGGGGGCGAGTAGTAACTAAGATAATTAGAAAGGACCTAGGATTCAATAAAACTTCTTAATGAAGAAGATTTTGTTTTTTCAAATTTTTGATCTTTTTCTTCGCTAAAGTCAAGCAAGCTCAGCTCTCTTTCAAAGAACTTTATAGAAGCCTTATAGTATGGGCTAACATCATAGTTTGTTATGAGCTCCTGAATGAGGCTGTAGTACTTAACTATGTTGGAAGAAAAAACGTTTGGTTGTAGAGGATACCCACACTTTATGCATTTTCCGCTTAAAGGAGGCCGTCTATACTTTTGACCGCACTTTACACACCTAAACCCAGTAGTATAGAAAGCTTTTACGTTACCTACGAAATCGCGGATTAAGTGAGTGCTTAACAAATCTTCCACAACTCTTTTCTTATCTACAAAATCAGTTTTCTTCAGTAAAGAGAGTTGGATCGCGAATTTTTCTTCTGCTTTGTTAATCAGCCTATAGCTTGATATTGTTGGCCCATTATTTATAGAAGTTGTAGTATGAGTAAAGCTTAATTTATAGGTTAAGTTCTTTCCAATTAAATTTATAAAAGAGTACAAAGAGGAGAGTTCGTCTGACTTTCTTACGCTACTATAAAACGCATACGGAAGACTCTTTTCATTCTCAGTATTGTATATCTGATCATCAATTTCTGAAGGATCTACAACTGGGAAAACCACGAGAGGTGAATCCATTTTTCCTCCGGGCTTGTTGGGAGTATAAAGGTTACTGAAGTTCAAAAAAACATCGAGGGCAAGAGTAAAAGAATCAGCATCACCATCGCAGTCTCTTCTTTTTGCTTGATGGTAGAAAGGATGAGCAAAAAGCACTTCTGCGTTAGTAAAACCTATTATCCTCCCCACAATGCCGCCTACGGTATGTGGAGATATTGAAATTATGAGCTGGCCTATAAGATCTTCAGGACTCCTTATGTTGTAGAAAGGTTCTAACCCATAAGACACTAGGAGATCATCGATAAACTTACTCAAATTTATAAGGTGATTAACAGAGTTTTTTGGAATTATTACGTCCTGCGGCTTAATAAAAACAAGCTGTTCATCTGAAGAAAGAGGATTGCCGTTTATGTCGGTTTCATAGCCCAACTGACGAAGCTTACTAAATGAAACACCTATTTCAGAAGGCTTAAATGCAGTTAACGGCGCATTTGTAGCATCGAATCTACAGGTTCCATCTTTATAGACAAACAGGTTGTACTTTGCTCTTAAAACACCCTTTTCTAAGGGCTCAGGAACTCTTAAGTCGTTCATTAATGATTTTACTCCTTTAATTTTCTTAGGAATAAATTGAACGCCAACTTTTTTCTTTGCATTGTTTATTTCAGATTTTATATCTATAAATCTCTGATCGTAGGGTAACTTTTCAATGTTGCACCTACTACAAATTTTTTCCTCTGATACTTCACCACACCTGGGGCATGTATAAATAGGCAGTGTTTTTGCACCACAATTAGGACATCTAACGTAAAAGGTCTGAATTTTACATTTTTGGCAGTACCTGTTCGCTATTTCAACTTTAACTTGTCCGTTGGCGCTTAGAATATTTCTTGAAGCACCTCCAGAATTACCTATAGGAAACAGTACGTTTGTTGGAGGATCCATATATCTTGGTTTTGCTGCTTCTGGTCTCCCGACTCTTGCAGAGACAACAGAACCGGACAACTTTCTAAGAGTTAGACCAGAAAGCCTAGAAAGGTAAGAAAGGCCATCTTCTCTTTCGTTTGGCGCAAGTAGATGAGTTTTTTCAATTAAATAACATAAAAATTTTGATGTGTCCTCGTTGATTTTAATCTTGTCTTCAAGAACAAAATGAGGAACTAGGGCTTTCTCAAGAATTGTCTTAACTTTACCAACAAGAGGAAGAGTTATTTCTTGGCCTAACGTACCCTTCTCTTTAATCTCTAATAACAGGGTAAAGACTTCTTCTCCGCTACAAAATTCCCAAAAGTTAAGGAATTTGGGATGAAGAGGCAAACTAATAACTTTAGATAAAAGTAAAGCTTCATCGAAGGACACTTTGTTAGGATCTTCGAATATTTTGTTTAGCCTTTCTTCAGCAACGAAAGATTTTATCTTATCTAAAAACGTTGGAAGCTTATCCTTAAGTTCTGCACACCACTCGTCTTCAGAATAGCCAGGCTCGTCAAGCTTTCTATTGTTTTCTATGTAATCTCCAATAGAAATGAGAATATCTCCTAAGAACAAGATTTTTTCTATATCATTAAAGATGTTTTTGTCAGGAACAGTTGACAGCTTCACAACAGAACTGTTCTTTAACTTAACTATGGGAGGAAGGATTGAGTCTACAGAAGCAACTATGGCAGATTTTCCAGGCCGATCTAGCCTAAGCTGAGAACCAATTGCAACAAAAGAATTTAGTACATACATTGTACTTGGATGAAGTCCGATCGCCATCAAACCTGTATTCCTAGCACGACCATACCTTATTCTTAAGCCCCCAAAGAAATCTTTTGAAGAAACTACAGGTCTTCCTATAAGGACTTCATCTACATATGATGAAACATCTAGCTTATTGACTTTTAGATCTTTTAGCCAGTCCCAACCACTAAGATTTAACTCTTTTACAAATTTCATAACTTTGTGAGACCTACCTATTACGCCATCTATTAGAACTCTTAATGCTCCACCGCGAATGTAATTAGTTTCTACTCTTTCAAGATTTCTATATGCAGATACTTCAATAGGATCAGTACCAACACCAGTTACTTCAACTGGAATTCTTTCGAGAGCATAAATTAATTCCTTCTCAGAAACTTTAAATTGGAATCTTCCTATTTTTCGTTCATAAAGTCTGTATTCTTCAATGTACCGACTGATTTCGTCCTTAGTTGGAGCATAGTTAGATAAACCCAAAATAGATTTTACATAGTCTGCTATCAGTATTGAAAGTGCCTGTTCAGTCCCACCAGAAGAACGCATGGGGCCAGCAAAATAAACTGCAAGGTATTTTGAGCCATCTTTATTCCTTTTTATTTTTGTTTCAGTAATACCTTCCAGCGGAGCAGCTGTAGTACCAGGAGGAGTTATACATGCAAGTGCTGCCTTTACTGCTAACGTAGCGGCCTTTTCTTCACTAAAGGAACCAAATTTTCCATTCACAACATCTTCAACGATAACGAAAGGTACCTTTGTGGGCTCTAATTGTTTTCTTAGTTCTTTAAATCTCTGAGAAAGGCCTTTTAAGCCCAGCAACTCTTCAATAGCGTGTCCATGAGAATACACTATTTTTGATTCAACAAACTCATTTGGGTCACTTGATTTAAGCTTCGCTCTTTGAGCAACTTCATAAAGGTGTTCAACGGACTTTATTAGAAAAGCGTTGTAAGCTTGAAGTTCTTCAGGGTGGCTTTCGTTTGACAATTTTCTAACAGTTAGTTCTGGAGCTTTTATAAAAAGCTATTTATTAATTTTGCTTAATTTATCTTTAGCACCTTCTTTACAACCTTGCATTATGTCTAAGATTTTATCCTTAATTTGAGAATAACCCTCAAGAACATTTCCAGTTACAATCCCATCAGCACCAGCAGCAATAAGTTCTTTTGCAACTGCGCCATTAGTTATTCCACCACCGACTATTATAGGTATGCTTACAAACCTTCTAACGTATGAAATAAACTCAGGAGGAATATGGCGAGGAGCACCTGAGCCACCTTCAAAATAAACGAATCTGAAACCTAGAGCTTCAGCAGCCATAGCATACCCTGCAGCCAATTCAGGTCTTTCATATGGAATTGGTCTGGCTCTTCCAACGAAGCCTACCGTTCCGCCGTAGCCTACAATAATGTATGCTAGAGGGATTGGTTCTAGCCTTAAAGACCTTATCGCACCGATGCCCAAGTACTGCGCACCAATAACATAAAACAGATCATCAGAATTTAAAAGGGACATGAACCAAATAGCATCTGCACCTCTTGCAATGGAAGCGGTACCACTTGGAAAGATTATCACTGGGATTGAGCTCTCATGTTTTATCTTAGAAATCACTTCTTCATAATCAAGAGAAAGCTGAGCAGTACTGCCTCCAACCATTATCGCTGTAACTCCTAATTCTTGAGCAATCTTTGAAAGTGAAACTAAATCACCTGGCTTTTCAGGATCAACTAAAACGAAATAAACAAAACCATCAGACTCTAATTTTTCATAAATTCTTTTTTCAGTTTTTCCAATTTTAAATATTCTCTCATAGTATTTGCTCATTTTTAAGAAATCTCACCATTATAAAAAGCATCTATGAATTTGTTGTAAGCGTCAACTTTTTTCATGAGAGGCTTCATAACAAGAGTATACGTTAGCCCACAGTTTCCACACTTAACAACTGCGAGGGGGTACCCTTCCTGCTTTTCTTTTGTAATCTCAACTGAAACAGCCTTTACTCCACATTTTGGGCATTGAAATATTTCAGGAATTGTTTTTCTCACGATCTTTAACTCTCTTCGCTTCCTTCTTCCCATGTTTTACCGTAGACAATTAAGAAAGCAAAAGAAATAAAAGGATTTGGTTCTCCCAACTCCGTGAAGAGGGAATACAAAAAAGTATGACAAAAAAGGGAGAAACAAAAAATGAAGAAAAAAGCGAAGAAAGTAGGGAAAAAGAGCAATTAAATGAATTGGGAAAATTCTTTGCCGAACGGTCAGCTATGAGTAAGAAACAGATAGAAGCAATATTGAAGACAAAAGAGAAAGGAAGGTTGAGAAAGGAAGATTATGTCTTAGAAAACAGAAGAATTAGCAAAGGTGCTTTTTATCGCATTGTCAAGCAGGCGCGGGGGAACATAGAGAAAGCAATTTACACCATCTTGTTCATGATTTATCAAGACATCATCACAGAAGAGGATGTGGCCACGCTTGTTGCTTTTGTCAATTTACTAAGGACGAATGAAATAGATGAAGAAAAAGAAGAACAAATAAAGAAAGGCGTTGAAGAAGCCATTAAAAAGATAGTTAAACAAATAACAAAAAAGAGGATGTAGCAAAATTATGATATCACGTGACCTCATAAAATCACGATGATTTCGCTTTGCCACTCCAACAGTAAAATAAAAAAGTTAAAAAAGACGATTTAGTGAATAAAAGGCAAATAACCTTGTTTTCCATACCTTCAGGAGAAGAAGTAAAAAGTCTAAGGAAAAAGGCTAATTTAACTCAGAAGGAATTAGCAGAAAAAACGGGACTTAGTCAGGGGCTAATAGCAAAAATTGAGAACAACACTGTAGACCCTAAAGCTTCAACTTTAAGAAAAATTTTAAATGTTTTAGAAAATGAAATAAAGGTTAAGCAAGAACATGATGTGAGAGCATGTGACATCATGACAAAAAAGGTGATATCAATAAATCACGATGAAACAGTAAGACGGGCTTTAGAGTTAATGACTGCTTATGGTATTTCGCAACTCCCTGTAATGAAAGGAGATAAGGCAATAGGGGCAATAGACGAAGAATCGTTACTGCAAGCGCTTCCAAAGTTCTTGGGAAACCCAAAAAGGTTCTACGATACAAAAGTAGATAAGATGATAAGCACGTATTTTCCAATCGTGCCTGAGGAAACAGGACTGGATGAAATAATAAGTTTACTCTCAAGAGGGCATAAGGGAATCCTAGTTAGTAACAAGGAAGGGAAGATCGTAGGAATAATAACGAAAATCGACGTTCTTAATGCCCTTAGCAAAAGGTGATAGAAGTGCAGCTCTTCTTTTGGAAAAAGGACGACAAAAAGATAAAGGAACTAGAAGAAAAAATGAAAAACATAAACGAACAAATCACGAGCATAAAAAAAGAAAACGAGGAGCTAAAGGAAAAAATTAGTGAAGAAGCAAAAGCCATATCTATACTTAGGGAAAGTAACATCAAGCTTAGCGAAGCACTAATAAAGTTAGCGAAAATAGTAGAACAGAAAAGAAAAGACGAAAATATAAACTCTCAAGAACAAAAAAACATAAAGAAAGATAGCGAGTACGTTGTACTCGAAGAAGAAATAATAAAGATCTTACGAGAAAAAAACCAGCCAATTCAAGCACGAGAAATCTCGCAAATCACAGGAAGAACGAGGGAGCATGTGAGCCGAACGTTGAAAAACATGGCAGACAAAGGAATTGTGAAGAGAGAGAAAAAAGGAAAAATTTTTCTTTATAGTTTAAAGAGCGACTCGTAGCTATTTAGCAGTTATTACTTCTTTCAGCTTATACTTAAAGTACCTCCCAGCCTTTACTCTCTGTAAAAAGCCTCTCGAGGTTAACCTAGATAAGTAGATTGAAATCTCACTTAGTTTTAGATTCTCACCAAATCGCTCGTTAAAAAGTTTTTGAATTTCTTTGCTCGAGAACCAGCCAGGAGGTAAAGAACGGAAAAGTACTAAAATATCGTTGACTCTGGTTCTCTCATTTTTATTTTCTTGCAAAAAAATGTCACTTTGATAGGGAGAGTTTTCCTCGGAAAAAGTAGGGTACGTGTTGTCTTCTGTTTTCTCAACCTTAGGAGTTTCGTGAGGAGGCTCTATTTCGTGCCACTCTTCTTTTCCAGAAGAAGTGTTGCTTTCGGATATTTTATAATGTATCTTATTAGATAAATTTTTATTACTTAAGAGATCCAAAAGCGTTTCCACTGAACGAGAAAGGTCAGTAGAATCAATAAGGATCTTCACCTTTGTATTATCATCATACACTATGTTGATAGACAACTTACCCTTCTTTACAGGCACAAGCTTATTTTGAAGAAAAAGGGATTAATTAACATATTTTTACACCTTTTTTTCTATTGTAACAGAAAATAACAAGTGAATAAAGAAAAGAGCAAAAAATTACAAAAATTACAGTTGAAAATGAAAAAGAGCAAAAATATCAGGTTCTTTCTGCTGTAAAGATAAAAAATTTCGCTTTTTCAGTTGATTCAGTAGAAACAGAGGGGTTTTTATTGAAAGTTAACAGTTAACTACTAAGAAAAAGGTTGTAGACTTCAGAAAGAGAAGAAAGGATAAAGAGAAGAGACTGACCCCTAGATTTCTATTGAAAGAAAAAAGTTTAGGGAATGAAGAAAACGACTTAAAAAAGAAAGTTGAAGTGTAAGCTACACTTTTTTAGTATGGAACGTTTTTAATACTACTGTCAGCATGAGTTAGCGTAGCAGGGATTATAGGTAGTCATCTCATATCAAAAACAAAAGTGCGTAGCAAAGAGCGCAGAAGCATTACCAGTTTCAATGGAAAAGTAGGTGTCTGTGTTCGGTTTTTTGACCTCTCTTTTGTTCATTTTTGTAATAGTGAAAAATCGATTTAATTTTAGCTTAATACTTATTCTCTTGTTTTTCCCTACCCTATCTTCGATGTAAATTCATGTGTGCTAATTCCTATAACTTAGATTCCTCAAAAGAAATTGAAAAGTACCTTGATTCATTACTTTCTAAAAGGTCTATTTTCAAAAACAGAGATGCTTTAAGACCTGATTTTATTCCTGATTTCTTACCTCACAGAGAAAACGAACTACGAAGGTTAAGTGAAATCTTTGCTCCACTTCTTCTTGGTAGTAAGCCTTCTAATGCTCTTCTTTTCGGAAAAACTGGAACAGGAAAAACGGCTTCTATAAAGCTTGTTTCAAAGATTATGCTTCAAAAGTCAAGAGAGAAGAACATTAATTTTATAGCCTCTTACATTAATTGCAGGCTTGAAGGTACTGAGTATAGAATATTATCTTCTTTTGCTAACTCTCTTAATCTTCAAGTACCTTTCACCGGACTTGCTACAGAAGAAGTGTTGAAAAGAATAACTAGTTATTTACAGAAAGTTTCTACTAACGTTCTTTTAATACTTGATGAAGTTGATACTCTTGTCAAGTCTTATGGCGACGACATACTTTATGAACTTAGCAGGATAAATGAAACTTTTTCAAATTCAAGGTTAGCCTTAGTTGTCATATCAAATGATATTTCGTTTAAAGATTTCTTAGATCCTAGAGTTTTAAGTTCTCTAAGCGAGGAAGAAGTTCTATTTAAACCATACACTGCTGAAGAGCTAAAAGATATCCTTAATGCGCGAGTTGAACTTGCCTTCAACGAAAATGTTGTTTCGAAGGAAGTCTTAAATTTGGTTGCTGCTATGTCTGCTTCTGAGCACGGTGATGCGAGAAGAGCATTAAACCTCTTAAGAGTTGCTGGGGAGATAGCTGAGAGAAGGAATTCTCCTGTAATTACTGAGCAAGATGTAAAAGAAGCTTCATTAAAAATAGAAGAAGATCAGGTTTTCGAAATTTCAAGAACCCTTCCGCTTCATTCAAGGCTTTTACTAGCAGCTCTTTTAATTTTCAATCAAAATAACCAAGTTCCTTCTAGTGGTGAACTTTTCAGTAAGTACAAGTCTTTAGCGTCAAATCTTGGAATTCAAGAACTTACATACCGGCGAGTCTCTATGCTTTTAAATGAGCTTGAAATGCTTGGTCTTATTCAGAGTAAAGTACAAAACATGGGGCGGCATGGCAGAACAAGAAAAATGAAAATCGCAACACCTTTAGAACCTATTAGAAAAGCATTGTCCTCAGACGCTATGTTAGCACAGTTTGTTTCAAAGTAAAAGTTTAATTACCTTATCTCCTTAATTACTTCTTTGTGCGCCGAGGTGGCTGAGCCAGGTAAGGCGCCGGACTCGAGTCCGAATAAGCGTGAAATCCGGTTCCCTCTTGCAGGGAGCGCAGAGGCCTTAGTGCCACGTAGGTTCAAATCCTGCCCTCGGCGCTGAACTTTTAATCTTCTTTACGTATTTTTTCACATTACTGGGAAAAATTAACGAATTAATGACGGACAACAAAAATAATACCCTTTCTCTAGGCTAAAAGTATTTTCTTGCCTCATAAAGAGGTGGATGAAAATGTAGTTTTTTCAATGCGTCTAAAAAATTAAGGAGGTGAACAAATTTTGGAATTTTATACAAGAATGCGTTTTTTAGTTCCCCCTATTAAATCTCAAGCCTTTTTCAGTACTTTTGAAAAGCTTATTTAAAGGCCTAAGTATGTTGTTTTCTGGTGTTCTTAGTTGAAAGTCGTCGTTACGGGAATAAGCGGCAGCGGGAGAGTCGAATTAATTAAGAAATTTTCAGACTTTGCAAAAGAAAAGAAAAAAACAATTAAGATTTTTGACGTAGGTGAAATGATGTTTAATGCTGCAGAAAAATTGGGATTAGAAATAAAGGAAAACAAAATACTTGACCTTTCTCCTTCTGCACTAAATTTTCTTAGGGCAACAGTTTTCGAGCAGATAATTCGTGAATGTTCGCAGTACGAAGACGTCGTTGTTGCAACACACGCCTGCTTTAGGTGGAGAAAATTTTTAATTCAAGCTTTTGATTTTAACTACCTTAGAGAATTAAATCCTGACATGTATGTAACAGTAGTTGATTCTCTCCCTTCAATAAAGTTGAGACTCGAATCTTCTAAAGCTTGGAGAGGAAGGCTTTCATTAAAAGATATCATTGTTTGGCGAGACGAAGAAACTATTTTAACAAAATCTATCGCGGATTTTCAGGGTAAGCCTTTCTTCATAGTTCCATTTGCAACACCCCCTGAATCTTTATTCAGACTATTTTTTTATCCCAACAGTAAAAAGGCGTACCTTAGCTATCCTATAACACATACAGGAATGGATCCATCGAAAATAGAACAAAAGAATATTTTTAGAGACAAGCTTAGAAAAGCAGGACTAATAGTTTTTGATCCTAATGATGTAGAAGATTCCGACATACTTAGATTAATTCTTTCGGATAGTTCAAAAAACAACACTGTGAGATTTGAGAAGGATGGCTCTAGTGTAAGTTTTTCTTTAGATGAAATAAAAGAGGTTGAGAAAGATATCAATGAGCAAATTGTTTCAAGAGACTATCAGCTGATAGATCAAAGTGACTTTATAATTGTTTACTATTTTTCACCAGTAATGTCTCCCGGCGTTTTATCAGAAATGACCTATGGTTTTTCGAACAATAAGAACATTTACGTAGTGTTCGAAGGTCCAGAAAGTCCTTTCTTTAAGTATTACTCTACTAAAATATTTTCTAATGAAGAAGAACTCTATAAGTTTCTTATTGAAGAAGGGATTATTGAAAGCAAGCTAAGTTAGCTCCTTTAAGTTAGTTTGTTTAGCATAACGAATTAGAATCAATGTAAGGTCTTGATTTTTTCCACAGTCTATCGTCCCTTTAGCTTAAAACCACAAATTAGCAAACATAATTCTGAAAACCCCTGTGCTTTGTTAACTTAAGTTCTGTAAGAGCATAAGCCCTTTTTGTAGCCAGAGCGTAGCTTCTGACCAAATTCTTCTATTTATTATGAATTTTAAATATTTTAGTAGAACTGAGACCAACTGTTCTAAATTCTAGAACAGAGAAAATATTTTAAAAAAGATATATAG
>JBAMLO010000004.1:0-6234 GCA_039793485.1 Nitrososphaera sp. | reverse complement strand
GAACTATGGAACAACCAACAATTTTCAGGTTACACTGGTGGTTAATATTTACTGGAATAATTGCGGTACTTATTGGTGTAGACCTTTATCTTTCAGGGTCGAGACTTGATGTTTTATTACTAGCTGGATCGTTGATGAGCTTCTCTATGGCGTACCTTCTTGGAGTACTAGGTGTTCAGTTCAACATTAAGAACAAAGTCGTGTTACCTTTACTCCTTTTATTTCTTTTTATTTCCATTTCAGCATATGTTTATAATTTGTTTTTATCACCTTATGCAACTTTTGTGGACTTAATTTCTGTTACTATAATGATTCTAGGAGAGTTAAGTTTTATATGTAAGTTTATTAAGGTATATTTCAAGAGAAAAACGTAACGTTTTCTATGGGTGAATTTTACTCACGACAATAAACCAATCTTTCTGATAATTTTATGTTCTTAAAGTATTTTTGTACAAAATTATGAAAGGTAGGTGAGCCCTAAGTAGTTAAGCTGACAGCTTCCAACAAGTAAGTTTTATAATACCTTTTTTTGTAAAGTAAAGATTAGAGCAGCAGAGAGCGGAGGTTGCCAAGTCAGGTCAACGGCGTGAGGCTCAGGCCCTCATCCCGTAGGGGTTCGTGGGTTCAAATCCCACCCTCCGCACTACCAATTGGATCTAACAAGGGATCCTTTCTAGTATCTACGTCCTCAACTTAAAGGATCAACATTCCTTATTCCTTTCTAACCTTATAGCTCAGTAACGTCTCTTCAAGCCTTTCCAATGATCTTTTTGTTTGTTGAGTAAAACAAATTTTACAAAAGCTGAAAATCTTTATGGGTCTAACTCCTCTTTCTTAGGCTAAAGTTTCGAGACTCGCGCCGTTCAAAAACTTTTTCAGAACAGCAGGCAAATCTGATATTTTTGTTCTTATCTGTTGCATGGTATCTCGGTCTCTTATGGTAACACTGTTGTCTTCAAGAGTTTGAAAGTCTACAGTTACACACGCAGGAATTCCAATTTCGTCAGCTCTTCTGTACCTTCTGCCTATTGAATCTGACTCATCATAAAATGCGTTAAAGTCGTTCTTTAGCAACGTGTACACCTCTCTTGCTTTGGTTTTTAGTTCATCTTTTGAAACAAGTGGAAAAACTCCTACTTCGTATGGCGCGAACTTCCTCTTTATTTGAAGCCACGTTCTTTCTTTATCCTCTCTGAATGAATTAACTAGCATAAGCAAAAAGATCCTGTCAATTCCAAAACTTGGCTCGTAGAGATGAGGCAATATGCGCTTACCATTTTCAAAAACCGAAAAGTTTTGTTTAGAAAACTTTTGATGCCTTGAAAGGTCGTAGTCTGATCTCCAAGCGTTATTTACGCACTCTTGCCACCCAAAGTCTTCAGAGTACACTTCGAGATCCCAGTGAACTTTAGCATAGTGTGCTCTTTCTTCTGGTAAAAGTTCTTTATATCTAACGTAGTCTCTTCTAAATTCCAATTCCTCCACAAAGAAGGCAAAAACTTTAGCTATGTAGTACGCTATTAGTTCGTTTGGAATCCATCCTTTCTCTAGAGCTTCGGAAACACTTACACTAACAAAATTTTCTTCTCCCTTTAGTCTTAACTCTGCAGGTAGAAGGTTTACTTTGTAGTCGCTTAGCTTCTTAAAGTCTTCATATTTTGTTTCTTCTGGATTGAAAAAAACTTGAAGTTCTGCCATAGTGAATTCTCTCATTCTCATAAATATTTGCCTGGGTGATATCTCATTTCTAAATGCTTTTCCTACCTGTGCAATCTTTAGAGGCAACTTTCCCCTCTGTGTTCTATAAACTTGCATAAAATCTAAAACAGAAGCTTGGGTTGTTTCTGGTCTTAAGTAGCACCTTATCTCTTCATATGCCCCTACATATATTGGAAACATAAGGTTAAAGGTTCTTACTTCTGAAAGTTCTCCTCCACATTTTGGGCACTTTATTTTGTTTTCTCTTATTATTTTTGTTAGCTCCTCAGTGGTCTTTCCTTCAAGCTTTTCTTTTTCTCCCAAGGCATCTTCAATTAGATGGTCTGCCCTAAACTTTGACTTACACTTCTTACACTCAACTATTTTATCAACAAAATTCTCTACATGCCCACTGGCTATCCAAACAATCTCTGGTAGTATGTTAGAAGTTTCTATTTCATAAGCGTTCTCATCTTTTACGAACCACTTCCTCCAGCTACTTATGATCTTATTCTTTAAAACTAAGCCTAAGGGTCCATAGTTCCAAAACCCTCCTACTGGGGAGTAAACCTCTGCGGACTGCCAGAAGAAGCCTCTTCTTTTTGCTAGTTCCTGCACTTTCTCAACCACGCTTTCTTTCTGCAACTTATCAGGCAAGTTCCTTAACGTAGCTTTCTTAAGTTTTTATCCCGAAGCTTTTTATAGTCTCTTTATTTGCTCCAGTTTAGCTAAAAATTGCAGGTAGTTTTACTGGGTACTGCGGGCAGCGGAAAAACAAGTCTTGCAAGTGCCCTCCAGCAGTGGCTTAAGGAAAAGTATGGCTTTTCAATTAAAGTCGTGAATCTTGATCCTGGAGCGGAAGGCGTAGCTTATACTTCAAGTTATGACATTCGAAGAGTAGTCTCTGTTAGAGACCTTATGCTGAAGGAAAAGTTGGGTCCAAATGGAGCCACTTTAAAAGCTATGGAAATAATTCAGAAAAGGTTCGATGAGGTTGAGAGCGAGCTGTTAAAAGTGCAGGAAGGCGCTGACGTCATAATCTACGATACTCCTGGGCAAATGGAGGTTTTTGTTTTTCATCCCTCAGGCCCTTTCATTTTAAGTAGGCTAAAAAAACTTAGGAGCACTGTTGGTGTGTTCCTAATAGATCCTTGGCTCTTAAATTCTCCCTCTGGTTTAGCGGCTGCCTTGTTACTTTCGGTAATTACAAAGCTAAGGATGAGCATACCTCTAGTATTGGTAGTCAGCAAAAGTGACTTAGTTGATAAGGGTTTTGTTTCTAAGTTAGTTTCTGAACCTGATTTTTTAGCTAAGGCAATTGAAAAAGAAGATGTAGGTGCGCTCAAAGATGTTTCTTCTGAACTAGTTAGACTAGTAGCGCGGATGCCCTGGGTTCAACGGATGGTCTTTACTTCTGCCCTAAGCAAGGATGGTCTTGACGAGCTTTACAGCCTTTTGCATGAGGCTTTTTGCACGTGTGGTGACTTAACTTAGCTTTTTCATAGACCTTCTTTTACACATTCAAAACTCACGCATGTTTCAGTCTTTTCTACACCTTTCATGGACCTTATCTTGTCTATAACAAAAGAGCCCGCCGACTCCACATCTTTTACTCTAATTTTTACTAGAATGTCCCACTCACCAGAAATTAGGTGTACTTCTTCGACTTCTGGAAGCATCGCGATTTGTCTTGCTAACTCTCTCTGAGAAATTTCAGGTGAAGGGTGAAATGATACCATTACAAACGCAGTTACAGGTCGACCCAGTTTTCCAAAATCTGGGATGATCGTAAATTTTTTTATTATGCCCTGCTTTACCAACTTGTTTATTCTGTCTTGCAGTGTTGCTCTCGGTATTCCAATTTCTTTTGATAGCCTTGAAATTGGTTTGTTTGAGTCTTGGCGCAAAGCATTAATTATAAGTTCATCCTTTTCGTCTATTGTGCTCAATTTTACGTCAAAAACTATAAATCCTTAGAGTTTTTAAGCTTTAGTCTAAACTAAAATCTTCTTTTTGCTAATTCTTGTTTCTAAAATTTTATAAAAACAACATACTATACTCATGAAAGACCGTCAACTAAAGTCAGCTTACAACTAAGTTTTCTTCAAGGATTTTTCTAATTTGTTCTAAGCTTAATCCTAATTCCTAGCTATAATGCCTGATAAAAGGTCCAATTCTTCTCGTAGGGAAGTCCTTTGTTGCTAAACAAAAGCAAGTAAAAGCTAGCCAATGCCCTACTCCGCATCGTTATCCTTAACAAAAAGAGAGTGAGTTAGCTCTCACGGCTGACGATCAAGACATCAGAAATAAAGTTTAGCAAAAAGTTTGAGAATTAAATACTACGAAGAATTAATAAGAAGAGCACGAGTGGTAGTTAGACTTGACTTTACTTAAGTATTGTCATTAAAACAATTTCAAGTTCTTCCAGAGTTTCATTAAAGAGGCAGCAAAAGATGTGGTAGTAAAAAATAAAAAGTATTTTTTGAGCTCCTTTATTCTAGAAAAATCAATTATTACTAGTTAGAGTCATTCTTGCTTCAGAGGCTCATTATTTTTTTTATCTTCCTTTCTATTATACGCAACAACTCTTTTCTCAATTTCTCTCCTCTAGCTTTTTTCCTCCTAAGTTTTGATATTTCTCTTGCTGTTTCTTCGTCCTTTAGGCAACTTAAGAACCAGTTTTCAAGATCAGTGTTGTAAGTATGATGCTCTAAACTAACAACCGAGACTCTTCTCAGCGCATCTAGGAAGTCCAAGTAGCCTCTTACAGCTATTCCAAGTTCTACATCTTTGCTTAACGCAAAACGAAATTCTTTTTCGTTGTTTAACCCAAGTAATAAAATTCTTTTTGTGCTTTCTTTTTGAAGCAAGTTGTCTTTTACCAGTTCCTTGAACTTGAAAACAATGTTTGAGAAGGCAAGATAGACTTCTTCTGGTAAGCCAAGCGGTCCAGAAAAGTATCTGTGAACTTCAGCTGGCCCGCCATGCCCCGTGTACATATAGTAGTAGTTGTCACTAATTTGAAGATACCTCCAAAGTTTAGTTAATCGCTCGTCTATTATATGCTTAAATTTATGTTCTGAGTAAACTTCGTTGAAGATGGTCTTTTGCATTTCATTGCCAAGCCAAGCCGATAGATCTCTGTTTGTATCTGCCCAGGAAATCGTGTCTTTCTTCTCATCAACGTCTATTTCTCCTGAAGGTGGAACTTCATTTACTATTTCTCTGGGTAAAGCTGGAATTACGTTGTCCTTCTGATTGATGTTGTAAGGAAGTTCTTGCAAGAACTTATGGATCCCTGACTCTGGCCAGTGGTGTTCGCCAAAGGTTTCATAGTCAACGAAGACTAAGACAAAAGGATCCGGAATGTTTGAGATCCATTGAGCATACTTGGAGGCTGTCAGGGGGTACTCTGGCCACCACTTGTTTGAAAATCTAAATGCTATATCGTCTGATAGTCTGTAATCTCTCAGCAGTACTTTTATTTTTGCCTTCGAAGAAGTATATAAAAAATGTGGAGACCTTCCACTTAATATTCTGTCAGCCCCTTCAGTTATTATTCCATCAAATCCTAGAGATGCAACTTCTCTCGCAACTTGGTTATTGTATATAAGCTCAGTATTTTCAAAAATTTTTGTTTCATACCCAAAAAGTTTTTTTATCGTTTTTCTGTGTTCCTCGATTTGGTACCTAAACTCAGAAAGGTCGTTTATGTAAATACTTGACAAGGAGTGGTAATATGTCTGAGAAAGAAGTTCCACATGATTTGTTTTTACTATTTCTGTTATTAGATCTAAGAGCTCGGGGTGTAGCTCCTGAAGTTGCTCAAGAAAAGTACCTGAAAAACTGTAGCAAACTTTGAATGGCCTTTCTTTGTTCGAGAACTCTAAAATTGCATCGTGAATAATTTTTGTAGCTGGCATGTAGCACTTTCTGTAGACTCTTTCAAAGATTTCCTTGTCTAACTTTGAATCAAAAAAAGTTTCAAAAGCTTCGCTTAAACTTATTTTGTTGGTCTTCCAACTTCTAAAATCCTTTCTTATCCTTCTTGGCTGGTGTACTTCAAAGCATAGCGAGAACAGAACCATTAATTCTCTGCTTAAGCAATACTCTTAAATATTAAAAGTTTTCCTACTAATTAAAAGCTTTTTGTTTCTCTTTCGTTTTAGTTGATTTTAAGGGTCTTCTTAAGAAAAATTTAAATTCATAATACACAGAGGAAACTTGCCGTAGCGGGCCCGTAGCTCAGCATGGTAGAGCAGCGGGCTTTTAACCCGTTTGTCGTGGGTTCAAAAATTTAAGGCATCGATTGAAAATCCCACCGGGCCCGCATTTTATTAACTCTGTACTCCCTATGTTGCAATAGGGAAACTGTTTTTTAAGTTTTGGGATAAAACAAGGAGACTGTCAACTTAAGGCCACATACGAACATTATCCACCTTTCTGAATAGGAACCTAAGGTTCTCATTTGGAAAGCAAATGTTAAATTGCTTTAGTCTTCTCTTTAGTTTAGGGAAATATTGCTCTATTGCTGTT
>JBAMLO010000003.1:0-13874 GCA_039793485.1 Nitrososphaera sp. | reverse complement strand
CTTAAATTGATTATCTGTCTTATCGCTTAACTCTTTCATTTCATTCCTTAAACTACTAATTTCACTTTTAGTTTCATTTCTCAAGCTACTAATCTCGCCTTCAATTCCCCTAAGACGTTTGTTTATCTAGTAAAACTTCAACTTTTCCTTCAAGAAAAGAAACTCTTTCTTCCAATGGCTTTGAATTCATTTTGTTTCCTGTATTCATTACTTTTATTTAGCTACTCATAAGCACCAATATTTTAAGTTTATGCTAAAACTACAAAAGGAAGAGAAAAAGGTTTGCATGTACTCAGTATAACCTCTAGATCTCAACGAAGTGATTAAAATATACAAAAAGAAGGTTGAGTCTGCGAAAAACGAGAAGATTCTTGCTATAGATCGACAAGGTAGCTCCAATCCGGTTCAGAGCTTCCTTTACCTATTCCTGGACAGTTTTCGTCGTATGACACTACATACCTTTTACCCTTTTTCTTTGATTCTACAACTACAAGGTCTTTTAAGTTGAGAGTACAAAAAGAAGAGAGTACATTAAGTGGAAGAGGAAAGAATGGGTAAAGTTTGCATAAAGCCGGTTTGTAGTCATGGATTGTACATAAATTGTTTTTTAAGAATATGCATTCAGAATGTTTCCCAGTACTAAAAAGCAGAGAATATAGCCCATACGAAATTTGCTTACACTTTCTTATCCTTTCTACTTCCTTAACTTTTTCAGGGTATTTCTCTTCTATTATTTTTAGCTCCAGTTCACTTACTACAACTTCAAACTTGCAACATCTCCCACACCTTAGGCAAGAAAATGTGGTTCCTTTCTTTACCAATGGCAAATCTTCATAAACATTCTTAAGGTTGTAGCTCAACTTTAACGTACTCTTCATTTCTTAGCAGACTATTATATACTTTATTCTCTTATGGTGCTCTCTCGAACTTTTAAACATTAGACAATTACTCTAATTCTTCAAAGTTTTTTAGCGCGCTACGTCGAAGCTCAAAGTCCAACACAGTTATTGCTACTATGCATTTTCAGTGTCCCTTTGAAGTAATGACTTCCTCAACATTCTCAATTCCAATGACCTTCTTACCTTTAATCTTTCATTCTATACAAAATCCTCGAGAAACAATATTTCTACATCAAAAGGTTCACTTGACATCTCTTTCATTAACTCCTCTTCCCTCTTGGCGAACAAGGCAGGTACGCCCATCTTCTTGGCTAAAGCAAGTGTGAAACAATCTACTAGCGAAAATCTTCTTTTGCACTTATACTCTGAAGCATGATCAATAAGCTTAGAACTTTCATGAACAGAAATGTAGCCAGAGTCCAGTAAATTTTTGAGTCTGGTTTGAGCTTCTTCGCTGCCAAGCTTTCTACAAAGAACATGTCTTGTTTCTGCAACAGTTATTTCAGAAATGTTGCCTTCAACTTTTTCGGCTTTAAGGGCTTCTTTCAGTTTAGTTCCATGCTTCGTAGAGTACAGAAGCTCCAAAACAGAACTAGTATCAAAGACCAAACTTCCCGTGAGCTCTTTCTTCATCCCTCATCCTTTCCTTCTTCAACTCTTCGTAAGCTTCTTCGAATCCGTGAACAGGCTTGCAGGCTTCTTCAAGAAGGTCTGGGCGCTTAACTCGCATATTAAGCAAGTACCTTATTGCCTCGTTCAGATCTACCCTCCTACCCCTCTTTATTTGCAGTTCGGAAGCTATTTTCAGGAGAGCTTCTTTTACATCTTCTGTAACTGATATAGTACTCATAGTTAGTACAGAAACTATAAAAAAGAAGTATAAAAAAGCTTTCTCTCAAGAGAGACTGCCAACTTAAGGCTTCGTCTTATGTCAAGCAGGGCTTTTAAATGATGGCAACGAGTTAAATAACCTTTTATCTATTGTTCTTAAAAAATAGTTAATCTTTGTCTTTCGAATGAGAACTTCAATTTTCGTGTGGAGTTTTAAGTTGGCAGTCTCCAAATGAATGTATCACAAGAAACGTCTAAGTGGCGTATTGTAAGAATCGAAGAAACTATTACTTTATCTCCTAAAAACAGCTGTGTTGTTTAAGTTGTACATGAAAAGAACATTTACCGTTACTTGCTGGTAAGTAACAGCAAGGTTTGTAATTCTAATCTTTAGGTTGCTCCTTATGGAATGAACAAAAATCTGTCAACCTAAGGCCAGTACTCTTATTTGTTTTTGATTAACTCATACACATAGGAAAATAAACGTTCAGTAAAGTTGAAAGCCTCTCTTGTTTTCTCTATAGTAACCTCTAGGCAGAAAGCCAGAGGCAGTAATACTGCTACAGTGTTAGCAATAACGAACCCTTCTAAGCTTGTTAGACCAAGTTCAATATTAAAGAGTTGTTTACAAACGATATTGATCCACCATGCAGTACCCGTGCCGTACCCAAGGATGGTCATAGAGGTTCCACTTGTAAAGTGCATTCAGTAAACCTCCTTCATAAGCTCGATGAATAGTCGTTATTATAAATATCTTCAACTATCATTACTATTGGTGTCAGCGAGATTGCAAGTCTCGATGGCGTCCTTATTCCAATGCTTTTGAATGCAAAGTACAATGAAAAAATAAACAACAATCCTACATTGGGCCAATAAAGATACTTAAAAAATTCCGGCAAAACTTTGACACCCATACCTTCGCATAACTCGAACCAAGTCCACCGGCAAGAATACAGCAGAACTATAAGCGCAACAGACTTCACTTTCTTTATCATAGCTTTTTAATTAAAGATTAATTACCTGATTCAAATACGTTGGTAATAGGTTGAATTAGCAGACGGGTATAGCATTCATAAGAGGAATAAAATATGTACAAAGCTAGAAGAATAACTAAGCAAGAGATTCTTAAAATTTGTAAAAGCATACAAGATGAAAACCTGAAAATTTTAGGCGTAGTTAAAAGTGACAACATGCTTTTTAAGAAAAAGAAGATTCATTATGAACTGTTAGTATCAGACTTGAGAAGCCCTTTCAAAATATTTTAAGAAGAAAATTTACGTAACCTCAAGGAGCATAAAACAGTTAAGCTTCTGGCAAAAATTGCGGAGCAACTTGAGGTATAAAGTTGAAAAGAATAAGATAATTGTTGAATTAACTTCTAAGCCCTAAATGAAAAAAAGCAAACCTAGAACTTATAAAAAGGCTTATAAACTTCTTTATGGAGCTTTCTATGGGAACTATGGGTGTAAACTACTATCATGAGAGCTAGAACAGCTTCTAGGATACAGTTTTAACGAAAAAGATTTGAGCCCCTCAACTAGGAGAATGATGTCGGAGTATAAGCATTATGCAGAAGAAATGTATAAAATAGAGCAAACTTTTGAGGGAAAGATACCTGAAGAGCAAAAAGTAGACAAAGTATACTCGTTTTTTCGTATTAAACATCTGGTGGCTCTCCTTATAGGCGAAGTTATGCTTGGTATCTTAGCTTTTTTCTCATTTGCATTCATAGGTTACATGCTTAACTCATTCTTATTTGAATTCGTGGGTTATGAACTTAATTTAGGCTTAAATCTGCCAGTTTATGGTACTCTGTTCATATTAATACTCTACCCTGCTATGGATTATCACAGCTTAAATAAAAGTCGCAATGCTATTCACAAGTATTATGACCTTAAAAAGAAATTCTCTCCACTCATAGAATTTATCCATAAAGATCTTTCAGAAGTATACAGGCTAAAACTTCGTCCCGAAACCATAGAGTATAAAATTACTGCGGATTTTTCATTTAAGGAAGGTGTTTTCAGTATAAAATGTCCTAACTGTAGAGCAAACGTAGATATATCAAAGGATAAAATTGAAGGCAACAAATACAAGTGTCCTTACTGCCAAACTACAATAATCCTCCCAGAAAAGTTGCTAAACTTAATTTGATCTCATGCTTATAGTTAGTTAAAGCATCATACTTACTTTAGTATGAAAAGCAAAACAAAATTAAATTTTTACTTCTCGACCTCTTCTACTACTAGCTAAGCTTTTTATCTTTACTTGTTGTTATCTCGGAAAGCAACTAAATTTTTATACGATGATTTATCTTCTTTATTCTTAGAACGTGAGTTTACAAAATAAGTTGAAGAGGATGTTAATCTTTGAAAGATATTGCTCCAACGGGGCAAGCATTTACGACAGCTTGAAGATCACAGTTGTTGTTTGCATTGTTATTTTTTGCGCGAGCCTTTCTGTTCGGGCCAATTTCAAATACACTAGGACATAAAGCTACACAAGTGCCACAACCTATACACCTACTTTGGTCAACTTTAAGTTCTGTTACTTGATGTTGCAAGTTGACTACTTCGGAAGTCTCGTAGGACCTAGGCGTATACGTGATGCCTTTGTTAAAATATTGCTTTAGTCCTTGCCAAAAAGATGGATTATTAAGCAGTCTTCCTGTTTGTTCGCCTCTTCCACCTCTAAATCTTCTCCTTCTAGCCATGCTACTTTTTGTGCATTTGCACATAATATAAGTCTTTGCTTTAGTAAGTAGCATACACCTAATTATGTTCTATTCTCAAGCATACAAAATTTTTTGCATTTAAGTTCGCTTTTTTATAGTGCTTTATCAAACATAAAAGCGTGTAGTACGATGTAGTCGTCAGTTTTTACAATAGACGCTAATACGACATTCTCCGTTAAGTTTTTCTACTTGCTAAAAGGAATCTGTTGGAGCAAAATGCTTCTTGACGTTCTGTTAAATGCTTTACTTGGGGGCTTACTGTGTTTTATTGCAACCGGTCTGGGCGCAACAGTAATTCTTTTTAAGTCAGAGTTTTCGAGCCGAATGCTAGACTCTTTCTTCGGTTTTTCTATAGGTATAATGTTGGCGGCATCTTTCTTCAGTCTTCTCCAGCCTGCTCTAGAACTCGGAGGGATCTTCATAGTTAGCTTTGGATTTTTTATCGGAGCTTTGTTTATGTATTTTTCCGATATCTTTATCCCTCATGAACATCCAATGGAAAAAGCTTTAGGTGAAGATAAGTCTAAAAGGCTTTGGAAAATGATTGCAGCCATAACTCTTCACAATATACCCGAGGGATTTGCGGTAGGGGTTGTATTTGGAGCTGGACACTTAGAAGTTGCATGGGCATTAACTCTTGGTATAGCTATTCAAGACTTTCCTGAGGGAACTTCTGTTTCAATCCCGTTTGTTAAGCTTGGAAGCAGTAAACAAAAGGCAGTATTACTTGGATGGCTCTCCGGAATTGTCGAACTAATTGGAGCTTTGTTAAGTGCTCTAGCTGTTCAGGTTTTTCTATGGCTTCTACCTTTCTTTATGGCTGTTGGAGCTGGTGCCATGGTATACGTTATAGGAGGAGAAATGATTCCTGAAGCTCATTCTGGTGAACATGGAAAAATAACAACGTTTTTCATGATCATAGGTTTTATCTTAATGATGATTTTAGACGTCGTTCTTTAAAGTAAGAAAGTTTGTTGTCATTAACTGTAAGAGTCTACTGTTAACGTTTTTACTTTCACGTTTAGTTCCTGACTTATGTGCTCCTTTTCTTTTTCAAAGTCCTCGTCTGCTGTTATAAGTCTGCTTATTTCTTCTCCTTGGTCTATTAGAGCTCTTATGTATGCTAAATGGAGAAGGTCAAGAGTTTTTAGTTTGAACTTAGATGATATTTCTATAGCCGTTCCAAGTGGAGAGTATAAGTTACCTATAACAAGAATTCTCTTATAGCCATTAACTTTCTTGTAACTTAGCTTAAACCTCTTCATTATATACAGAATAACTACTGGCATAATGAGTTCTTCTCTTACTTTTATCTTCTTGGAGAGCTCCAATAGCATACTTTCTTTCCTAGATAATATGCTAGCAAGTTCAGTCAGTACAAGTTCTGAAATTTTCTTGTTCTCTTCTTTTTCTAGAACTTCCTGAGCTAGCTTTTGTCTAGAATCAAGTTGGTCAAGGGCTGCTACTATAACGCTGGTGTCTACATAGCTCATCTTTCTCTTTCCTCCAGCAATTGTTTTGTTGCTCCACCAAGGTTAATTGGTATTTTTCCTTCTGTCTCTTCAAGCTCAAAAAGTTTCTCTAAAGCTCTAGAAACCTCAGATAAGTAACTTAAGTTCTCAATACCAAGCCTTATAAGTTCTCTTATGGCCTCACTTCTTGACTGAAAAATACCATGTTCTACTAGTTGGTCTATTTGTTTTAATTCTTGCTCTTTTAGCCTTACAGGAATTATTCTCGAAACCATATGTAATACGAATACGTATTCGTATATAAAGATTTCTCTTTACTGTTAGAGTTTCCTTCTTCAAGAAGGTTTTAAGATAAAGACTACGTTGATTAAGTTACAGAAGAAATAGTGAGGTTCTCTCCTGACTAAGTCAGGAGCTTCCAGACTAAAGAAAAAGCTGGAAGCTTTGTGAGGTTCCAACGTTCAGCATGCCTTTTACGGCGTTGCGTTTCAGCTTCATCTGCTGGTTCGGTGCGTCACAGCCCTCTCATGTATCTCGTTAACGCATGGACTAAGCTTTTTACTGCGCCTACTCCTTCTAGGACTCGAAACATCCGAGTTAAGGTAGCTACACTTTAAAAAGTCAAATGCGCGACTCGATGAACTTTATCGCTTTTCTTTCGGACTTAGTTGAGCGACTAGCCTACAAACATTTTGCCAAGTAAGTCAATATAAGTCCATACTCGCTGTACTTAGCTGGAGGTGAGCGAGAAGTGTGTTGTGGGTGCTGCAGTGGCAAGAAGACGAAAAAGGGAGAGAAGAAAAGAAAATAAAGTAGAAAAATAAAATCCTATTTTAAATTATATGAGAGGCGAAATGCTGATGGACTGCGCAAGTTGCACGTGTTGTAGTACGGAAAGAGCGACAATAGGGAGTAGGGAAAAAGAGGCATTGTATAAGATTGTAGATATGAACGGAAAAGCTAGGTTTAACCAATTAAAAAAGAAGACTGGTTATCATCAGGAGATATTATCGAGAGTTCTTAAAAGATTGGTTTGGAGTGGATATATATGGAAAGATGAAGATGGCAATTATAACCTGTGTTGCAAAATCCGTAAAACCAAGAAAATTCGTTAGGCGAATCTGAATATTCTGTTGTTGCAAACTTAATTATTCTTTAGTTAAAGTCTTAAATTTTTCTTTTTTCAATTTCTCATGAAGTCTTAAGTACCCATACTCAATTTATGATTTTTTACTAAAACTTTAATATAAACTAAAATTCTAAGCTAGAATGGTGCCAAAAACGATTCTTTTGTAGTTCAGCCACGGTTCTTCTGAAAGATTATTGATTAAAATACATCATTCGGTAAACGAGGTTATTGAGTATCATTAAGTTAACAGTCTCTACAGCTACAGTTCACTCAGAAATTTTTTCTTTTCTTTAAGTATCTGTTCTAATTTACCTAATACATTAAACTTTCTTGCTTTCCTTACTAAAACTTTCATGTCTATTTTTTCTTCTTGAGCAACAACTACAGCAAAAGCATCTTCATAATCTTGCTGAGAACCATAAACTAACTTTGCAACTATGATATCTTCGAGAGACTCAACCCAAGTCTGTGTGTTAAATATTTCCATTCTTAATTTGTTGTTGATAACTTCTTTATCTAATTCATTGTAAACGCCCTTTATATCTGCATGAAGAATTGGAAAATTGCTATGAAAAACAGTATAGTGCGACTTAAGATTGAGCACGTTTTCAATGAGTTCTCTTTCGTCAACTTCAAAATTTTCTTTCTTTAAAATAGTAGCAAGTCTTTCTAGTTCCTCTTCAGTAGCTTCAACTATTACATCAATATCTTGAGTTAATCTTGGCCTTCCATAGTAAATAGAGATTAGCCCTCCAACAATAACGTAATTAATTTTACTGTTTTCTAACACTTTTACTAACAGCTTAAAGAAATCTGAGAATTCGCTCATGTGCTTTTAATCCTTCTCCTATAAGCTAAAACAAACTTTCTTATGTCATCCCTTTCTTTATCTTTAAAGGCATTCATGAAAAATTGTTCAATCTCGTGGTAATTAGAATCAAGAATTTCAAGCGAATTTAGACCAAGCTTCTTTATTCTGTTTACTTCTTTTACTATATCAGTTGCTCTTTTACTGTTTAGCATCTTAACCCAGTAAGGTAGTAGAAACTTATAAACTTATCTTAATAATTTGATTTTTTATGAAGTGAACTACTCAGCTTAATAAACAGGAATATTCCATCTCACAATGATTTCCTGCTTCTTCTGAGAAACTTACTGTATAGTGAATACTTCTTTGGTCTCTTAACCCTCATTTCTTGTATTTTGTAAGCTATCTCTACTAGTTATTCTTCTCTAATCTTGCTAAATATTTCCTTTACCGCATAGTAAGCTTTCTTTGGTGCAAGTGGATAAGCTATAACTGAATCCGATATTTGCGGCCAGCAGTCACAAACATTCCAAAGGAGAATTCCTCCACACTCTTTTACACTAGCGTAGTGCTCAACCCATCTTACATAAGCTTTAGCTTGTAGTTCTTGAGTAACTTCTATGAATTCTTCTAAACTTTTTGGTTCTGGAAGTTTGTTGTTCCTTATAGATTGGAAAAGACTTTCTATACGATGCTTCCAGCCAACCCTAAGAGTATCTGAAGAATGGTAATACCAATATTCATTGAACGGAGGCCAAAGCTTGTCTTCAGGAATAAATTTTAAGAGTACTTCCTTAGACGGAACTGAAATATGCCCAATTTCGCTTACAAATCTGCTTTTATCTTTTAAGTAAAAGTCATCCTCATAGCTTTTTCCATGAGCCCAGCGATGGCTATCTCCTTCGTTCGTGTTGTTTGGGTTGTCTCCAGAGGGAGAAAATGGACTGTCTGGAATAAAAGGTGTTTGTGGGTCTAACTCTTCACAAACATCCTTTAAAATCCACCTTATCTTGTGCTCTACGTACTTCTTCCCCTCTCTCCAAAACCTAAACATGTCATTCTCATTTCCTCCACTCCAAATAGCTATGCAAGCATGCCTTCTTAGTCTTCTAACTACCACTTCCGCTTCTTTCTTCACTTCTTTTAGAAAATCCTCATGTTCTGGATAATGTCCGCATGCAAACATGAAGTCTTGCCATACCATTATTCCAAACTTATCGCACAAATCGTAGAAAATCTCAGGCTCGTATATTCCTCCTCCCCAAACTCTTAGCATGTTGGCTCCAGCTTCTTTTACCAATTTTAATAGTTCCTCATATCTTTCTTTACTAATTCTTGCTGGAAGCGCATCAGCAGGGGTCCAGTTAAATCCTTTTACGAATATCTTCCTTCCATTAATTTTAAAGTAGAACGAAGTTCCGCCGTCTTCTTGAGGCTCCTGAATTAGTTCAACTCTTCTTATTCCAAAGTTTCCTTTCCATTCGTCTACTCTTTTTCCATCACAGACTAAAGTTGCTCTATACGAGTATAAAAATGGCTCTCCAACCCCATTGGGATACCATAACCTAGGATTACTTAGTTCAAAATTCAATTGTACTTTTTGCTTTAATTCAGAGGGATCAATTTCTACTTCTTTTTCAAAAATCTTTTCTCCTTCTTCGTATATTTCTATCTTACAAGTCCCTTTACATTGCAATTTTTCAAATAGCTCTATTTCTAATTCAGCTCTCATTTTTGCACTTTTTCTGTCGTAGTCGATTATCCTAATCCAAACGTCTTTTATTCTTCCTTTTTCATAGATTTCTATCTTAACAGGTCTCCAAATTCCTATGCTAATTAAACGGGGAGCAATATCCCACCCATAATTAAACTGAGCTTTTCTAGCAAACAATCTAGGAATGTTCCAATCTGAACCAACCCTTTCATCAGCTTTAACGTTAACAGAAAACAATGGAGAAGCTATTCTTACGGCAAGCCTGTTTTCCTCTTGACTTGCTATTTTTGTTATATCAACCTCTATTGGCGTAAACATGTTTGAGTTTTCTGCTATTTTTTGTCCATTTAAGAAAACAGTTGCAAAGGTGTCTATCCCTTCAAAAACTAAAAAAGCTCTTTCTCCGCTCAAAATTTTTGGCATCCTAAAGTCTAGGCGGTACCACCAATCCTTTTCTTCTACCCATCTCCAAAGGTCTGCATTTAAACCAAAGTATGGATCCGGGCCTTCTCCTGCTTCAATAAGGTCGAGGTGAACATCGCCTGGTACTTTTGCATTAATCCAGTTTTCAGTTGAACCAATCAGGAGCTCATTTTTCTCTTCTTTAAATGAGCACCAAGTTAGCTTCCAACCTTTATTTAGCTCTATAACTCTTTTCATCTTTCTTTCCTTTTAAACTAAAGGTTTTTTAATTTTTATTTCATGGTATAGTTACTTCTATTGGCCATGGCGTTTTCATAAATTCTTCAACTATTTTGCATGGAACCAAAAGTACAAAAGCCCATCCTGTTAAATTTCTTGACCACATTCCCTTTCTGGTAACGATTATTTCGTTGCTCTTTCTTTTCAAAGTTCCAAAAATATAACCCATTCTTAATGCAGAAGTATAGCCGCTTCTTCTCATAAGTTCTTCAAAAGGTTCGTTAAACTCTCTTTCAAAATCTCCTATGTTTAATCTTAGGGCACTCAATCTTTCAGAAACGTACCTTATTGCTCTCTCTTCTTTCCTTACAATTCTTCCTCCTGCTACTGGAAGTTTTTCATCATTCGTTGCCTTTATGTATTCTTTTACTGAGCATGTGTTCACACATTCATAGCCTCCAGTAAAACTCATTGCCCCAGCTCCAAATCCTATCAAAGGTCCAACCATCTCAAGTTCTACAGTAGAATACTCTTCTTTTCCTTTTCCAAAGGAATAATAGCGTATTGGGAAGTAACCTCCTATAGCTAAATTATCAACTGCAGCATAGTACATTTGCTCAAATTCTTTTATACTGGGTTGTTCTGGAATTCTTCCTTCTTTCATTAGCTGATAGAAGGTTGTGTAATGTGGTACTAACAATGGGTAAATTGTAATTTGGTTTACCTCTTGTTCTAAAGCTAATTTTAGGTCATGAACCCAGTCTTTTAAAGTTTGATTTGGAAGCATGTACATCATGTCAATGTTTATTAGCTTAAAGCCTGCTTTCTTACAATTTTCTATTGCATCTAGAGATTCTTCGACTCCATGTACCCTCCCTAGTAATTTAAGATTATTTCTAAAGAAAGATTGAACTCCTATGCTGATTTCTTCAACTCCGCTTTCTCTTAGCAATGAAACTTTTTCTTCAGTTAGGTCATCAGGATTTGCTTCTATTCCAAATTTGCACCTTTCATCTACATTAAAATTTTCTCTTATGGTTTGAATTATTTCTGCCCAATCCTTATCTATTAAGCTTGGAGTACCTCCGCCCGCATGAATACTAACAACCTTTAAATTTTTATCTCTCATCACTTTGCCAACGATCTTAATCTCTTTTTTTAATGCCGAGAGGTAGGTTCTTAGTTTCTTTTCACTTACAATCTCTCTAAAGTAGGGACAAGCCGGACATAAGCTTTTACAGAATGGAAAATGAATATAGATGCCCACTTCATTTTTTATAATACTTTTACTTACGTGCTTTTTTAGGTCATCCTGTTTCTCTCTATTAAAAGTTGCAGAAAAAGTAGTTTTTATTCTTTTGCCTAAAGATCCAAGCGCATTTTCATCTAGTATCAAAGTTACTTCTGGTATTACTTAATAGTATAAAAATATTACTACAGCTGAATTTTTGCATCAAGATTTACTTGTCTTAAAATTTTTTAACTAGAAGGAAAAATAACACTCACATCTTTTAACCTTTCCTTTGGGTTAACTTCAAGATAAATTAACTCACCATCTTTAACTTTTCCAACTAAGGTAGTTCTAAAGGGTGCGTGAAGCTTAAATTCCACGTCCCACTCCTTTGGCCATGCTGGTAGAAGATAGATACGCTTACCATCTGTTTGTACTAGCATAGATTGAAGAGCTTTCATAAGAACACTACCATGATCTTGGTCTGGTATCCAGTCGTAGTTTGGGCCCCAAAAGGCTGGAAAACGTGATTTTTCGTGCTTTGTTTTCGCTCTTGTTATAACGTATTCTTTTACCTGTTCTGTTTGTCCAAGGTATGCCATGAAAACATCGTCCTGTCTCCATCCAAACGCTCCTTTATCAGTTCGATTCTTAAGTGCTTCGATTCCCCATTCCACGTTTAGTTTTCCAATTGCAACAAGACGAAAAGGAAAAACCGCATAAAGTTCAGGATTTTCAACATTATGTTTTTCTCTGAAATCTTGCGCAGGTGCAAGCGTTACTTTTCCATCTTTTGTAAACCTTACTGGTAAATTCGGAAGTTTTTCTTTTAATTTTCTCCAAAGGCTACGCTGCTTAGCTTCTGTTAATTCTTCCGGTAATTCTAGTAGCCTTGATGTTACAGCATGTAAACCTGCAACTTCTGGCATTGGGTTTATACATTCCCACCACGTTTCAAGAGCTTGTGCTGGATAAATAAACAACTTTCCATCAGGACCCAAACTATAATGTTGGTCAAAGAACGTAAGAATTTCTTGCGCAAATGGTAGCACTACTTCTCTTAAGAACTTTTCATCCCCAGTATACTCAAAATAGTCAAGCATTAACCAAATTAACTCAAGGCCAGCTATCCATTCCCACTTGTGCCACCTGCTTTCTTGTAGTTTGTCTGTTCTTTCTTCAAACGGTTTCCACCCATAAGTTTCTGTAAAAACATCACCCCAAAAGTAAATACATTCGGGAACATAGGCACCTTCGTGGCCAAAGTAACGCTTTGTACGGAACTTAAAGAGAGGCATAAGCTCTGTGTACATCTTAAAAAGTGGTTGCATCATTTCAAAATCTCCAGAAGCACACATAGTATAGTAGGGAAGACGAGTGTTTTGCCACCAATAACCGGAACCCCATCTACGGTAGTCGGGGTCACTTGGCTTCTCATCTGAAGGTACTGTAAAAAGTGAGCCATTGAACTTAATTGGATAATTTCCACGACCTGCGCAAGCATTTATATAACGTTGAAGAATGTATGCTTGAGTTAAAACAAAAGCATCTCCTTTACTTTTACTAAAACTATTTTCAGAAATATGGATCCAGCTACGGTCCCAGAAGTCTGTCCACCATTTTTCGTGTTCTTTTCGACGCTTCATCAAAGGAATTGATTTTGCTTCGTTTAAAATTTTTCTAGCTTCATTTAGCCATTCTTCTAAACTAGCAGGGTGTTTTGTATGTACTACTATTTCAAAAATATGAGTTTTTCCTGTTCTTGATGATAATGTTAGGTCATCAATCTTTTCATACTTTTCTGTTGTAACTAATGCTCCAAAAGTTCTATGCAAAAGAGGGTCTTGCCTTGGAAAGTCTGCTGTCCCTTGGATCCTTGCACATAAATCTGGGCCAATTGATTTTACGTTATGATGACACCACCCAATGCAATCTTTTAGCTCAGTTAAAATAATATCTGGTTCTATAATTGTTTTTTCTGGTCTTCTAAAGAAGATATCACTAACTTCAACGGTTAACAGTTCTTTTTGTTTTGTTCTCCAGAGCTCAACTGATGCGACAACAGAAATTGGTTTTTGTGCATAAATTTCTACAACTATTATTGGACGATTAGCATCAACCCATAGTTTCAAATTAACTTCATTGCCTTCTTTTTTGTAATAAACGTCCATAGTAGCATTTTTTACATTTAATACTTGCTTAAAGGAATCAACCTTTTTCTTAGAGTTACTGCCTACGCTTATACGGATTGCACCTACTTTTACTAAACGCCCATAATCATCCCAACTGTCTGTTCTTGCAATGTAAAATCTTAAATCTCCCGATGGCTCAACCCATGCATTTAATGCTACTTCACCATTACCTAGTGGAACAGTTCCATTGTAATCTTCACTTGGCGTATCCCAAATTACTTC
>JBAMLO010000002.1:0-14368 GCA_039793485.1 Nitrososphaera sp. | reverse complement strand
AGTACTTTAGAGCTGAGGTTACAGACCATAACGGTAAAAAAGCTTGGAGCAACCCTATACTTTTGTAAGCAAAGCTGCAACAAACTTCTAAGCTTTATAAACAACTAAGACTATACTTAGAAGCAGGTTCGCTAATAGTAAAAGGAATCTATTTTAGCTTTCTTAAAATTTTATATAGTCTTTGCTTATTAGTTAGAAGTTCATGGAAAACGAGGAGATAAGAGGGTACGTAGTATCGCATACGCACTGGGATAGGGAGTGGTACCTTACGTTCCAAGAGTACAGAATAAGGTTGATAAAAGTTTTAGATAGGGTGATAAAGTACCTAAAGGAGGAGCCTGAGTTTAAACACTTTATGCTGGATGGACAAACTTCCGCCTTGGAAGACTACTTAGAAGTTAGAAGCAATGCAAGAGAAGAAATAAGAGAATTAGTTGCAAGGGGTAAGTTGCTGGTTGGCCCTTGGTTTACCCAGCCGGATGAAGCGCTTGCGAGCCCAGAAGCGTTAGTTAGAAACCTACTAATTGGGCACAGGATAGCTGAACAATTTGGGCATGTGATGAAAGTAGGTTACCTGCCAGATACCTTTGGACATGTGGCACAAATACCGCAAATACTAAGAGGGTTTGATATAGACAACGTTGTATTTATGCGTGGACTAGGAGACGAAGGAGAAAAGCTTGGCTTTGAGTTCATATGGAAAGCTCCAAGTGGTGACAAAGTAACTGCGATACACCTAATAAATGGTTACTGCAACGCTAACATGATAGGAGCTAAAATAGCTTCGTACTCCGCACAAATATGGGAAGCTCCAATAGGATGGAAATCAGTATTCCTTGACTTATACTACTCTGAGCCAGAAGTTGACACTAAGGAGGCAATTGAAAGACTAAAACAAATGGCTGAGAGAATTCTTCCCACAACTAAGTCAAGGATTCTTTTACTGATGAACGGCTGCGACCACATGCCACCTCAAAGAGGAATAACCGAAGTAATAAGGGAAGCAAACAATTCAGGAAAGTTTGAATTGAAGCATGGAACTTTAGAAGAATACATCAACGAAGTGAAAAAGTTCCAAGACAAAATGCTAGAATATGAAGGAGAACTAAGAGGAGCTAGGTTTCATCCTCTTTTAGTTTCCTCAATTTCAAGCAGAATGTACTTAAAGCAGATGAATTACCAAGCACAAGCAATCCTAGAAAAGTATGCAGAACCGCTTGCAACAATAGCAAAAATGTATGGCTTTGAGTATCCAGCTGTTCTTTTGCTAGAAGCATGGAAGGAAATTCTTAGAAACCATGCGCACGACAGCATCTATGGAACTGGAATAGACCCACTTCATAAAGAAAATGAGACTAGGTTCCTGAAGGCAATTGAAATTGGAACCAACGTAGCTTACGATTCAATTAGATTCCTATCTAACTTTTTAAACCTTGAAGAAGACAAGTATGCAGTAACGAGTTTGCTTGTGTTCAACCCTCACCCCCACTACTTAACAGAAAAGGTGTCTACGTTTCTACCAATAGAGAAAGGAAGCTACAAGTGCATAGATGAAAAAGGCAACGAAACTAAAGCAATAGCTGAAAGCGAAGAAAGCTACTGGATTACTGGAAACAAACTTGAATTCGTAGCAAAGGACTTGCCTCCAATGGGTTTTAAGCTCTACAGAGTATACAATTCTACTTCCAAAGTTGAGAAAAGTAGCAGCGAACCATTCGTTATAGAAAATGAATACTTTAGGGTTTTTGCTGACCCTAAGAAAGGGGGAGCACTGAAAGTTGAAGATAAAGAAACTGGAAAAGTACTTGAAGGCTTAAATGTATTCGTAGACGATGGAGACGTTGGAGATGAGTATAACTATTCACCTCCAAAAGAGCTTGACAAAGTAGTAACAAGTGAAGAAAGTGAAGCAAGTATAGAAGTTCTAAGGTCAGAAGTAAAACAGTCTTTTCTGATTAAAACAGTTATGAAAATTCCAAAGTGTGCTGAAGGTCAGAAGAGGTCTAACGAACTAGTAGAAATTCCAATTGATGTGGTAGTTGATTTGTTTAAAGGAAAGAGGAGAATAGACATTAAGGTAAGCCTTGAAAACACAGCAGAAGACCACAGATTCAGAGTAAAGTTTAACTCCGGTCTAAAGACAGAATTTTCTTATGCAGACAGTCAGTTTTACGTTCAAAGGAGGAGTACAAAACCAACAAGTGAAGGAAAGAACTGGGTTGAGTCGCCGCCCACCACACATCCACAACTCTTTTGGGTTAATGTAAACGATGGAAAGTATGGCTTAACGATAGCTTCTAAGGGCTTACCTGAGTACGAAGTAAAGGAAGAAGGAGGAGCAACGATTTACGTTACTTTGTTTAGAGCGGTTGGATGGCTTTCCAGAGGAGACTTAGCTACAAGAAAAGGCCATGCTGGGCCTCAGATAGCAACGCCTGAAGCACAATGCAAGAGGAAATTTACTTTCGAGTACTCAATAATTCCACACAAAGGCAATTGGTTTGATTCGAGAGCATACAATGAGGCATACAGCTTTGCCTACCCTCCACTTTGCATAGTTCCTGCAAAAAGAAATGCAGAGGCAAAACAAAACCTTTTAGCATCTTACCTGCAACTTGAGCCGGATAGCCTAGTACTTACTGCCTTCAAGAAAGCTGAGGACAACGACTGGATAGTTGCTAGGTTCTTCAACATCTCAAACGAAAACGTGGAAGCAAAAATTAGTACCGGGTTTAACTTTAGGGAAGCATGGAAAGCTAATTTAAATGAAGAACCGCTTGCTAAAGTGGCGAGCAATGGAAGAGAAGTAAAGATGGACGTAAAGCCATATGAAATAGTTACGATAGCCTTTAAGCTCTAGCTTAAGAGCACAAGAGGTTTAATCCATTATTTTATTTTTTCTACTTTTCATCAATAGGTGTTCAATTTCACTTTCTTGTTTAAGAAAACAACTTGCTAATTTTTCTTAGCTCTAAAAACTGGAACCTTTAGAAAAGGACATTAAATTCAACTTTGTAGTCCTTTGACAATTTTTTTGTCTTCATCCTTATTTCCCTATAGTAAACACTGTCTGCTTCTAGATTTTTTCTTACCTCATCTATTTTTCCAACTTCACTTAGAGTTGGAAGCAAGCTCTGCCATACGCCGGGTCTTAAGTTAAGCTTATCAACATAGATATAATCAGAAAATTCATGAACTTGCTCAACCAACCACTCAAAGTCGCTTACTCCTGGAATCAGGGGGCCTAGGAAGGCATATGTAGCAACTCCATTTTCCTTCAACTTCTTTAACGCTTCTATTCTTTTACTTGTACTTGGAGCTCCTGGCTCAAAGATCTTCGCCATTTCATCGTCCATCGTTACTGTAAACCCAACCTTTATTCGACCACCGAAGCTTTTAATTATGTCAATATCTCTTAAAACTAGATTAGACTTTGTTTGGATTACAACATTAAATTTTTCTTCATTAAGAAGTTCCTGCAGTACTTTTCTTGTAATTTGGTATTTTTCCTCTAGAGGCTGATAAGCATCTGTTGTAGAGCTAAGTATTATTTCTCCAGGCTTCTTCAGCTTTTTTTCAGTTGAAAGTAGCTTTGGTAAGTTAACTTTTGCATAAACGAACTTCCCCCACTCGCTCATCTTTCTTCCGTAGAACCTTGAAACAAACCTTGCATAACAGTACTTGCATGCGTGTTGACAACCAGCGTAGGGGTTTATACAGTAGTCTGTAATGCCAGATTCGCTTATCGCATTTTTCGTAGCTATTTCTTTTACTTCAAGGTTTTCCTTCTTATAGTTGTATAACACGCTTATACCAATAGCCAAAGAGCAAACTTAAAAAGATTTCCTTAAAGATTTTTAAAGCTTGATTTTTGTTCATGAATCAATGCCAAATTTTGTGGACTTGATGGAGTCCTGCCTTAAAAACATGCGTGCTCCAGAGCAACTTTTGAATCACAGCAAAGAGGTAGCTGAACTTATAAGAGAAGAAGTTAACAAAAGGACAAAAAGCTTAGAAAGCGTTAGTACTAACGAAAGTAAGTCTAACCTTGAATTTTTAGCTGTTGACAGCAGTCGCGCAGTAAGGGAACTAATGGACGGTAGCTCTTTAGGAATTTTTAGGGCAATTGGCTTAACAAGCAATAAAAAAGAACTTAGAGAACTAGAAACTGAGTTCTTTTATCACTCAGGAAAAAGCAACCAGCTAAGATTTTATGAAAGTGCAAAAATGGAATATCTTGAGGCTAAAGTTATTTTAAATTACTTAAGAGAGGAAAGCTTAAAGGAAAGAGTTGTACTTGTAGATGGTTCAATATTTGGAAGAATTTCGCATATACCAATAGAGCTACAGATATACGAAAGGGAGCTGTTCATGGTAGATTACATTAAAACCTACAGAGAACTTTTTGAAGAAGCAAAAAAGAAAAACGTGTTGTTGGTAGGCGTAAGCAAGGATTCGAGAGCATCTTTCTTAAAGCAAATAATACTTAAAGAGTTGTTAAGAAAGCTAGTAACTGAAAAAGAAAACTTTGACGAACTTCTTATGGAAAAAGGTCCTTCATATTTGCAGAACGCCTTGGATAAGATAAGGGATGAAAAAGTAAAAACTCAGGTGGAAATTATCCTTAACCTCTACTTTAGGAGTATTCCTGATGTTTACTTCTTAAACAAGTTTTCTGAACTACAAAGGTACTTTACTTTACCAATAGAACTTTCCTACGATATGATCTCTTCAAAAGGTTTAATTCGCATGCTGGAAAACGAAATTTCAAATGAAGATTACATTAGAACGCACTTTAGTAAGATGGGCAGAAGGTTAAGTGAAGAAAGGAATTTGGACTTAAACTTAACTTTAAACAATATTAGAAATTACCCAACAATAGTTTCATTTTATTTAGTACCAGCAAAAAATGATTCTCCAATTAGAGTAGACGTTCCATCTTACTGCTTTGGACTTAACCACAAGCTTGAAGACCTAGTGACCTCTGGATTTATAAACGTAAGCGAAGAAAAGTTAAATAACGTCATCTTAAGCCTTCTAGAACAATATGCAGGCTACAGGAACTACAACATCTTACTTAAAAGAGCAGACGAAAAAGTTAAGCTTTCGAATTATGTTGTGGATAATGTTTATCTTAAGATCATTGAAAAGAAGCTTGGCATAATCTTACTCCCGGGGAGAGACTATAGACGTGTTAGACTTCACTGAAGAAGTTTAGTAAAAACCATAACACTATGATGTACATAATTTAGTCTCTTTACTTTAAACTACAAGTATAGACCAATCCAAGAGACTTAGAAACTGCTTTAAAGAGCATAGAGTTCAGTAATTCTCTTGTTTATTTCCTTTCTAAGTTCCATTCCAATCTCACCTATTTCTCCAAGGACCTAGCTCTTGGAGATAGTCGCAACCTTATCAAGTTTTATAACAGAAGGAACCTTAAGTCCTGTTTGCTTAAATTCTGGATGGTCTTCGTTGATTATGATGTCCTCAAGCGAAGGCTGTCGAGGTAGCCTAGAAGAAATAAAGGCCACCACGACATCTTTTTCTCCTTCAAGTAAGACAAGAGCTGGTCTTAACTTTGTGCTAGTTAAATCCGTAAAAGGAAAAGGAATAAGAACTATTTTACCCTTCAATGGTACTTAACCTTTAGGTCTTTGAGAGAATAAACATCAGGCTCCTCTTCAAGAAACTTCTTAAGGGCTCGTTCAGACAAAAACATTAGAGATAAAGTCTCTCTAACTTCAATTAAAGTATCAAGTTTTTTATTTAAAGCAAGGAGTAAGTTCTTTATCTCTTCAAGATCAGCTTCTATTGTCAAGCTATTTTGAACTTAAGGCTAGAGCTATTTAAATTTTGTTGCGGTGTAAGAGCGACCTGTTAACTTAAGCAAGGTTAATCTTGGATTAAAAGTGATTAAGCTAGGCTAACATGTTCTAGTACATTCTTTCTTTGAACAAGAGAAATATTGTCAAAATATTTGGCTCTTTGCCCTTTCAACTACTCCAAAAAAATTAAAATCTATGAACAAGACTTAAATTTTTAAGGTTTCGTTGCAGAGAAGAACAACAAAACATGACTTTCCATGACGTTTAATTAACTCTTGAAAAAGTTCTAGAAAGCCAAAGATTTTTACTAAAGATTCAGAAGCAACTATAACAAAAGATACAGAACTTAGCGACATTTAAATTTTAACGGTGATCACCTCTTCGATCTAAATCAGGAGCTTTCTCACTAAGTTTATGTTGTAAAGATAAAAGAGTGAAGAAGGAAAAGAGGAACCATTTGCTTTCCATTTTTATTCTTTACTAAGAAAAGTTAAATAACGTCATCTTAAGCCTTCTAGAACAATATGCAGGCTACAGGAACTACAACATCTTACTTAAAAGAGCAGACGAAAAAGTTAAGCTTTCAAGCTACTTTGCTGGTAATTCTGATGCCAAGGGGGGATTATAGACGTGTCAGACTTCACTGAAGAAGTTGGAGTAATAATAGCAGGAACTTCTGCAAATGAAATAGTTTTTGTCTCAAGTAAAGAAAACTATCCTTCACTTCATGAGTATGTTTGCTTTAGCTCAAAGGAGCTTTATGAAGAAGGAGAAAGAGAAGTAGAAGTTCTATCTAAAGTGTCTAGAATTGAAATGCTCAGTGAGGTTATAGATAGCAGCATAGATCCAAGCAACGTAAAGAGAATTTTAGCTTATGAATTGGACGAGGCAAAAGTTATGGGAAGAGCAAGGATAATAGGCTACTTCTTAGAAGGCAGAAAAGAACCTCAAGTCCCTAGAAGAACAGCACCCCCAGGTACAATACTAAGGAAAGCTCCCTCTTCACTTCTACAAAAGTTTCTTTCGTACAGCGAAGAAGAAGGGCTCTATATTGGAAATCTTGCAGTTAGACCAGAAGTTAAAATAAGAATAAGCCTAAACGGACTTAGGAGGCACTTGGCAATAATAGCTCAAACTGGAGCTGGAAAAACCTACCTTTCTGGAGTCCTAATGGAGGAGCTTCTAAAAAAAGGTGCAACGCTCTTAGTGGTTGACCCACATGCAGACTACGTTTTCCTTGGATTAAAGCCAGACGGTAGTCCTTCCGAGTTTAGAGAAAGAGTTTTACTGTTCAGGAATCCTTTAAGCACAAGCAGATATGGAGAAAAAGAAGTTGGATTAAAGTTTAGAGACTTAATGATTAACCTATCAGACCTTAGCTTAGACGAAATCTTTGAACTCCTTAGAGTTAGCCGCCAGTACGTTAACATAAGGAATGTAATAAAGAGTGCAATGGAAGAAGTTACCAAGAGCGGCAAAAACATAACTTTAAGAAGCTTGAGAGAAAAGTTAGAAGAAATTTGTTCTGAAGACGAAAAAAATAAGGACTGCAAAGCTGCAACTCAAGCAATAAAGAGAATTCAAGAACTAGAAGCTTACAGAATATTTGGAGAAAGCTCATTTCAGTTTAGCGAACTCTTAGTTCAAGGTAAGGCGTCGATCCTCGACCTTTCTGGCATGGATATAGAAAGTCAAGACTTTGTTGTGTACTTGGTTCTTAAGAGACTTCTGCATAAAGCACAAGTTGGAGACTTAGATTTCCCAGTGTTTTTGTTCGTAGAAGAAGCGCACAACTTTGTTCCAAGCGAAGAAAGTTCCTTCTCAAGTAGAATCATAAACAAGATTGCTGCGGAAGGAAGGAAGTTTGGAATTTTCCTAACTTTAATTACCCAGAGACCTTCAAAGGTAAGTAGCAATGCTTTAAGCCAATGCAACAGCCAGATAATAATGAGGATAACAAACCCCAGAGACCAAGAAGCCATAGTGAACTCTTCTGAAAGGCTTGGAGAAGAAGAACTCCAGGACCTTCCAGGACTAAACACAGGAGAAGCTATAGTTGTGGGAGAAGTGGCAAAGGTTCCAATGATGATAAAAGTTAGGAGGAGAGAAACTAAAGAAGGAGGAGCAGATATAGACATAGTTAGCAAGCTTAGAGCAATAAGAAACGAGGAAAAATTAAAAAAAGAGAGAATAAAAACACATCTTAGCTCTGGAAGCTTCTCTGAAGACTAAGATGACAGCGATAAAAATAGTTCATACTGCAGATAACCACCTAGACCCTACTTTCCAAAAGTTTAAAGGCAAGACAAACGAAAGGAGAAGGGACTTTAGGATAAACTTTGAGAGAATTGTTAAGTTTTGCTTGGATAACAAAGTTGATGTGCTACTGCTTTGCGGAGATGTTTTTGACAGGATTAACCCAAGAAACCCACCAAGGAGTAACTTGATGAAGTGGTTTAGAGATTTAACTTCAAATGGAACTAGAATCTTCATGATAGGAGGCAACCATGACATGCCTAGGTCTGTTGAAGAAGCAGAGTCACCACTGCTTTTGTTTGAGCGTTCAGGCTATGCAAGATTTTTTGGCTCTACTGAAGAAGTTGAGACTGAGAACTTAAAAATTGGAGATATAAGCTTAACGATAAGCGGACTATCGTTTAACCACAACTACAGCATTTCAGATGACCCTTTATCAAACGTAAGGATACCTGAAGAAGGAGACTTCAACATACTGATGCTTCACTACACAATAACTGGAGTAAAACAAAAGTACCCATATGCGCTAGAACCAAAAGTTAATGTAAGTGAGATTCCTAAGTATGTTAACTATGTTGCAGCTGGGCACTTACATAAGCAAGAGACAAAAGTCTTGGGAAATACTGTAATTGCATACCCGGGAAGCACAGAAAAACTTACTTTTGATGAAGCTGAAGATGAAAAAGGGTTTTACTTCATAGAACTTGAGGACAACTTAGTACCAAAACAAACTTTCATTAAGCTAGAAACGAGGCCAATGCAAAGAATTTCTCTAGAAGTTAACAGTACAAACGAAAAAGATATTCAAAACTATGTGCAGAACGAAGTACTTAAGTTAAAGAATGAAAACTTAATACTTAGAGTAGACCTAAAGGGAAGGGTTAGCTTTCAAGCCTTTCAGTACTACAACAAGGTCGAACTACTTAGAAATTTGGAAAAATACTTCTTCTTACTTGAGATAAACGATGCTGATCTAATGTTAAAGGAAGAGGGGAATGAAGCTAGCTACGCTGATAAAACTCCGATTGAGTTTTTCTACGAGTTCATAAGGCAAAAAATAAGCGAAGAGAAAGATGAAGAAAGGAAGAAGATGCTTGAAGAAGCTTTGTTCTACTTAGATTCTAAGCTTAAGGAGGTTTCTCAACAGTAATGGTTGTTCTCAGGAAGCTTAAGGTAAAGAACTTTAGAAAACTTGTGGACGTAGAAATAAGTTTTGAAAATGGACTAACTGTGCTTGTTGGAGAAAATGAAGCTGGAAAATCAACGATAATTGAAGCAATACTCTTTGCACTCTTTGGAAAAGTTAGAACTGGAAGTAAGATTCAGGAAGCTATAAGCTACGGAGAAAAAAGAGCTTACGTTAAGCTTGAGTTTGAAGACTCTGGAAGTATATTTGTTGTAGAAAGAGAGATAACAACCTCTGGTTCTTCAGCTAAGCTTGCTAAGTTAGAAGGAGGTAGCTACAAGCTTATAGCAGTAAAAGTTGAGAAGGTAAACGAAGAGCTGAGCAAATTTTTAGGTGGGCTTGGATGGAAAGAGGTAGAGGTTACGAACGTAGTAAACCAGAAGGAACTTGGTAAACTAATTGAGCTTGGAAACCAAAACAGACAGCAGCTCATAAACAGTTTGCTAAACATTGACTTCTTAGACCAAGTAAAAAAGTTAGCAAACGAAGAACTAAAAGAAATTGAAGGTACTCAGAGGGGAGGAGGAAGAATCAGAGAAATAAACTTAGAAATCGAGCCAATAAAGAAGAAACTTGAAGAAATAAGCAAGAAAAAAGAAGATATAGAAAACATTAAGAGAAGCCTAAGTGTTTATTCTAAAAGGTTAAAGCAGATAGAGGAAGAGGCTCAAAGGCTTGAGAAGGAAAAGGAAAAACTTTCCCTCATTGTAAAAGCAAAGAACATAGGCAAAGAGCTAAAGCAAGTTGAAACCCAAATAAGCTCAATTCAGGAAGAAATAGCTAACTTAGAAGATTCAAAGAAGAGAGTAGAAAACTCTGGAGGAGAACAAAGATTAAAGTCAACAATGGAAGCCATGAGAAGTTATATTGCTGAGCTTTCTCAACTTGATAGTGAACTAGCGGGTGAAACAAGTAAGAAGAAAGAGATAGAAAGAAGTATTGAAGGGGTAAACTTAAACGAACTAAACAAGAAAAAGGAAGACATACAAGCCAACATAAGGAAAATTCAGATGCTCAGAAGCTTTAGCGAGTTCATTAAAGAGGGAAAAGTTTTGCTCTTCTTTGGCGCTGCAGTTTTATCGTTACTAGTATCTTTTCTAAGTTTCTTATTTAACTTTGAGCTGTTTTCTTTAGCTGCACTCGCTAGTTTTGTCTTTTTAGCATTCCTGATTACAAGAGAATACTACTCGCGAAGAAATGAATTAGACAAGCAGGAAAACGCTTTACTTTCTGAGCTAAATAGAGTACTGCAAACAATAGAAAACTTCGATGCAACTTTAAAGAAGCTAGAGGGAGTTGAAAAAGAAATAAGAAGTATTGAAAAAAGAAGGCAAGAAATAAACGAAAGGATAAGCTCCTTAAATAGCTTACTTGACCCATACTACAAGGTTGCATCTAGAAGTGGGTTTGCTGAAGCATACGCAAGAGCAATGTCAGATATTTCTAGAGCGAGCGAGCTTGATAAGAAAGTAAGCGACAGAGCCAAACTTAGCCTGCAGTACAAAGAAAAGAGGTCAGAACTTAACTTACTTTCTCAAACAATTTTAGCAAACTACAACGAAAAGGTTAACCTTGAGGCTCTAGAAAAAACTAACCTAGAAGATGCTCTAAAAAAGGTTGAAAGCTTACTTTCTTCTTACTTGCAGGAAAAAGGAAAGATCAGCGGAAGCTTAGCTGCCTTAGAAGAACAACTTAAAAACTTAGAAACAGAAGTAAGTGAGGAAGAAAAATTAAAGTTAAGGCTTAGCGAACTTGAGGAAGAGTTAAAGAAGCTTAAACACAGAGCAGAAGTACTTCACCTTTCACTTGAGCTCGTAGACCAATCTGTAAACGAAATTAGAAGCGCCTTTAGGCCAAGGATGGAAAGAAACATGAACCTGCTTATTTCTAAGATAACGAACGGAAAGTACAAGGCTGTAAAGATAGACGAGGGCTTTGAGGTAAGCGTTTATGACCCTGAGGCTAAGAGGTTTATAAGAAAAGACGTGTTTAGTGGAGGAACCGTAGATCAGCTTTTGCTTGCAATGAGGCTTTCCTTTGTTCTTTCAGTACTTCCATCTTCAAAGGGCACTTACCCAAAGTTCTTAATCTTAGATGAGCCGCTTTCTTCTTCTGACTTCAATAGGAGACAATCAATTGTTAGCTTGTTGAGAGAAGACCTAACAAGGTATATTGACCAAGTTGTAGTTGTTACTCATATAACAGATGTTTTTGACTCAAAGGATAGAGTATACGAAGTTGTTGATGGAAAAATAAGACAAAGCACGATAGAAAGGCAAGAGTGAAAAGATTGAAGCAAAAACTTTAAACCACTAGATGTTTTTCTTCTTCCAGTAGTACTTGTAAACGATGTTAATCTGTTCTTCTACTTCTAGAGCAAATGGAATCTGCTTCTTAACTTCAAAGATAGCGTTGTCTGGCTTTATGCCTTCTTCTATGAGGTAAGCTGCAAGAATTGTTCCAGTTCTACCTATGCCTCCGTGGCAATGAACTACAACCGGCTTACCAGTAGAAACCTTATGGCTCATCCAAGTAACTATGTTTTCAAGCTGCTCTAACGAGGGAGCATGAAAATCCTTAATTGGACTGTGCAAAAATTCTAGGCTGTTGTTCTTAAGAACCTCAAAGTAGTAGCTGATGTCTGTCCAGTACCTAGAAATTTCATGAGCTTCTGCAAGTACAACTACTGCTTTAATGCCTTCGTTCCTCCAGGCCCTTATATCCTCAACGTTAACTGGCATCGAAGCCCCCGCAATTTTTTCATTCACTATCCACTTAAACAACCTATCTCTCCTTGGTTATAAACTCTTATTAAAGTTAACTTTTAAGAAGTTAACATCTTATACTTAATTGACACTCTCCTCGACTAAAGTCTGGAGATTCTTGCTTTTAAGGCTTTCATCGGTCGATTGTTCATCGCCATTTTAGGCTCCCACTTCATTCCATTCCACCTTAGAAGCAAGGGCTGTGCCACCAGCCCGTTATCCCTATCCCTCCAGGAGGGACTTGGGATTATAGTTCTACATACTTTAGCTATATTTAAGACGCCTACTACGTCTGCATTCATAACCTTGTTGCATCTTGGGCAGTAGAACAAACCTCTATGCTTTCTGTTTCCTTCACTTCCACAGAATGGGCATAGGCTTGACGTCTTATACTCGTTTACCTCAACTATTTTTATTCCATGTTCTTCTGCCTTCTCTTTTAAACGCTCTACGATGTAGTCGAAGCTCCAAAAGTTGTTTATCATGGCGTTTGCTTTACTACTATAGTTGTTTTCTCTTATGTCCTTTAGTCTTCCAATAACTATTCTTGAAATTCCAAGCTTATATGCATCTTCAACTATCTGCTTTACCATGGCGTTTACTGCATGACTAAGCCTCCTCTTCCTTATTTTATACATCTTCCTAAGCTTCCTTGATGTTCTAGCTTTGTTTACTTTAGCTAGTCTGCTCTGTTCTTTTGCTATTCGTTTTGTCCAGTACCACCAGTCTGATAGAAGAGCTCTTCCAGAGTATGCTATAGGCTGTTTCAGGCTTTCGAACCATATCGTTGCTAAGTTTACTACACCTAGGTCTATGTAGAGGGGCTTCTTGCCTTCTCTTAAGGAAGGCTCCTCAACTTCAGCTGCCATAAAGCCCCTCCATACTTCATCTACTTCGTCGTAGATTATTTCAAGCCTTCCCTGCTTGCCTTTCCACTTCAGCTTTCCCTTATACTTCAGCTTAAGCCCTTTTGGAAGGTAGATATATCTTTCATCAATCTTATAGCAGTCGTTTCTAACAACTATCCTAAGCTCTCTTTTGCCATTCTTCTTCCAGTATCTTGGCATAGAGACTCTTGTTATGTATTTTGGAAGCTTTCCTTCAGCTTCAAGCTTTTTTAGTTTTAAGAAGCTTCTCCAGGCTTCATTGTTCTTTCTTATCACCTGTTGAGCTGTTGCTGAGCCTACTAATGGAGCATACTTTATGTATAAATGTTTTGGATACCACTCAAACTTCTTATAGCGAACGTACGCTTGTCTGCGTTCAAAGTTCACTTCGTTCCAAAGCCTAGTACAATTTTCTGCTAGTTCTCGTAGAGCCTTAGTATCCTCAACTATGAAGACGTTCACTCTCTCCATTTTAAACACCCTTTTGTGCTTCAATGTACTTTTTGTCGTTGAAGCGTAGCTTTACGTCGACGCTTCGCCTCTTTGGACACCAGACTAGGTAGTACTGGATTAGATATACCTTCACAAGTCTATATACTTTGTCGCTACATTTAAACTTATCGACAATTCATCCCACGATGGTTTTTTACTTTAAAACCGTAGGCTTTCTTGTCGAGTTTTCTGTAAAAAGTTCTTGTCGACTTAAGTTAACTTTCTCCAAGAAGGACTTTAAGAATAAAAGCCAAAGTTTCCACAGCTCCTTAGAGTGAGCGAACCTTAGTTTTTGAGATGACAGTTCGCAGGACTTAGGTCGGCATGTTGTCCCTTTGGCACTCTCCACAACTTTAGCTGTAAGCTTTTTGCTTCTAAGGTTTTATTAGTTAGTTGTTCATTGAGCTTCTTATCTTCTACTTCACCTTACCCCACCTTAGAAGCAAAGGGTGTGCCACTCCGTTAACGCTACTTTCTCCTCGAAGGTACTACTTCACACTCTACATAACTTGTTCGCTACACTTAAAAATTTTCAACGATTCGTCCAGAACTAAAGTTCTAGACTTTCTTGTTGAGCTGTTTGCAAAATAAACCTTGCTTTGACTCCCTATAATTTTTTAGAACTCTGACCTCCTCCCCGCCCTGAAGGGCGAAGGTTCCCCTTGGGCGTTTCATAGGTTTGTAGTTTACCGCCTTCATTTTCATCACTTCACAGCTAGCGGGTGCTTGCGCGCCCATCCCGCTCCGTTCGTCCAGCGGTAGACCACGGGCTGGGTCTTCAGCCAATTACCCCTACCCTTACGGGGAGTTGCCCTCTGCTCCCCGCTCCTAGGGACTCGGGGATATGTAGAATATTTATTGCACCGTTTAAATCAGCGTTTATTACCTTCTTCGTGCGAGGACACTTAAACATACCACGTTTAACATGCCCACCTTCATGGGCTTCCCCGCACA
>JBAMLO010000001.1:0-14456 GCA_039793485.1 Nitrososphaera sp. | reverse complement strand
CTTTTAGCATTATTTCTCCTTATATCTGAAACTTCTTCATACAAACAGGTTCTTCTTTTTGTTTCTCTGAACCTTTTTTTTAAACTGGTTTTTACTTTATCTCTAGTTTTGCAGAACCTTTTCTTAAGCGAGTAATCTAAAAACTTTATATAGTCAAAAATCAAGCTTAAAAATTACAGAAATGAAGAACGAAATAAAAGTGCTCTACGTTGGAGACTCTGGTACGATGGCTCTAACCTACGTAGGATCGCCTTTCTGGGTTGAGCAGAAGAATCTTGAGGTCTGGAATTTCGCTTTGCCTTTACTAAACGCAATCAAGAGTGATCCAGAGATAAATGTTACCTACATGCCAACTTGGGAAGCTTATAAAAATTTTCCAAAAACAGTAGAGGAACTTTTACACTACGATGTACTAATTTTAAGTGACGTGGAATATGATACAATAATATACTATCCTGAGTTCTATACAACAAGTAAGTATGGCGAGTTCATAACAATGCCGAATAGAGTTAAAAACATAAGAGAATTTGTTAAGAAAGGCAAAGGGTTAGCAATGCTTGGAGGTTGGCAAAGTTTTGCTGGAAAGTATGGACATGCGCTATGGCAAGGTACTCCCGTTGAAGAAGCGTTGCCGATTAAGATGCTCGATAGAGACGACAGAGTAGAGACGCCAGAAGGTGCTAGTGTAAAAGTAGTAAAAGAAGACCATCCTATCATGAGAAACATCGATTGGAAAAGTGTGCCTCCTTTGCTAGGCTATAACAGAGTCTTTTTAAAAGAAGGAGCCGAACTACTTGCAACAGTTGGAGAAAAAGACGTACTAATAGCGGTTCAAAGGTTTGGTGAAGGTAGAAGCTTCGTTTTTGCTTCAGACCCAGCACCCCATTGGGGTATCAACTTCATGAAATGGAATTACTATGAAATTTTCTGGAAGCAAGTTGTTAAATGGTTAGGTAAGGCCTTATGATATTAACTAAAAAGATCTGAGCAAAATGAGCTTTCCAAGAGAAAATGGTTTTCTAAGAGACGTATTCGAATTTAAAGATGAATTCAGAGGATATTCACGCGAATGGATAAGCAAGTCGTGGGTCACTGGCTCTTATCTTGGAATCGATTTTTGTTTCGAGGACTTACATGCAAAAATAAAAAGCATTGAGGATAACACTTCGTATTTAAACGGTTTTGGAAGTTTTTGGATGAGCGAAGGCTTTCTAGTGAATTTTATAAAACTAAAAGACTTCAAAGTTATTTTAAATCCAACAGAAGAAGAAATACAAAAAGTAGCATCTCAATTTAATCTTATTGTTCTTCTTGATAATGAGTCGCATGTTTTTCAGAAGCTTAAGGAAAAGTACATACCGAAAGAACATTCTGAAAAAGAAATATTTCTATTTCAACTTGAAAGTAGTAGTCCTAATAATATCTTGTTCATAGTTGCAAAGACTATCGAACAAGCCCAGAAGTTGTTTAATGTTGTTAAGGAAAGCAAAAGTCTCCTAGCAACTCATGAAATTTTGAAAGGTTGGTCCATGTGTGCGAGCGGTAGATACATGATTACTCCATTACCGAGACATCCTGCAAAGCTAATATCTGACGCATTAAGATTAGGTTGTAGGTGGGCTTTCTTTGTTGGTCCTAATGAAGATCTAGCAGTAAATGAACTAGTACCAAAAATTAAAGAAGTTGGCTTAGATTTTGTAGTTCTTTCTGGACAACTTTCGGGCGATGGCAAAGCCCTTATGTTAGGCTGGAATACTTATCCAGATCCTCAATCTTCTGATATTATAGAAGCATGTAGAATGAAGGATGAAAAAGGGGGTTTGTTGTTTGGAGTATTCGGTAACCTCCTAGACTCAGATATGGACATTTTAAAAAGTAGTCTAGATGGTTATGCATTCCATGAAGGCAACAGTGAATACATAGAAGAAATGAAGGTGCCCTTCCTGGTTCTACCACACCATATTGAATGGGGCGAACTACCTCCTTCGATGTGGTTGTTTGTAGATAAGGACGACGTACTTTCGCTTAAGGATAGAGTTAAAAAGGCAATTCTTTCAAACAAAGCTGTTGGTGTGTTTGGAGATGGCAAAATTGTTGGACCATCCTTTTTAGTAAATGTCGTAAAAATGCTCATTATGGATAAAGTCTACCTTCGTCGTACTTTTGGAAGTGATTTGTCTTTGCTTGCAATGCTAGAAGGTAATCAGTTAAAAATTTTAGTAGAGAACAAAAGTGAAAGCTCCATAGAAGGAGTTCTTGAAGTAAAGTCAACTTCTGGCATAACAATAGAGCCTCAGGACAAATTAATCGTTTCTATTAAAGAACACGAAGTTAAAGAAGTAACTCTGGCCGTTAAGGTTAATCATCTTGCAAGTGGTTCCTACGGCTTAATTCTAGTTAGCTTTTCCTCTGGTAATCGTACGCGTAACGACTTATGCTATATTGAGGTTCCTCCTTTCGTTTCCACACTTCCTTTTCTAGTTTCGGACACTCAAAAGCTAGAAGTGCCCATAACAATTTGGAACAGTTCAGAAAGTACTCAAGTCAACCTCAATTTGAAAGTTGTTTCATACGACAAAGAAATTGCAAGAGAAACGAAGCAAGTTCGTGTTGCACCCTACGAGAAATATAAGGTTACGTTTCCAGTTACTCTAAGTCCAGGAGAGTACAGTTTAGAATTTTCGTGTCTCTCACACAAAGCAGTATGCAAAGTCTTAGTGCAAAATTTTAAAGGTAAAGCGTTTGCTTATTCTGGTGATTTTGATAAGGATGGCCTTGAAGAGGCAATTCTTGAAAATGAGTTTGTTAGAGCTAAAGTTATTTCTCCTGGTGGAAGGTTGCTTGAGTATACTCTTAAAGAAATAGAAGCAGAACTCCTCTTTAAGCTCTTTCCAAAGAAGCCAGAAGATTGGAGAGTCCCTGGTAGAAAAAGGAGGTTCTATCCTTTTGGAGGCCTTGAGGAGTTCATACAACAACCAACAGTTGAGGGTCACGAAAAGTTTAAGGTTCAGATCTTAAGTAAGGAAGGTAGTTCAGCATCTGTTTCAGTAGAAGCCAACATGAACAGAAATGTCTTAAAGAAAACTTTTACATTGTTTGGAGGTTCTCCTCTTTTAGAAGTTAGATATGAAGCTGACTTTACAAATCCAGAGTTGAATGTCATTGGAATAAATCCACTAATTCGCATAGGTAACAACATAGATGCAAGTCATGTCTTTTACTTTCCAACGAAAGATGGAATAATTAAAGAAAGGTACAAAAATAGGCTATATGGTAAAAGATTTAACCTTAGTGAAAATTGGGTTGCAGCATTCGATGAGCAAGAGAAAGTTGGCTTAATTATGGCGTATGATAAAAGCATACCTTTCTTAACTCATCTTTGGATGAACACTCCAGAAAACAGTGACTCACATTATAGCTATGCTGAAGTTCAACCTTGGATAAAAGTTAACGTTGGTACAACTACTTACTTCAGCTACTACTTGTATGGCTTTACAGGAAGTGTTGAAGTAGCATTAGAGTCGCTTAAGAAAATTCTTCCTTTAAATTAAACTATTAACATTAAGTAGCTTTTTTCAACCTAGTAGGAGTTCTTTTGTAAACTAGAACACCAAAAATGCTTTTTATATAGGTTCCGGCAAGAAGCTACCTTTTACCTCTAAGATCTAATTGAATGAAGTGGAAGTCTAAAAGTGCATGAACATCTTAGAGGCAAGAATCTCCTAGCTTTAGTTATGAAAAGTATCAATTTTATTAAAGCTCGTTAAAAGTTATACTTCAACTACAAATTAAATAAGAAATGTTGGTCATATTGCTATCATAAATCTAAATAAATTTTAAATATTTTTGTTTCTGCTCCATACTCTCGTAAAACTCTTAAAATAGTCTCGATATTCTTCTCAGGAACAATTATACATCCATTGTTTATTCTTAAACCACCTAACTTATTAACAAGGCCTTTATCTTTGTTTTTTCTTTTTCCGTAAAGCCTATAGAAAAGCTTCATTTTATCTTTTTGTTTCAGGTTCCTCATGTTATAAACAAGCAAGTACATGCGTTTGAGGTTCAAAGGTTTCATGTAAGATTGAAATGGATATTTAGAATAAAGTAGCTTTCCATGCTTAAATATTTCTTCTAAGAAAGTTGGCTCACTGTTAAGAAATTCGTCTAAGCTTTTCGGAATCATGTGAAGCAACAATTTTAACTCTCCTGCTTTTTCAAAAACTTCATTCCATCTCTTCCACATGCTACTTTTGTCCTTAAACACGACTAGCAAATCATAGTCAGAATATTCATCGTAGTCTCCTCTAGCTACACTACCAAATAGTATTATCGCTATCACTTCATTAATTGAAGATATTGCTTCTATCAGCTTACTTAAATCGTATTCCTGATTCTTTCTCAAGCTCATTTAATATTGCCTCCATTGCTTCCAGAGCTTTCTTAACCCTTTCACCGTTTGTTCCTTCGTAACCAAGTACTCCGTATGCTCCACATAGCATGTCTACATACTTTGAAAGGTTGGGAAACTTTTTCTTTATCCATGTTATTCTGTTAGCATGAGCACTTCTAGGTCTATGTGGAAGTGCATATTTTCGAGTGAAGCGAGAGCTTCTATAGCTTGTTCTACAGCTTTAATCGCTAAATCTCCCACAACAGTGTATCTCCCTTTATCGTATTCTTCAATGGTTGCAGCTCTTTTCTCTTTAGCTAGTTCACGATGGCGCTCTAAGTCACCCAATTTCTGTTTATAAGTAAGACTTATTCTTACATATAAACCTTTCTGCGTTGTTTCAAAAATGATAATAGTTGGCAGTTCGCTGTAAATAAGGAAATATTTAAATACCTTAATGTCTTCTTCTATTATTATGTCCACTAAGACTAGTGTAGAACTTCCAAGAGACCTCTATAGTGAAATTAAAAAAAGAGCGATTGAGGAAGGAAAGACAGTTAGAGAAATAATTATCGAAGCCCTATCTTTCTATCTTTCTAGCAGAGCAGAAGATAAGTCCAAAAAACTTATTGAGCTTATACTTTCGTCTGAAGAAATTGCTGGGCCTGAAGACTATCAAGAATATGACTACTCTGACATAGGTGAAACTCATTGATAAATGCGATGATCGATACAGAACTCTGGGTTCTAGCTAAGAAGAAGCCATCAAAAGAAAAGTTTAAGTCAGAAGAAGATTATAAAGTTGCACTAAATGCTCATAAAAAGATAGCAAATTTCTTTCTAAAAGAAGTTCCAATCCTAAGGATATATATCACTTCATCAAGTTGTTGAGATTTTTCATGTGTTGTCCTTTAGAGGTTCTAAATTACCACTAGAAGTTTCTTTGCAAATAGTTAATGAAATATTAGAGAATGATAAAATAGTTAAGGTGCCCATTTTACAGAGCCACATAAAAAAAGCTATAGAAGAAAGTGCGAAAAGTGGAATCCATGTATGGGACTATTTGTGCTTTCTTCCTGTTGCAGAGTTAGTAAGTGTTGTCTATACTTCAGATTATCACTTTAAGCAAATTGGAGATAAATTCAATGTTAAGATTGTAAATCCCGCCGAGCTTTGGTTAGAAAGCTCTTTCAATTCTCATAAGTAGCTTTTTTCTCCAACTCTTTTTTAGGGGTTCTCCTATGAGCTAAGCCCTAGCACCTTTTTACTTCCACTACTGAACAGAAAACGTCAACTGAACTTCTATTACCTTATGTCGTATTTCTGATGAGGCCTACAAAAAAGTTAAACTGTTCTTTCTATGTACTAGAAAGAGTTACTATTGTTCACACTCTTTTCCACTTCTAGCTCTTGACTTTTCTCAAGGAGTTACAGTTCGTAACTTAATTGAGTTTTAGTAACAAAAACTTTATGTAATGCGTGCTTCTCAACGTTGCTCTATGATACCTAGAGTTAAGAATGTGCTTCTGATAGGACTCGATGGTGCTATGTACTATTTTGTTAAGAAGTTTGCTGAAGAAGGCTTTCTTCCTCACATACGAAAAATGATGGAGGAAGGTGTCTCAGGCGAGGCTCTCCCTTCTCTTCCTTGTGATACTCCTACAAACTGGACAACTATAGCTACAGGAGCTTCTACAGCTGCTCATGGAGTTGCAAGTTTCTACATTCACATTCCCGGAGAACCTTTTGAGCTTGGGCAAAAGTTAAGGTCTAGAGGACAACTAACTAAATACTGTAAGGCTGAGTACCTTTGGAAAACTGCTGATAAACTTGGTATTCCTTCTCTTGTTTTAAACTACCCAGCGGGTTGGCCAGGAGGCATGAAAAATGGCTACGTTAGTCTTTACAGCTGGCCTATGCCTGAATCGATTCCTCGAATACTTGCTGGGCAAGAAGTACAAATCTTAGAGCATGGGTCTCATGTCAACTTACAGGTTTTTTCAAAGGTTATACCTTCGTTGAAGTTTAGGTTAGAAATAAAAAGTACTCTCTTAGAAGATCCAGTTAATGTCGACGTATATAGTTGTAACCTTGAAGGCTCCGGGTATAAGCTTATACTTCCTAGAAACGACCAGTATGAAGTAGTGAACAAGGGCGAATGGAGTAATTGGATAACAGCAAAACTAAGAATCAGACCTAATAAAAATGAGTACGACGTTCAAACGTATGGCGGCGTAGTTAAAGGTTTGTTTAAACTAAAACTTTTAGACTCTTCAGAAAAATACTTAAAGATTTTAAGAAGTGAAATATTTACAGCAGAAGGCTGGCTGGATCCAAGAGGCTTAGAAGAAGAAGTTGTGAAAAGCACGCATTATACAGAAGAGGAAACAGGGTTGTACAAGTCAGATGATAGAAAGCTAGTATACGATATAACTGGTGAAGAAGTTGAATACTTATCAAGGCAGAGAATAGAAGCACATAGACTTGCTAGGATTGCTAGCTACTTTAAGCAACGTATTGGTTGGCGTCTAAGCTTTCTTCACTATCATTTAATGGATGGAGTTAACCACAGGTTTTTAGGCTATCTTTACAGAAAATTTCCATTCTACGATGAGAAAAAAGCTGAACAGATTTGGAAGTACTTTGCTGAAGCTTACAAAATACTAGACGAGTTTGTTGGTCTAGTTTTAGATTCGTGCTCTACTCCAGAAACCCTTGTAATAGTAGTATCAGACCACGCAGCTTTGCCCGCTTGGAAAACAGTCAACATAAGGAAAGTGTTCGTTGATGAAGGTTTGCTTCACTATAAGTCTACTCCAGATGGCTATCTTGTAGATTGGAGCAAAACTAGAGCTTTCCCATGGGTTGAGCCGCTAGCGGTATGGATTAACCTTCAAGGACGCGATCCTCAAGGAATAGTTAGAAATGAAGAGTACGAAAGTATTAGAAGTCAGGTCGTCGAAATTCTTCAAAACCTAAAGGATCCAGATACTGGCGACAGAATAACTACTATGGTTATGACTAAAGAAGAATCAGTTAACGTAGGCTTAGGCGATGAAAGAACTGGCGACGTTGTTTATGCTCTTAGGCCCTCATACACAATTTGGTGGGGCCCAATAGAGGATTTATTAACTTACAAGGCTACAGATAGGCACTTAAATCAAGAATGGCTTGTTGAAAGCCAATCCAATATTACAGGTATACATGGTTACTATCTTCCAAATGATAAAGTTGGTGAGTTCTCAAACTCTTCTATGTTAATAATTAAAGGACCAGGTATAAAGAAGGGCGAAGAACTTAAGAAACAAGTTAGGCTAATGGATATAGCTCCGACAATATCGTACCTGTTAGGAATCAACCCGCCTCATACTTCTGAGGGTCGTGTTCTTTACGAAATACTCAGTTGAAACTCTTATTTATCTCGTGGATAGCTACAACTATTTAGGTGTTTTATTCCTTTTTCCTAAAGTTGAGGTATCTTAGTTTCCATTTTTCGAAAGATAAAGACAAAAATGCCCTCATTCTAAATGCTAAACTTAAAAATGGATTTTAACTTTCTGTTAAAAATCTAGAGTTCTAAGTATATACTTATCCAACGCTTCTCTAACTTTTATCCCTGATGGAACTACCACTGTTTGTATTCCCAATTGCATTGCTACTTGAGAAGCATTTGGTCCAAAGTTTCCCGCAATGATTATTTTTACACCTTCGTTTGCAAGCATCTGCACGCTCGCTATTCCTACTCCTTGTGGTTCAAACGCAGCTTGATTCTGTAGTACTTTCACATCTTTTATGCTATTGCTACTAATAGTTACGACAGTGAAAGTTGGGCACCTGCCAAATCTAGAAGATACAACATCTTCTAATCCTCCTGAACCTTCAGTTGCTACTGCTACTTTAAATTCTCCTGTTGGTGCAACAAGCTGCGGTTGGTTTACTATGTTGCCTTGTCCATACCAACCAGCTCCTCTTCCTGAACCAAATCCTCCTCTTCTCCCTCTTCCTTGTCCTCTGCCCATCCCAGAACCAAAAGCGTAACTTTGGATAGGAAAGAGGTTGTTTAACTTCCTTAAGCTATAGCTCACTTTGCTCATCAATGAACTTAAATTAAAATAGTTCTCTCTTCTCCTATGGCCCTTGTTGCTTATGTTGTAACGATTTCTTAAGCTCATTTATTCTAGCCTCAACTCCTCTTAGCTCTTCTTCTAGGTCTTTCATTTCAGCATCAAGCCCTCTTCTATAGTTTTCTAAGTACTGAAGTTCTTGATCCGGAGGCATCGAAGGAGTCTGGACAACCGGAAAATTCTGTGTTAGACTTCCAGGTTGTTGGTATGTTGCGTTATACAAGTTTGGATTTACGTAGGGCGTTGCATATTGACTTTGGTAAGCGTATCCAGGTGTCAAATTTGGATTCAAAAACCACCAGCATGCTCCTCTTCCGTATATCCAGCCTGGCCTTTGCCAAGGCGGTAAGTAGCTAAATGGCCCTCTTCCAGGCCATCTTCCATACCCTCTACCAAATGCCATTTTTGTTTTTCCCGTCCTATAGCACTTAAGCTACTATTTAAGTATTGTGCAATTGCACAAAATTAATATAAGCTAATTTTACGTTAAAAGGTATTAAAACATGGCTGGTCCAAAGTGGCGGTGGCGCTGGGGCTTAAGCGGCCCTGGCAGACCCCCAAAAGATAGAGTTATAGGTATAAACTTTGGCAAGTTTTCTTTTGTCCCACTTGATGAAACTGGATTACCAATACAAAGTGAACCTCTATACCTAATGCCAGACGAGCTTGAAGCTCTAAGATTAGTTTACTTGGAAGGCTTAACTCAAGAGAAGGCAGCTTCGTCCATGAATGTTTCAAGAGGAACCTTATGGCGACTGTTAGAGAGTGGTAGAAAAAAAGTTGTTCAGGCTTTAGTAGAAAAAAGGCCGTTAGTTTTTTCATCGTAACCCATTTAACAATTGAGTTAAGTTTAGAAGTCCTTCTCTAGAAGACAACTTCTTCTTGCATGAGAGTGGTTTAAAATTTTTATAGTTCGTTTTCCTACCAATGCTAACATGAACTCCCTAAAGCTAAGCGGAGGAATAGGTCGCATCTACACTTCCTCTAAGTTTTCAGTTAGCTCGTACAAAACTGTTCTAGAGCCTGATAGAAATGAACCCGAGTGGTGGGCTGGCGCTCCAAGCGTTACTAGAGATAAAACTGGAAAGATATGGTTAGCTGCACGCATGCGTGAGGGCTACTCACCAAGAGGTTTTCGAGGCTATGAAATTAGAATTTTAAGTTCTGAAGATGGTTTTAAGTTTAGTACTGTTAAAAAGATCGCTCGCGAAGAATGTGGAATGAAAGGCTTCGAGAGACCTTCAATCTTACTGGACCCAAAAACTGGAAAATTTAAGTTGTATCTTTGCGGTCCTCATCCTACTAAAGGAAAATGGCATATCATGAAGTTAAACGACGTTGATGATCCAAGAGATTTTGACCCTAAGACTGTAAGGTCTGTAGTGGATCCTGATGCTTTGGGAGCAAACTTCTATGGTGTTAAGGATCCTTTCGTAATTTTCATAGAAAATGAATTTCACATGTTTCTAATTGGTGGCATAGGCGTAGAGAGAGCTTTGCACTTAAAGTCTAGCGATGGGGAAAATTGGGTGCTTGCTCAACCCAATCCAATTCTTGAAAACACAGGATGGCACAACTACTACACTCGCCCCGCATGCGTTCTTCCCCTTCCTATTGGCTACCTAATGGTGTACGAAGGTTCCAACCTGTCGTGGTATGACCCTGCTTATAACATAGTAAGTGGACTGGCGTATAGCCTAGACTTGTACAACTGGTTTGATTTATCTCTAGACGAACCTCTTTTTGTAAGTCAAACTCCAGGTAAGTATAAAACTCTAAGATATTCAGATTTCTTAGTTCTTGAAGATCGTATACTTTTTTATTACGAAGCAGCTAGAGAAAACGATACTAATGAAATTCGAGTTTCTGAAATACCGTTAGATGCCTGGAGAGGGTTCTAAGCTACATAGTCTTTGGGATTCGTAAGTCTAGAGCTCCTCTTGAGTTCATCATAGCTCTCATCAGCCTCTCCTCTATTTTGGCGAACCTCAAACCTTCATAAGCTCTTCGAAGAGCTTCAAACTTGGAGAAAGCTTCTTCTGGGAGTATAAGTTTATTGAAGCATTCAAATGTCTACCTATTTTCAACCTGCACCTTAAACAAGTGCATGGTGCTTTTTTTGAGGCATTTAACTTTGAACATCTGAAGTACCTTCTATTGAGTACCATTGGTAAGTAACAATAGCTTTAGTTTTGTATTTCATAAAAAGTAAGAGTATATATTGTTTTTAATTCGAGAAGTGAAATAGAGCTATGTGTACTTCTATTTTCTAAAATTAGTTCTAGGCCCAAACGATTACTACCTTAACGAAGAAGGTCGTAAATTTAAAGCGTAGGTAAAAGAATAGAGAGGAGCACGAAACAAAGAGTGGCTTAAGAATCATGGTTCCTCGTTTATAAGGCATTAGCAAGCGTCTTCGAACTTGAGTCTAAGTGGTAAAACTTAAATACTACTTTTGTCTTACCTATAAAAGTAATGAGTGAAGTAAAGGTATCTACGAAGGGACAAATAGTTATTCCAAAGGATATTAGGAAAAAAATGGGCTTGAGGCCAGGTGACAAGGTTAAAATCGAGATTTTAGAAGGAAAGAAGGCGATTATACAACCAGTCGTGAGCCCCCCAGAAGAAATTTTCGTGAAAGCTACTGACGAAATAGTTAGAAATGCGTTGAGAGAAGCCAACAAACAAGATGAGGCAAAAATTAGAAGGCTTTTGATGAGTCTTGGAATTCGAGATTGAATCACGTTTCTCTTGATACTGGCGTGTTAATAGAGTACATTAATCTAGCAGGTTCTCTCCATAAGGAAGCTAAAGCAGTTATTCAGAGTGTTCTCGATGGAAAGATTATTGCTATTATACCTCATTCTGTACTTGCAGAAACTTATTATGTTTCAGTCAGAATTTATGAAAAACTTAATCTTGCAAACCCTGAACAAAGAGCTAAGAATTTTGTCGAATGGCTTTATAGATCTCCAAATTTCTCTGTTGCGGAACCCTCACTTGAACTTGCTATACTTGCTGGACGCGTAAAAAAGGAATTCAATCTAGCTTTGACTGATGCGTACGTTTTAGCTTCCGCAAAACTTTATAAAGCGAAAGCAGTCTTTAGATCAAAAGAAAAAGAAATGACAGAGAAACTAGAAGATATAACTAAGGAATATGATATAGTGTTTCTTGAATAGCATTTTTTGTTAATAACACTAGAGAAAATATTTATCATTCTTAAGTAGCTAAATGAAAGTCATGGAACATACTCACCGCTACTATAGTCAAGAAATTCTATTCATAGAGAAGCATATAACAACTAATAGAATGAAAAGTAAATAAAAGCTTTAGTGCTAAGTTCTTTTCAGAGTAGGAAATACCTTAAAACTTAAGTACAAATATAGCACTGCTTAAACATATGTAATGGTTTAGTCTATTGGGTACAAAATCCTTGTATATTTTTCAGCGTCAAAAACTTAAATATTAGATCTTCTAACGTTTACGTCATGGATAAGGCTCGTGAGGTTATTTCAATGCATCTAAATCAGTATAAAATCAAGTTTTTACTAACGCCATTTTCCTTTTCGATAGTACATAACTCGAGAGAAGTTCTTTCAAGCATTCCAAAGAACAATTTAGAACTAAAGAGCTTTAAAGAAAGTGAGGACGAAGTTACTTTGAACTTTCTTGATTCTTCTGGTAACGAATTAACTTTGAACTTAAAGTTAGCTTCAAACAATCTTTTCATAAATTGGACTTCTAACGCCGAAGTAGACTTTACTGAAGGCTATTACATAAATGATTTCCTCTATGGCGCAGGTTTTCTTGTCCCTCAGGATTTCCCATTTAGTAACAACTTTGAATCCGCTTCTTTCCCTTCAGGTAACGTACAAGTTCCTTTTGTATTTACTTCCTCAGGATTGGGTATTCTGGTGCTTGATTATAAACCAATCCACGTATCTTATAGTTTAGATGTTTCAAGTAAAAAGAATGTACTTAAATTTGGCAGGAGAGATAGTTCTCTTCAATACCGCATAATACTTGGTAACAATGTAACTGACCTTTACTACAAGTTCATAAGCATAGTTGGCAAACCAAAATCTTCCCCTTCTGAAGTTGTTTTCACTAAGCCAATATACAGCACTTGGGCTCAATATAAAACAGCAGTAGACCAAGAAAAAGTGCTACAGTATGCCAAGGATATAATTAAGTACAATTTTCCACTAGGAATAATCGAGATAGACGATAAGTGGGAAGTTCATTATGGAGATTTTGAATTTGATAAGTCTAAGTTTCCGGATCCAAAATCAATGGTTCAAGAACTGCATAACTTAGGCTTCCTAGTTACTCTGTGGGTTTATCCTTTCATAAACCTAGACTCAAAGAACTATCAGTTTGCTGTAAACGAAAAGTTATTAGTAAGAGACAAATCTGGTAATCCAATAACTGTAAGATGGTGGAATGGCGAAGCAGGGTTACTAGACTTTACGAATCCAAAAACGTATGAATGGTTTAAAGAAAAGTTATTAAACTTACAAAGGAGTTATGGATTCGATGGATTTAAGTTTGACGCAGGTGATGCTGGATTCTTTCCGTATGGCTCTGTTACCTTTAAGCCTATATTTCCTGCTCAGTACGGTGACATTTATATGAAATTTGTTGCTGATAACTTTCATGATTTGTCTGAAACAAGAGTAAGTACCTTTGCACAACCTTTGGGATTACTGACTAGATTAGGTGACAAGGACTCAAGATGGGGGTTGAACAACGGGCTCCATTCAGTTATAACTTCCACTTTAACTTATTCTTTAATTGGGTATCCTTTCGTACTACCAGATATGATTGGAGGCAATGAGTACGGAAATGAAAAATGCGATTCTGAACTTTTTATAAGATGGGTTGAAGTTTCAGTTCCTATGCCTTCCATACAGTTCTCAATATTGCCGTGGAGACCTGAATTTGATGAGCAAGTTATAAACATAAGCAAAGAATATGCATGGTTACACGTTAAGCTTTCGAAGTACATCTTAAGCTTAGTTAACCAAAGCTTAAAAGACGGATCCCCAATAGTTAGGCCGTTGTTCTTTAACCACGACGATGAAAACTTATACAAAATTAATGACGAATTTATGCTGGGGGAAAGTCTACTCTTCGCTCCCGTTATAAAGCAAGGTGCAACTACTAGAGACGTTACACTGCCGAAAGGCAAGTGGCTAGACTTATGGGAGAACAAAGAATACGAAGGTCCGACTACTATTCAAAACTACGAAGCTCCACTTTATAAGTTGCCTATATTTATGAATTTAGAGAAGCCCATTGACGAAGAAACTCTAGCAGAGATAAAAAAGATCATTTTAAACTTAAAATAAAAATAGGAAATATTTTTATTTTCCGAAAGAACATTAGTAGGCCTATGACCTATGGTAAGCTAATAACAAAGCTTAATCCTAGCTTCGTTGCCTTTTTGCTTCTATCTTTAATAACTCTTGTTGGGTTTTTGTCTGTTAGAACTGTTTTCATTGGAGGAGAAATTCCTGGTTGGGACCATGGATTTCACTACACTAATGCCTACTTAACTTATAAGTACTTCATTCCAAGTGGTAACTTACTAGGTTATGACTCATGGCACATGTTTGGCTGGCCTCCTAATCTGTATTATAACCCTGGCACAACCTTTTTCGTAGCATTCTTATATCTTATATTATCAAAATTTCTGGATTTCAGTTCTACATATAACTTAGGCGTTATACTTAGCTACGTTCTTCTCGCCCCAGCTTCTTATCTCTTTGTGTATTCTATTTCAAAATCAAAACTTGCAGGGTTACTTTCAGCTTTATCTGCCATCACTATTTTCAATCAAGAAGATTCATGGTTTGATGTAGGTTGGCGGCAGGTATATTACATTGGGATGTGGCCTGTAAGAATGGGTTTATTTTCAGGAATGTTTGTCTTAG